>DAOTWP010000001.1:0-10935 GCA_034435675.1 Anaerolineae bacterium
TGGCTCAGTGAGCGCTGGCTCAGTGAGCGCTGGCGCACCACCTGCCGCGTCTGCCGCTGCTGCGGCGTCCACTTCTCGCTGCATCAGCACACCGCATTCCGGCGCGATACGGCAGGCGGGATTGTTGGTCAGCGTATCCAGCAGGTACGCCTGCCCCGGCGCTGCGCCCACATCCTGCCACAGCGCCGCGCCCAGCGGCACAATAATCACGCCGTCAATCACGGGCGTGTCGGTGGACGGTTGTGCCTGTGCAGGCGGCAGCGCAAAGGACAGCAGCAGAGCCAGCAGTAAGAACCAGCGCATCTCATCAACTCCTTCTTGTCAGGATCATCAAGCCACAATAGCAAGCCTGTCACCAGCATAGCACATCGCAGCGGCGCGGAGTCTGCTGTGTGGCGACGTGGGCGCAATGGACTACCAGCCGCGCCCGCACTGGCAGTGGGGGGTCCTCCACTGGCAGTGGGGGGTAGACAAAAGGGCAGCGCCTGCATTAAAACAGGTCAGAGCGTCCTGCACCATTGCCTACGGGAAGCGATCCATGCCCCGCGATGCTGACTTCGCACCAGCGCGTGACTGGGAGATTGACTGGCTGGCACGCCTGCAAGCTAACGATGTCCACCAGTGGAAAGCACTGTTCCGCTGTGTTGCGCCGCGCCTGCGGCAGGATATTCGCGTCTCGGTGCGCAAACGTGGGCTGCCCGAAGATGTGACCGATGACATTGAGGGCGAAACGTGGCATGTGGTCGTGCAGAAAATCGGGGCGTTTCAGCTTGATGACCCCGACCCTGCCGAGGGGATTCACCGCCTGTATCACTGGATGCGGGTGATTGCCCTCAACCGGGTGCGCATGCTGCGCCGCAGGGAAAAAGCGCCCGCGCTGTCGCTGGATGCGCTGCTGGAAGAAGACGGGCAGGCGGGCAAATCGCCGGATGCCTTCAGCCACCGCCAGCGCCTGTTTGACACCAGCGCCGAAAAAAAAGTGCTGATCCGCGAACAGGTGCGCGAGTTACAGGCACTGCTGGCGCTGCTGTCGCCGCGTGACCGCGAAATTCTGATGCGCCGGTTGGTGGGGGACGAGCCGCCGCGCCGCCTTGCCGCTGAATATGGCATCGCCCCGCGCTCCATTTCGCAGATCTTGTTTCGCGCCAAGCAGACGCTGGGGCGCTACGGCAATCCGCTGGAATCATAAGGACGATGCAGCATGGCAAAAGCAGCCAGCACCACCCTACGCAGTCAGGTACTCGCCGCCGTCGCCGCGCGTGCCGGGCAGCCCTCCGCGCCGGACAACACGCTGCGGGCGCGCCTGTTTGGCAGGTTTGTGCAGACCTGCCTGCTGCACCGCGAAATCCCGCGTGAGGCGTTCGCCCAGATGCTGGAGCTTGACCCGGAAGTGGCAGACGCGCTGCTGGAAGGCACGCTGCCCGCGTCGGAGATTGACGACACGCTGCTGCGCGATATTGCGCGGGTGATCAAACGCCGCCCGCAGACCCTGCGCGCCCTGCTGGACGCCCCGACTCCTCAGAAAAAACGGCGTGCGCGCCGCGCCAGTGACCCCGCCCATGATAACGATGGCGCAACCAGCGGCGAAACCAGCGGCACAACCAGCGGCACAGCCGGCACAAGCAGCCCCACCGCGCCGCGAGCGCTGCGCGGTGCAGATGCGTGCTGCCTCAAACGCGCCCGCGCTGTGCCACGCTGCCCTGCCCGCCCTCGTCCTGCTCCGCCAGCAGTTCATCGAGGCTCATTTCGCCCAGGCGGCTTTCTGCCAGCACGGCGCGCAGTTCGCTGCTCAGTTCACCATCCTCACCGATATGCTGGCGAATTGCCGGAACTTCCGCGTCTTCCCAGCCGAACTTATGCACCGCCAGCAGATTGTTATCCGCCAGCACGCGCAGTTCCCATGCCCGGTGCGTCGCCAGCGCGTCATGCACCGGCAGGCGCGTGGAGGGCGTAATCAGGTTGCGCCCGCGCTGCAAATCGTGGCGGTCTTCGTGGATGTAGATCGTCTGCCCGTCCGCGTCCACCAGTTCAAAGCGCACCACCCCGGACGCGCGCGTGGGCAGCCGCAGTTCAACAAACGGCTGAATATAATCCACAGCATCGGGCACATCCCAGGTGCGATGAATCACCGGGTCATCGCTGCCCTTAAACGCCATCACACCAATATCCACCACCAGCAGTTGCAACTGGTTGACATCCAGCCCGGCGTTCTGCACGGCGGTCAGCGCGTGCTTATAGACGCGCCCGGCGCTGGTTTCACGCGGGACTGCCTGTGTCGCTTCGTCGGGCAGATAACCGGGTGGGCGGCGCGGCGGTCCGGGCGGGCGCATTTCCAGCCGTTCCCGGCGCGGGCTGGTATCCCGTGGGCTGTAATCACGCGGGCGGCGGTCCCACTGGCGCGCATCCCATGCCCCCCCCTCACGGTCACGGCGGTCATCACGCCCCGTGCCGCGCCGGGCGCTGTTTTCCTGACTCTGCCGCCAGGCGAACCAGGCGATCAACACAAAGACCACCAGCGGCAGCATATTTGCCAGATTGGACAGAAACGAGAAAAAGACCAGCCCCAGCACGATCATGGCGATCCATGCCTGAGGCGAAAGCTGATTGTTGTCGTTATACATTGCCTTACCCTGCTCACTGCCGACAAGGCTCAACGCCTGTGCTGCATGCACTTTGATTGTACACTGCCCCCGCGGCACCGCCGCCCCCAAAATGGTGGGGATACAGGGCGGGCTGCCGGGCGCGCCGCTGCCCACTGGCTACGGCGCACCGCCGCGCTCAACGACGATCGTTGCGCTGCTGCGACTGGCTGCGCAGCAGTTCCTCAAGGCTCAGCGGAATCTCGCCGTCTGTGGCTTCCAACCGCCGGGTGCTGCCTGCCGGGCGTTCGGCACGACGCGGCGCTGCGTCCGCCTGTGCCTGCTCCCTGGCGCTCAGGCGACCAAAGCGCTCTTCATAGGACGGCGACATGCTGAAGCTGTGCAGCCCTGCCAGCGAACCATCAACATAGACCTGCAAATCCCACTCGCCCGCGCCGGTCAATTCGTTGTTGCCTGCCAGCGGCAGATGATGATCCGCCAGAATGTTGTTTTCGCCATCGCGCAGGAAGGGGCGCATTTCGTTGACAAAGCGCACCACGCCGTCCTGATCGCGGATTTCAAAGCGGATTTGCACCTGACGTTCTGCGGCAGAGGCAGGCGCGTGCAGCACGACAAACGGGCGCGTGCCGTCTTCCTCTTTGCTGATGCTGCGTGTGCGGCGCATGACCATGCCTTCGCGTCCTGCCTGCATGGTAATCATGCCCACATCAAGCATCGTCAGCACAGATTCGCCCAACCCGCCGCGCCGCCGCGCCCGTTCCGAGGCTTCGCGTGCCTGCGGGCTGACATTGCGCTGAATGCTGCTGCGCTGCACACTCTCGATCAACTGCTGCGGCTGGAAATCGAGCAGCGACATCACTGCTGACAGCACATACAATCCCAGCAGGGTCAGCGCAACCGGCGGCGACGCGACCCCCGACAGCAGCACGAAACCAATCACTATTCCCATCAGCAGTAACCATGTTATATTGCGTCGTCTAATGCGCATCCCGATTTACTTTCTGCTTACCGGTATTTCTGTCGTTCGACTCTACCCAAATTGTACGCCAGAGTCACGGCACAGGTTGCAGCGCGGGGCGCAAAAGAGGAGAACTGCGATGATTGTTGGCTGGCGCGACCTGAAAGATTATCTGACCCCGCCGATGCTGCTGGCGCTGGCACTGCTGGCGCTGGCGCTGGTGTATCTGTTCTTTGGGCTGGCATATGTGCCGCTCGTGCGCGAACGTCCGGTACTCTATGATCTGGTGCTCTTTTTTGGCAGCACCGCCTGGACGCTGGCATTCCCGGTCTACCCGCTGCTGTTCGCCGCGCTGGTGGGCTGGACATTCTGGCGCGTATACCGGCGTCTGCATCAGCCGGATGCGCAGCCGGATTACAGCAGCGTGGAAGACGGCAAGTGGGCTGGGCTGGTCGGGCTGACGGCGGTAACGGTGATGTTCATCGCTGCGCCGCTTGCCGCGACACCGATGTTCATCCCGCTGGACAGCGCGCAGGCAGGCGGCAGAAGCTATCACCTGACTGGCTATGGCGAAGGCAGCAGCCCAGAGGACTACCGCGAGTTCTTTCTGCTGTATGCCTGTGACGGCATTCTGTGTACCCCCGTGCATGTGCAGCCGGTGACGCTGGACGCCGCAGCCACCACCGACCCCGCGCCCGCGCTGCGTGTGGTGCAGGACACCGTGGCGATTGAACTCTACGGTGCGGTGATCTTTGTCTACACGCCGGGCTGACCCGCCCGCAGCGCCGCTGTTTTCCCGTGCGCCAGCCACGCCCCGGCGCTATAATCGCACTGGAGGTGCAGTCGCATTCCCCGCAGGGCGTTGTGCTGCTGCCGCCTGTGCCGCCATCCAGCAGTTATCGGACCAGAGTTTGTTTGTAGCTTTGAAAGGTCGCCTCGCATGGAAAAGTTCGCCTCGAATCATGGTGTCCGCACGCACTATCTCGACCATCCCGGCAGCGCAGACCGGCTGCCCATTCTGCTGATGCACGGCTTGACCGCCAACGCGCACAGCTTTGCCGCCGTTGTCGAAGCGGGGCTTAGCCCGGCATTCCGCACGCTGGCAGTGGATTTTCGCGGGCGCGGTGCCAGCGACAAACCACCGTCCGGCTACAGCGTGGCGGAACACGCCGCCGATATGCTGGCGGTGCTGGACGCCGCAGGCATCGAACGTGCGCATCTGGTCGGGCACTCGTTCGGTGGGCTGATCGCCTTCTATCTGGCGGCACACCACCCGGAGCGCGTCGGCAGGCTGGTCATTCTCGATTCATCGGTACTGCTGGTTGACCCGTCCACCCTGGAAGCGATCAAACTTTCGCTGAGCCGGCTGGGGACGCCGTTCCCCTCAGCCGACGCCTATCTGGAGCGCATGCGCGGGCTGCCGTTCTGGGCGGATGCGTGGGACGCGCATGTCGAGGCGTATTATCGCGCGGATTTGCAGGACAACGCCGATGGCACGGTCAGCTCGCGGATTCCACCGCACGCCATTCAGGAACTGGTCGAAAATGAGTTCACGATTGACTGGCAGGCGGTCAATGCCGGCGTCACACAGCCTGTGCTGCTGCTGCATGCCACGCAGCCCTACGGCGCAGCGCCGATTGTCTCGGCGGAGGTAGCGCAGCAGACCGTCGCCATGCTCAAGGACTGCCGCTACCAGCCCGTAAACGCCAACCACGTCTCGATGCTGTTTGGCGCGCACGCGCAGCAGCTTGCCGACGCGATCCGCGCCTTTCTGGCTTAAACAGACACGAACGCAGGGCGGCGCAGCCAGCGTTGTCTGCCCTGCGCAGGTTATCCTTGTCTATACAATATGAGGCAGCTATGGCTCAACACCCCGGCAGGGAATCGCGCTACACAACAGACTCGTGGGCAATCATTGAGGAGCAGTTCAACCCCGAAACTTATTACGGCGGCGAAAGCATTTTTGCGCTCGGCAACGGTTACATCGGCATGCGCGGCAGCTTTGAGGAAGGGCTGGCGTACCCCGAACACCCCAACAGGCTGAAGGCAGGCAGCCCCGAAACACAGGAAAACGAACTTCAGACCGTAGATGGCACCTATATCAACGGCTTCTACGAAAGCCAGAAAATTGAATATCCCGAACCGGGGCACGCCTACGCCGAGTACAGCCAGACGATGCTCAACGTGCCCAATGGCAAAAGCATCCGTGTGCGGGTTGGCGACGGCGACGACGCCGAAGCGCTGCACATTGATACAGGCGAAATCCTGCACTACCGGCGCATGCTGGATATGCAGGCGGGCCTGCTGCACCGCAAACTGACCTGGCGTTCGCCGCGAGGACGCGAACTGACGCTCGAAACGCGGCGGCTGGTCAGCTTTGCGCACCCGCACCTTGCCGCCATCGAGTTCCGCCTGACGCCGCACTTTGATGCACCGATCACGATTGAAGCACTGCTGGACGGCGCTGTAGAGAATGTCAACGTACAGCGTGACCCGCGCGTAGGCAGCCACCTGAAAGGATGCATGCTGCGGCTGGTAGGCGATCCAGTGCTGTTGGAGGTGGGTGGCGCCCTGGTGACGACCACCCGGCACTCGCGGCTGGCGCTGGTCAGCGCGATGGCGAGCGAACTGGAAAGCGCCACCGCCTTTACCTCTAGCCCGCTGAATGCCAGCAGCGCCGCCGAGGACGAACAGCCGCCACAAATCGGTGCGCGCTACACGGGGCAGGCGCAGAAAGACCAGCCGATCACCCTGCGCAAGTACCTCGTTTACATCACCGTTCCGTTTGCGCCGCCCGCCTCGCTGGATGCCAGACTCTCGGCAGGGCAGCGCGAAGCCCTGGATGACACGCTGGAAATGCTGCGCCAGGCATCACGCGAGGATTTGCGCGCCGCCACAGAGGAAGAACTCGCCAGCGCCGTGCAGATGGGATTTGAGGGGCTGGCGCGGCAGCAGCGGGCGTTTCTGGATGTCTTCTGGCGCGCTGCGGATGTGACCATTGAGGGCAGAAAAGCCGCTGGCACGTCCAGAGCACAGCAAGCGGCGGCAGCCGAGGCGGCGCAAACAGCCGGCGAACTGCAAGCCGGGGTGCGCTTTAACATGTTCCACCTGCTGCAAGCGGCAGGCAATACGGGCAGCATCAGCGCGCGCGAAACGAAGCTGCTGGCGGCGTATCACGAACGCCTGGCTGACCCGCAGTTGGCGTGGCTGCTGCCCTTTGCCGCCACCACGCGCGAGACCAGCGTGGGCGCAAAAGGGCTGACCGGCGAAGGCTACGAGGGGCATTACTTCTGGGATACGGAGATGTTCGTCGTACCGTTTTTCCAGTACACCCAACCGGAAATCAGCCGCCGCCTGCTGGAATACCGCTACAGCACACTGCAACAGGCGCGCGCCCGTGCCCGCGAACTGGCGCACCCGCGCGGTGCGGCATATCCCTGGCGCACGATCAACGGCGACGAGTGTTCCGCGTTTTTCCTCGGCGGCACGTCACAGTATCACATCAACGCGGATATTGCCTATGCGATCAGAAATTATGTCGCAGCAAGCGGCGATACCCGCTTTCTGATTGAGATGGGCGCGGAAATCGTCTTTGAAACGGCGCGGCTGTGGGCAGACCTGGGTGATTATGTGCCCGCGCGCGGCAACCAGTTCTGCATTCACGGCGTCACCGGACCTGACGAATACACCGCGCTGGTGGACAACAACTGCTACACCAACATGATGGCGCAGGAACACCTGCGCTATGCCTGCGCGGTGGCGCAATGGCTGCACAGCACAGACCCGCACGCCTATACCGCCATTGCCGGGCGGCTGCGCCTGAGCGACAAAGAGCTGCAAACCTGGGCACAGGCGGCAGACAACATGTACATCCCTTATGATGCGCATACGGGTCTGTTTGCACAGGATGACGGCTTCTTCCACCGCGCGTCGTGGCGCTGGGACTGGGGCACCCGCGACGGCAAGAGCGCGCTGCTCAACCGCTACCATTACCTCGTGGTTTACCGGCACCAGGTCTGCAAACAGGCGGATGTGCTGCTGGCGCTGTATCTGCTGAATGACCGCGAGGATGTGAATATGGAGAAGAAGCGCCGCAACTTCAACTACTACGAGCAGATCACCACACACGACTCGTCGCTGTCAAAATGCACGTTCAGCATAGTCGCCAGCGAAATCGGCTATCATGAACGCGCCTACAGCTTCTTTAACGACACGGTGCGCATGGATCTCGATGATGGTCACGGCAACGTGACAGCGGGCGTGCATATCGCCAATATGGCGGGCGCGTGGATGAGTGTGGTCAACGGCTTTGCCGGGCTGCGGCTGGAACCGGGCGTGCATCCCGGCGACGGTGTGCCGCATTACAAACCGACCCTACCCGACCAGTGGGAGGCATACAGCTTTAAGGTTAACCACCGTGACTGCGTGCTGGAAGTGACCGTCAAGCGTGATCCTGAGCAGCCGGTGCAGGTCGTGGCAGGCTATACACTGCTGCCGGACGGCGGGCAAAACCTGACGCTCAAGCATTACGGCAGCACTTTCACGCTGTCTGCCGAAAACCCGACCTACATCGTGTCGCTGAGTTGAGCCGGGCGCAGCAGCGCAGCAGTATTTGTCGGGGCATGCAGGCGTGTGGGGTGTACTCGGAAATGGGGTCAATGCAGGCAAAACTGCGCACTGCGATCAAAACCACGGAGACACGGAGTATACAGAGAGATAGATGCAAGTTTCTCTGTGCCCTCTGTGTCTCTGTGGTGCAATAAGCTTTTTGCCCTTTGCGGCTTTGCGGTTCGCTTTGATGAGCAGTAAGGTTTTGCCCCGAAATCCGAATGCACCCGGCGTATGCCCCGGCTTGCTTACCCTGCATGGCGCGCCATGCTGCCCCCGTGGCGCATGGCACTTTAGTCCCGTTTTCACCGCAATTCAGCAAACCCTCATCTCTTCCCGCAAATATTGATTGTCTCTCAATGAAACATTGATTTATAATTGAGGCAGGGATATAGGATAATGGATTTCACTGTGGATTCGCCATGATCGAACGACTGCACCTGCCAGCCAAAAACCGCAATCATGTGGTTGCCGCACCAGAAGACCTCGACGCACTCAGCCATGAGCAACTGCTGGACACCACACGCCACCTGCTGGCGCTGAATGACCGCATGGCACAGCGCTGGACGGCAATGCATGACCTCGCCAGCGCCCTGGGCAGCAGTCTGGATCAGGCAACTATTCTGGAAAACCTGCGCATGAAATTAGGGCGCATTGTCCGTCACCAGCACCTCAGCCTGTGCCTGCGGGCACCGGAGGGCGGCTGGCTGCATGTGACCCTGCGCGGCGAAACACCGGGCACACGCCCGCTGCTGCTGCCGCAGGACTGCGCTCTGCTGGATATGCTGGAACATCCTCACGCGCGGGTGCTGCGTAATGCGGCGGCACGCGGGGCGCTGCCGGGTTATGCGTCACAGGTGCTGCTGCCGCTGGAAACCGACACGGGCTTGCTGGTTGGCACGCTCAACCTGGGGCACACCGCCCCCGGCATGTACACCATGACCGACATCCGCGAATCGCACACCCTCAGCCGCTGGATTGCCAACGCCCTGTACAATGCTGAACGCTACGAACAGCTTCAGCAGCGCCTTGATCAGATGCGCGGCACGATTGATGATCTGGAGGCATACAATTACAGTGTTGCCCATGACCTGAAAGCGCCGCTTGCCGCCATTATCGGCTTCACAGACCTGGCGCAGCACAGCAGCGATCGCGCTGAAAGCGCGCACTGCCTCAACGGCATCAGCCAATCTGCCGCGCGCATGCAGCAGATGATTGACGAACTGCTGCAACTGGCACACCTGAAAGATAACCACACCGCTGTTACACAGGTGGAAGTCAGCCGGCTGGTTGACAGCGCGCTGATCACCTATGCCGAAAAAATCATGGCGCACAATATCGCTGTCGAAATTCTGCTGCCGCTGCCGCCGGTGCTGGGGCATGCCCCCTGGATTGAGCAGGTCTTTGCCAACCTGATCGGCAACGCGATCAAGTATCTGGACGCAGGTAAACAGCAGGCGGTACTGACGATCTGCGCGCAGCCGCTGCCAGATGCAATGGTGCGCTACGAAGTGCAGGATAACGGCATTGGCATTGCCCCGCAGGAACAGGGGCGCATCTTTGACCTGTTCTCGCGCGCGCAGCCGCCAGGGGTCGAAGGCTCCGGCATTGGGCTGGCGATTGTGCAGCGCATTGTCCGCCGCCTGGGGGGCGAAGTCGGCGTCGAAAGCACCCCCGGCGCAGGCAGCATTTTCTGGTTCACGCTGCCCAGTGCGGTTGAAACTGACCTGAACGCCCCGCTGCGAATACCGCTTCAGCGCTAACGCGCGTTTCCATGCCCGGCGAATCGACCCGCTGAAGTGACGGGTCGATTCGTGTTCGCTGCCCCCGTAAAGCAAACGCCCCTTGAAAAGCTGGCTCTGCGGTTGCCGCCCTGTCTGCGGTTGCCGCCCTGTCTGCGGTTGCCGCTGGATGCCGGATGTGCGATAGTAGTGCGCAGTTCAATTGCTGCGCGCTGCTGTGCTGCGATTGGGGCTGGCGGAGAAGCCGAGACAGGCTGACGATCAGGGTAAGGATCATGCCGGAGCATACTACGACGCATCGGGCGATGCCGGGCAAGCCGCGCCGCCTGCTGCTGCCCAACAGCTTTTTACATAGCGCATTGCGCATCATCACTGAGGCGACCACAGCCAGCGATACCGCCGCGATTCTCAAGCGTGCCGGGCTGGAACAGTATGCCGAGGATTTCCCGCCGGACGACGCGCAGCGCGAAGTGCCTTTTGCGACTTTCGCGGCGCTGCTGACCGCACTGGAGGCGCATTTGCACCCGCGCGCGGCACAGGCTGTGCAGGTGATGATCGGGCGGGCATGGTGGGTGACTCTACTGCAAGCCTCCGGCGACTACTGGGCAAAGGGCTTTTTCCATGACCTGCAAACGCCGCTGGAACGCCTGAATGTGCTGCTGCCTGCGGTTGCCTATTCGCTGGAAAAGTATTCCGACATTCGCGCGCAGGCAGTGCCGGGCGAGGGCTTCCACGAATTCAGCATCACGCGCTGTCCGCTGTGCCTGGGGCGCAGCAGCAGCACGCCGTTGTGCCATGTCTGGCGCGGGCTGCTGGGCGAGGCGCTGCGCTATGCGGCGGCAGATGGACCGCTGGCATGGCGCATTCACGATAACGTCGGCAGTGTTGTCGCGCTGGCGTGCGTCGCCAGCGGGGACGCCGCCGGGCGGCTGGTGCTGGTTGGGGAGTGAGCGTGCCGGGCGGGCGCGGGCGGGCGCGGGCGCGCGCGAGCGCTTTTGCATTTTGTGGGTACAATCAGAGGCGTGTC
>DAOTWP010000002.1:0-1717 GCA_034435675.1 Anaerolineae bacterium
GCGTGAAGAAGATCGGGCTGCCCAGCTTGCTGCGCACCAGCACTGCCACCAGCACGAAGACCGGCAGCACCAGCAGCAGCACGAACAGAGCAACGCTGAAGTCGAAGACGCGCTTGCCGTATTGGCGATACAGTGTGTTAATCAGTGTGCTGAACATGGCGAACCCTCTACCCTGGATGATTGCAAATTGTTGTTGGATCATGCTTTTAATTTATCCCCCGTGCCTTTCGCGTGGCTAAACCCGCACCTTACAGTCCAGCCGAGGTTATAAAAAAGTTGTGAACAAAATGGGTGCCAGACCTTGCACAGCAGTGAACTCCTTGTAAATTTCCTTGCAGGTGGCACCAGACGCGGGCAGCAGACCTAACAAACCGTCCTCAAACTTGCAAAGCGCCTGCTGCGCTGCCTGTCTGCTGCGCTTCCCTGTTCGCTGCCCCCTGCGTCCCCTATAATGGAAGTTATTCGTACAGTGCGTCACCCCTGCGCCTCCCGATAGATAAGCTAAAAGGAAACTCTGCCGTTGACCACCAAATGGTACGACTATACCGACCTGCACCCAACGCATACCGTTGCAGGCAAACTGCGTGTGCTGAAGGACTTCTACAGCCCGCAGCTCAATAACAAGCGCGACCTGCTGGTTTACCTGCCGCCATCGCACGGCAGAAGCGCCGCCGGCGGCACGCCGAAACGCTTCCCCGTGATCTACATGCACGACGGGCAGAATCTGTTCGACGCGCACACCAGCTTTACCGGCGAATGGCAGGTGGACGAAACCATGCAGGCGCTCAGCCGCGAAGGGATCGAGGCAATTGTCGTCGGGCTGCCCAACGCAGGCGCAGATCGTATTCACGAATACAGCCCGTTTGCGGATCGTATGAGCGCGGGACGCGGCGCGGCGTATCTGCGCTTCATTGTTGAGACGGTCAAACCGTGCATTGATGCCGACTTCCTCACCCTGCCGGATCGCGCCAATACCGGGCTGCTGGGGTCGTCCATGGGCGGGTTAATCAGCCTGTATGGCTTCCTCGCGCATCCGCAGGTGTTCGGCTTTGCCGGGGTGGTCAGCCCGGCGCTGTGGTTTGGCGGTTTTGCCATTTACGACTTTGTGCGCAGCGCCGCCTTTAATGACGGCAGGCTGTATCTGGATGTCGGCACGCGCGAACTGGCGGGGTCGCATTTCCGGCGCGGCAGAATCGCGTCGGTGCGCTACCTTTACTCTGTGCGGCGCATGCGCGGCTTGCTGGAAGCAAAGGGCTACCGCCGGGGCGAAAAGCTGCTCTATGTGGAAGATCGCGGCGGCATTCATAACGAGCGCGACTGGGCGCGGCGGCTGCCCGCGACAGTCAGGTTTCTGTTACAACCCCGCTGAAAAACGGTTATAAAACTCGCAAATCCGTTCTGCCGGAAATGATGTGGGCATACAATCACAGCAGGGGCAGGTGTCACACCACGCGCACCGCCAGCACGCTGCTCTGTTCGCTGCATGGACGATAGGATGCCACAATGCCCGCAAAGAACGGCAGGAGACACGCCACAATACTCACCAACCACCCTGCCACCAGCACGGCGCAGCAGGGCGGCATGCCGGGTCGCCCGCCGGTCCGCCCGCCGCTGCGCAGTGGGCGCGCGCTGCTGACCGGCGCTGCGCTGCTGGCGGGTGGTTGGCTGCTCTACAGCCGTTTCAGGGTTGATCATCAACTGCCGCTGCCGCCCGCGC
>DAOTWP010000003.1:0-20992 GCA_034435675.1 Anaerolineae bacterium
AATGCCCGGCGTGTACGCGCCTGGCGAGATTGACCTCGTGGGCACGATTGTCGGGGTGGTCGAACGCGGCAGCATCGTGGACGGCGCACGCATTCAACCCGGCGATGCCGTGCTGGCGCTGCCCTCCAGCGGGCTGCACACTAACGGCTATTCGCTGGCACGCCGGGCGCTGGCAGACCTGGACTGGTCAGTGCCCCATGACGCGCTGGGCATGAGCATTGGTGACGCGCTGCTGGCGGTGCATCGTCCCTATCTGGCGCAGGTGCGGGCGCTGTGGGCGGCAGGTGTGGACGTGCGCGGGCTGGCGCACATCACCGGCGGCGGGGTGATTGACAACCTGCCGCGCATCCTGCCGGACGGCACCGGCGCACTAATCCGGCGGGGCACATGGCAGGAACCGCCCATTTTCGCGCTTATCCAGCAAAGCGGGCAGATTAGCACACAGGAGCTGTTCCACGTGTTCAACATGGGGCTGGGCATGCTGGTCATCGTGCCGCCAGAACACGCCGCCCCCGCACTTGCCGCACTGCCGGGCGACCTGTACCACGTGGGCGCAATCACCGGCGGCGCGAAACAGGTTGAGGTACGCTAGATGACGCACAACCCCGCGCACGATAACGACACACCCCGGATTGTGGTTCTGATTTCCGGCAGCGGCAGCAATCTGCAAGCGCTGATCGACGCGACCCGCAGCGGTACGCTCCCCGCGCAGATTGTGCTGGTGGTTTCCAATCGCAAAGCCGCCTATGGGCTGGAGCGCGCGGCGCAGGCGGGCATCCCGACGCGCTATTTCCCGTTGAAGCCCTACACGGACGCTGGCAAAGCACGTGCAAGCTACGATGCTGACCTCGCCGACCTGATCGCCCCCTTTGCGCCGGACGTTATCGTGCTGGCAGGCTGGATGCATGTGTTCACCGCCGCGTTTTTGACACGTTTTCCCCGCCGGGTGATTAACCTGCATCCGGCGCTGCCCGGCATGTTCCCCGGCACTCAGGCGATTGAACGCGCCTACGCCGCCTGGCAGCAGGGCGCGCTTGAGAGCAGCGGTTGCATGGTGCATTATGTTATCCCCGCAGTGGATGCGGGCGAGGTCATCGCGCAGGCGGTTGTGCCATTCCAGCCGGGCGACACGCTGGAAGCTTACATGTCACGTATGCACAGCGCCGAACATGCGCTGCTGGTGCAAGCGGTGAAAAAGGTGTTATAAACCGTCTGAGGCGCTTGTTTGCCGGGCGCAGGAATGTTTTAATCTGCCCACCACGGTGTGGGCAAGGCACAAACTTAACCTCCTACAGCAAGAGGAATGCAAAGCACCCAAGACAGACGACTGGGCGGCGCCGGGATGCAGGTCAGCGCAGTGTCCATCGGCTGGCGGATCCTTAGCCAGCACGCCCAGTTTCTCGGTCACCTCGCGGTCTGCCGCTTTCAGGTTGGGCAGACCTTGAGAGGCGACATGAGGGTGGTAATGCTGCCACCGGGCGTCAGTGGTGCTGCGCCTCCGGTTGTCATGCTGGCGCAGCCACTCCTAAGCCAAACGTGCCAACTATGGGCGCTTCTATCGTCGCAAAGTGGGCATGTCTGGTGCTGCTTAACGCTACGTCGGAACTCCGGAGGTTGTATCGGAGGTTATTTCTACTGTGACATCGCCTAATGTTGGTATCGACCGGGATAACGTTTGATGCACCTGCGCAGTAATGTCACAGGCTGCCGGGAAAGACAGATGCGCAGCCACGGCAATCACGATATCCATATACAGCCGGTGTCCAACCCAGCGGGCGCGCAGCCGTACAATCTTGTCAATGCCCTCAACCTGCTCAAGTTCGTGTTCTGTTCTGTGTAGTAACTCAGGGTCGACTGCGTCCATTAGGCGGTACCAGACGGATTTGATCGCATTCCACGTGATGCCCACAATGGCAATACCGATGACGATGCCCACAATCGGATCAAGGATCGGCAGACCGATTGCAGTGCCGAACACGGCGATCAGAACTGCCAGCGAGGTCAACCCATCCACACGCGCATGCTGCCCGTCAGCGACCATGGCATCTGAACCAATGCGCCTGCCGACATTGATCTGCATAACGGCGACCAGTTCGTTACCGATAAAGCCGACCAGCGCGGCGACAGACACCCACGGGAGATTTGTCAGCGGTTGCGGGTCAATTAGCTTTTGAATTGATTCCCATAGAATGTAACCAGCGCTGAAAGCGATGGAGCCGACAATCAGAATCCCCGCCACATCCTCGGCACGACCAAAGCCATAAGTGTACCGGCGGGTGGCAGCCCGCCGCGCCAGGTAAAACGCCACCAGCAAGGGAGTCGAGTTAAGCGCATCACCCAGATTGTGAACCGTATCTGCCAGCAGTGCCACACTACTGCTGGCGACGTAGATGATGATTTGCAGCGCAGTCGTAATGCCCAATACCAGCAGCGCCAACCACACGGTGCGAATTCCCAGGGCATTGTCGTGTAGTGCAGCATCGGCTGCAAGTTCGGTATAGCCATGTTCGTGATCGTGTCCGAAACCGGGCAGGTGTAACACGGCACCGATTATGCCGATGCTGCCCCCGCGCTGATGGGGATGATCATGAGCGTGGTCATGGTGGTGGTCGTGATGGTGATCATGGGCAGGACTCATGGGTTCTGTACTCCAAAACGGCGGCTGACGTTACTTTAGCGTAGCAGAAATTGGTGCGCAGACGGCTTATTGCGACGATTTGCAGTTGGTATACTGATGGCGTAAGAATATAGCGAAGAAAAGTATGCTATGACTCACGAAAGCAAGGACTACATCAAGGCGCTGCACGCCAAAGGCTATCGCGTCACGCCGCAGCGCTTAATCGTGCTCGATGCCGTCTGCGCTTGTCACGAACACGGGACCCTGGCGGCTGTTCAGGCGGCGGTCAACGAGATGGACCCGACGATTGACCGCTCCACGATCTATCGCGCGCTGGCTGTGCTGCAAGAAGTGGGGCTGGTAGTTGAGGCGGAAATCGGCGGCACCGGCAAGGTCTATCAAATCGCCGGGGAAGCTGACCATCTCCATCTGGTATGCCTCTCCTGTGGTCAGGTACTGATGGTCAACCTCAACGAGGTGGCATCCCTTTTACAGCACTTTCGTGATGCTTTTGGGTTTGACGTGCAGGCGGATCATCTCGTCCTCAAGGGGTTTTGCCAGGACTGCCAAATATCGGATTGAACCGCTTGCAGACCCTTCTCGCGCTGGAGCATTCAAACAGTTCGCCTGTGCAAGTACATACAGGAGGTCACCATGCGGGTTTTGATGCTGGCATATGGTACATGGGGGGATGTGCGACCGTATGTCGTGCTGGCGCAGGCGTTGCAGCGTGAAGGCTTCGACGTTCTCGTGCTGGCGGCGGAGGAATACTGCGAATGGGTGCAGGCACGCGGACTTGCTTTTGCCGGGCTGGGCGTGAATGTGCAGGAAGTGCTCGATTCGATGCTGCATGTTTCGGATGAAGGCACCGGCACCAACTTCATCGCGTCGGCACGTCGCTACAGCAGCACCGTTGCCTGGGCAATGCAAGTGCTAGGCGCAGGTGTCCTGGGCGTGGTGCGCGAGGGTGATGCCCTGCTGTATGTCGAAACCGGGCAGAGCTTGTTTCATGGCATTGTCGAGAAATATCGCCTGCGCCCAATCATCGTCAGCCTGTTTCCGATGATCCCTACTGCGCAGTTCCCGGTGTTCAATCTGCCGGAAGCACCGGCATGGCTGCCCGCGCACAACTGGTACAACCGCATGAGCGGCGGCGTGCTGCGTTTTGCGACCTGGCAAATCGTCGGCAGGCAGGGCAACAAGATTCGCCGGCAGCTAGGTCTGCCGCGCATCGGTTGGCGCAGACACCGGGCATTGCTCAGGGACACACCGCAGCTATTGCTGGTGAGCCGCCACATGCTGCCAGCGCCCAAGGATTGGTCGCCGCAAATTCATTTGACCGGCTACCTTTTTGATGATGACCCCACATGGCAGCCCCCGCAGGCATTGCTGGATTTTCTGGACCGCGGTGAGAAGCCCGTTTACATCGGCTTCGGAAGCATGGTGGAGAAAGACCCGGCAGCGATGACCCGCCTCATCATTGATGCGCTGCGACAGGCAAATAAACGCGCGGTTCTGCTCAGCGGATTGGCGGGCATCGGCGGTATCGACCTGCCGGAGACTGTCTTCCTGCTGGACTATGCGCCCCACAGTTGGTTGTTCCCGCGTATGGCGGCAGTCGTGCATCACGGCGGGGCGGGCACCATCGCTGCCGGGCTGCGTGCCGGGGTGCCGACCATCATTGTGCCGCTGCTGGGCGATCAGCTTTTCTGGGGACGGCACATGTTTGAACTGGGCGCGGGTACCAGACCGCTTAGGCGCGGCAAATTGACTGCGAGCAGCCTTGCAGCAGCCATTCTCGAAGCAACCACCAATACGCACATAAGCAACCGGGTGCTGGAACTCAGCCGGTTAATCCAGGCGGAAGATGGGCTGGGCGCTGCGGTGGATGTGGTGAAAAAGGTATTAGAAACCGTCTGAGGCGCTTGTTTGCCGGGCGCAGGGTTGTTCTAATCTGCCTGTTACAGTGCGAACAAGGCACAAACTTAACCTCCTACAGCGAGAGGAATACAAAGCATGCAATACAGACGACTGGGCGGCGCCGGGATGCAGGTCAGCGCAGTGTCCATCGGCGGGTGGATCAATTTTGGCGAGGGCAAGGTTGCTGAAGACACCGCCCGCAAAGTGGTCGAAACGGCTTACGAGCAGGGCATCAACTTCTTCGATCTGGCGGATATTTACGGACGTGGCGAAGCAGAAAAACAGATGGGCGCAGTGCTCAGACAGTATCCCCGGCATGCGCTGGTCATCTCCACCAAAGTGTTCTGGCCCATGAGCGATGCTGTGAATGATCGCGGGCTGTCGCGCAAGCATATACTTGAGAGCATTGACAACAGCCTCAAGCGTCTGGGCACGGATTATGTCGATATCTACTTTTGCCACCGCTTCGATCCCCAGACCCCCGTGCTGGAAACCTGCCGCGCCATGAATACGCTGATTGAGCAGGGCAAGGTGCTCTACTGGGGTACGTCCGAGTGGGAAGCATGGCAGGTTGCCGAGGCATACGAACTGTGCGAACGCTACGGACTGCACCCACCGCAGACGGAACAGCCGCAGTATTCCATGCTGCATCGCGAACGGGTAGAGAAGCAGCTTCTGCCTGTGACTGCGCCGCGCGGCATCGGGCTGGTGCCGTGGTCGCCACTGGCAATGGGCATGCTGACCGGAAAATATGATAACGGCATCCCCGAAGACACGCGCTTTAGCCGCGAAACCTGGGCGAAGGAGCGTTTTATCAATGATGCCAATGTCGCGCGGGTGCGCAGCCTCAAGCCGATTGCCGATGAACTGGGCATCACGCGCGGGCAGTTGGCGCTGGCGTGGTGTCTGCGCCACGCGAACGTGAGCAGCGTCATCACCGGCGCGACCCGCCCGGAGCAGGTGGTTGAAAATGTGCAAGCAGCGGAGGTCGAACTGAGCGCCGAGATTATCGCGCGCATTGAGGCAGTGCTGACCACCTGAGTACGGGAAAACGGGCGGGCAAATCTGCCAGCAATACAGGGGGTGGCAAACGGCTGCCCCCTACGGGTCTGCCTGTGCGTTAACGCGGCTCACCCCAGCGCGACATCGAGCGTCATCATCACGGCAAAACCGAGCATCACCCCGGTAGTTGCCAGATGCGCATTCCCGGCGCTGTACGCCTCCGGGATCACTTCTTCAGCAACGACAAAGATCATCGCCCCGGCAGCAAACGCCAGCGCGTAGGGCAGCAGCGGCTGCGCAATCAGCACGGCGACTGCACCGATCACCCCGGCAAACGGTTCGACCACTGCCGAAAGCTGCCCGTACCAGAAACTCTTAAGCCGGGACATGCCTTCGCGCCGCAGCGGCATCGCAACCGCGATACCTTCCGGGAAATTCTGCAAGCCAATGCCCACCGCCAGCGCCACCGCGCCGGCTATCGTCGCACCTTCCAGCCCGGCACCAACCGCGCCGAACGCCACTCCGACCGCCAGTCCTTCGGGGATGTTATGCAGCGTGATTGCCAGCACCAGCAGCACCGAACGCTGCCAGGTGGTCTTGATCCCTTCCGCCTCGCTCAGTGGCGAACCGGGATGCAGATGCGGCAGCACAAAATCAATGCCGCGCAAACACACCCCACCCAGCAGAAATCCTACCAGCGGCGGCAGCCAGCCAGGAACGCCCATCGTCTCCGCCAGTTCAATCGAAGGGGCAAGCAGCGACCAGAAACTCGCCGCAATCATTACCCCACCCGCAAATCCAAGCAGCGCATCGAGCACGCGCTGGTTGAACCCACGCGCGAAAAAGACACTGCCCGCGCCAAGCGCCGTCACACCCCACGTAAACAGTGTTGCCAGCAGCGCCAGCACAACGGGCGAAACCGATTCGAGATTTTGCAGCATAAGTGTTTCCTCCATGAAGAGGTGCAGAGTGCAGTGTCAGCGGGCGCGGTTGATCATGTCGTGTAAGGCGTACGCCTCGGCGGCGGGGTCTGCCGCGAAAATGATTGAGCGCGAGGCGTTGATGATAAGCCCCTGCCGGCTGGCGTTCACCCCGGCGCGCACTGCTGCTTCCACGTCCCCACCCTGCGCTCCCACACCTGGTACCAGCAGCGTCATCTCCCCGGCGATGGCGCGTGCCTGCCGCAGGTCGTCGGGATATGTTGCGCCGACCACCAGCATGCAGTTGCCGTGTGTGTTCCACTCATCGCACACTTTGCGCGCCACATGCTGCCACAGCGGCTGACCCTCTACCGGGAGATCCTGCAACTCGCGCGCGCCGGGGTTGGAGGTGCGGCACAGGATGATGCAGCCTTTGTCTGTGCGCTCCAGAAATGGTGACAGCGCCTCTTTGCCCAGGTATGGATGCAGCGTCACCGCGTCAAACCCCAGCCAGTCAAAAATCGCGCTGACATACCCGGCGTTGGTGCTGCCAATGTCGGCGCGTTTAGCATCGCAGATCGTATAAATCTCCGGATACTGCTCGCGTAGATAATCCAGCGTTAGTTTGAGGTCTTGCAGCCCGGCAGTGCCGCGCGCTTCGTAGAAGGCGCTGTTTGGCTTGTATGCGCTGGCGAACTCATGCGTCTGGTCAATCACCCAACGGTTGAAGGCGAATTGTGGATGCGCGTCCCGCTGGAACCTTGCCGGAAGCCGCGAGAACTCGCTGTCCAGACCGATGCACAACAGCGAATTGATCTGCGCCGCGCGTGTTTCGTACTTTGCCAGCGCGTTCATCGGGTATGCCCCTGCCTTGCTGCCCAGCCGTGCGGGTCGCTCAGCCAGTCTTCCACGATGCTGACCTCACCACGCAAAAGCTGCCCGCTGCGCGCCGCCTCAAGCAACACGGCGCGGAATGTCGTCAGCGTGTGCAGAGTAACGCCTGCTTGTGCAAAGCTTGCCAGCGCGTCCGCAAATCCGTAGCTGATAAGCGCTACACAGTGCTCAACCTTTGCGCCTTCAGCCCGCAGCGCTTCCACCCCATGCAGGCTGCTGCCCCCGGTAGTGACCAGGTCTTCAATGAGCAGCACCTGCTCGCCGCTGACGCTGCCGCCTTCAATCAAACGCTTTTTGCCGTGGTCCTTCGCCGCTTTGCGCACAATCACCACCGGGCGCTGCATGGTATAGCCGAACACGGCGCTGTGCGGCACGCCGCCCAGCTCAGTCCCGGCGATAATGTCAAACATCAGGCTTTCCTTGAGCACCAATTCATACAGTCCGCGAATGACCCGCTCCCATTGCAGCGGGAAATAGGTCAGCCGCCGGTTATCCACATATACCGGCGATACAATGCCGGACTTAAACGTCACTGGCTCATGCGGGGAAAAGCCCACCGCGCCGATTTCGAGCAGTGCTTTTGCCACAGTTTCCTGAATCGCTTGCATCAGGGTCCAATCCCCTTCTGGTCGTTTGCCGTTTCGTTGAACACCAGCGCCGCCGCCAGCGGACCGCGATATACCAGCGCCGACCAGTATTGTACCGCGTGGGCACCCCGGCGCGTAAATTCCGCATACGTCAGGCCATCCTGCACACCGCCGCAGCCGATCACCGCCACCTGTCCGCCGGGGTTTGCGACTTGCAGGTGCTCAACAGCATGCAGTGCAGGGGCATGCAGCCATCCGCCGCCCACACCGGCAGTCTGCCTGCCGTCAGGCGTTGGCTGACCCAGCGTGTTGGTGGCAATCACTGCGCGCACGCCGGTTTCGGCAAATACACGCATCAGAATCGCATACTGCGACGGTGCGAGATCCGGTCCAACCTTGACCCACAGTGGTATACCTGCTTGGGCAAGTATGCTGACCGCCGCCGCACAGAGCAGCCGGGTTTTGTGCTCCGTCTGGTTGCCGCCGGGGTCATCCTCGGTGTTAGGGCAGCTCAGATTCAGTGTGAACCATGCCGGGCGCACCCCCGCCGCCAGAAAAAGCTCCAGCGCTTCGACAACTTCCCGCTGCTCCTGTTCTGAGTCACTCACGCCGGGGCTGACGGCGATGTTGATGCCGTAACAGGCAGGAAGCTGCGCCAGCCGCGCCGCCAGAAATGCCGCCGCCGCCAGCGCGCCGGGGTTCTTCAGCCCCACGCGGTTCTGCGTGGAGCGTGATGCCACATCGCGCCACAGTACCGTCCCGGCGTTGCCCAGTCGGGGATATCGCGTGAACGATCCGAACTCTACCGCGCCGACCAGCGCGGGCATACTGCGCCAGCCAGGCATGATATTCTCACCGCGCTGCACTGCCGCCAGCGCCGCTGCTTCATCTGTAAATCCTGCACCTTTGACAAACCCCGCTGCCAGGATCATTGGACTGTCCAGCGTCACGCCGCCCACATGTCGCCCACTGGGCGGCAAAGTCGCACGGCGCAGCCCGGCGAACACTGCCTGCACCCATGTCCGTTCATCCGCCCAGCGCAGCAGCCGCAGTGCCTGCTCATGTGCCGTCTGCGCATCCTGCCGGAACAGCAGCGGGCACGCCAGCCCTTCATACAGCAGACTGTAGCTGCGCAGCAGTCCAGTGCGCGCCCAGTGCGCGGTGTTCGTCATCAGGTCAGCCATACAGATTGCGCCCAAATCCCGGTGCTGCCAGCACCTGTTCACCGTCGTAAACCTGCTGCCCGCGAATCCAGACCTCGCGCACCGCGCCGTACACGCGCATACCTGCAAAGGGAGACCAGCCGCATAACGTATGCAGGCGCGCATTGTCCAGCGTGTACGCGGCGGTTGTGTCTACCAGCGTGTAAGTTTCATGGCGCGGGGGAATACTGAAGATGCGCTGTGGGTTTGTCGCCACCAGCGCGACGACGTGCTCCAGCGTCAGGCGTCCCTCTTGCACGGCGGTCAGCAGCAGCGGCAGGGTTGTTTCCAGACCGGGCACACCGTACACCGATTGCCCGCCGTGTTTTTCTGCCAGCGTGTGTGGCGCATGATCGCTTTCGACCACGTCCACCACGCCGGCTTGCAGCGCTGCCCACAGCGTGTCCCGATCTGCGGCTGTTTCCAATTCGGGCTTCATCAGCCCCAGCGGACCCAACGCGGGCAAATCCGCCTGCGTCAGCCACAGGTGATGCGGGCAGACACCGATGCTCACCGGCAGACCTGCTTCTTTCGCGGCAGACAGATAACCAATTTCGCGTGCGCTGCTGACATGGCAGAAATGTGTGCGTTTGCGATAGCGGCGCACCAGCGCCAGAATGTCCAGCACCGTGTCTTCTTCCGCGTGGACGGCGATCACCCGTGTGCTCGACCACGCGCGGTAATGCGCCTCGCGCACCTGCGGGTCGTCAATCAGCAGTGTGCCGGTAGTGTGGTTGTTATAGATCTTCAGCCCGCAGACATCTGCTTCCAGCGCGTCATAGTGCTGCCAGTTTTCGTCGTTTGCCGCGCCCAGATAAACGCCCCAATCGCACAGCGCCTCTGCGCCGAACTCCGCCAGCTTGGTGTCCAGCGCGGCGCGGTTGATTGCCGGGGGTGGCGTGTTGGGCATATCCAGTACGGCAGTGTAACCACCTGCCAGCGCCGCCGCCGTCTCGCTGGCAAATGTGCCTTTGTGTTTCCATGCCAGCCCGCGCAGGTGCACATGCGGATCGGTCATGCCGTCGATGCGCAGCAGCGCCATTAGACTTTGCCTGCCCCCAGCACTTTTGCCAGCAGTGCCATGCGGATGAACATACCGTTTTCCATCTGCTGGAAGTAGATTGCGCGGGGATCAGCGTCGAGCAGATCATGGTCTTTCGGCGTGCCCATTTCGTGTTTGCGCGGCAGCGGGTGCATCAGGATTGTGTCCGGCTTGGCGCGATCCAGCACGGGTTTGGTCATAATGAAGTCGTTGGCGATTGCCGCATATGCCTCCGCACTGGCAAAGCGCTCCTGCTGTACGCGCGTCCAGTAGATCACGTCGGATGTGCCCAGCACCTCGTTGAGATCGCTGGTGGTACATACTTTGATCCCTTTTGCGTCCATCAAAGCGATGATGTCTTCCGGCATTTGCAGCAGCGGTGGTGACACCAGACACACGGTCGTGTCCTTTGCCTCAATCTGCGCCAGCAGCTTCGCCAGCGAATGCACGGTGCGCCCAAAACGTAGATCGCCCACCATTGTGATGGTCAGCCCATTCACTCCGCCCTTCGCGTCAAAAATCGTGAACAGGTCCAGCAGCGCCTGCGAGGGGTGTTCACCGATGCCGTCACCACCGCTGATAACCGCGCTGCCGGTGGACAGCTTGCCGCGCACCATATCCAGATAATGCGCTGCCAGATATGACGAGCCGCGTTCGGGATGCCGCAGCACAATGACATCGGCGTAGCAGCTTGCTGCGCGCACCGTGTCCGCCAGGTTTTCGCCTTTATACACGGACGAAAACTGCACACCATTGCTGGCTGCTACAACGCTGCCCCCCAAACGGCGCATCGCTGCCTGAAAGGACATATCCGTGCGGGTACTTGCCTCAAAAAACAGCGACGCCATAATTCTCCCGGCGGCAATGTCTAGCAGCCCACGATCATTTTCCACGAAACGCTGCTTGATTGATGCGGCAGCTTCCATAATGATCTCAAGATCTTGATTGGTGAACTGTTCAACGGTGATGATATGCTTGCCCCTAAAATCTCCATCAATTTTGGGCGGCTGGTATTCTTGGGCATAATGCGCGTAAGAATGCGCGTGTTCTTCGATTGTGGTCATGTCTGTTCCTTTCCGCAAAAAAGACCACCCCGCCTGGAGTGGTCTTCGCTTCGATACTCGTTCATCACACCTGCTGCCTCGCCACCGTTTATGCGCCAAACAGCGTTTTTGCCACTAGCGCCGCCCCGATGATGCCCGCATCATTCAGGAGTTGCGCCGGCACAACGGGTGCACGAGTGTCCAGCAGTGGCAAAAATTCCGCATGCTTCTTGCTGACCCCCCCGCCGATAATGAAAAGGTCAGGGGTAAAAAGCATGTCAAGGTAATTGATATAGGTATTAATGCGCTTCGACCACTTTTTCCAGCTTAAATCCTGGCTTTTGCGGGCGTAATCCGAAGCCCACTTTTCGGCTTCTTTGCCGCCATCCACCTCCATATGCCCGAACTCGGTGTTGGGCAGCAGATGCCCATTGTAGAATACGGCACTGCCAATCCCTGTACCCAGGGTCAGCACGATAATCACCCCGCTATTGCCGATGCCCGCGCCAAAAGTGATTTCCGCCATACCAGCCGCGTCAGCGTCGTTGACCAGCACCAGCGGGCAGTCGGTATAGCGCCGCAGCAGGGTCTGCCCATCCGTGCCAATCCACGCATTGTCAACATTAGCGGCACTCAGTGTGACCCCGTTTTTGACCACCGCCGGGAATGTGCAGCCAATGGCGCCCTTCCAGTCGAAATGCCCCACAATTTGCGCCACCACCTCGGCAACGGCTTCTGGTGTTGAAGGGTCTGGCGTATCAATGCGCCAGCGTTCAGCAGTCAACACCCCGTGACGCACATCAACCGGGGCGCCCTTGATCCCCGACCCGCCAATATCAATACCAAGAATTTCCATGAAGAAGCGGCTCCTTTCTATAATATTTTAGAGCATCCTCAGCAGCAGGCAAAGATTGAGAATATGCTGATTCTACTCTTTTCGATGTCCTGCGTTTTGGGATGTTCAGTGGTAGAATAATCTAATCTGCATTCGATTATTTTGCTGTGGGGCTTTAAGAATGAAACGCGAACTTTTTGCAGCAGAACACGACATGTTTCGTGATGCTTTTCGCCGCTTTGTGGAAAAAGAAATTGTCCCGCACCATGAACAGTGGGAACATGATGGTATCGTCCCGCGCGAGGTCTGGCGCAAAGCAGGCGAAAACGGTTTCCTGGGCTTCAACGCGCCAGAGGATTACGGCGGGCAGGGCGAACCCGATTTTCGCTACAACGCGATCATCGCTGAAGAAATCGTGCGCGTTGGGGCGTCGGGGATTGGCTTCGGGCTGCATACGGACATTGTTATTCCCTATATTCTGCACTATGGCAGCGCGGAACAGAAACAGCGCTGGTTGCCACAGTGGGTCGGCGGCGAACGCATCACCGCCATCGCTATGACCGAACCCAACACGGGCAGCGACCTTTCTGCCGTGCGCACCACCGCGATCCTTGAGGGCGACCACTATATCGTAAACGGGCAGAAGACCTTCATCACCAACGGCATCAACGCGGACGATGTGATTGTCGTTGCCAAAACCGACCCCAGCCAGAAACATGGCGGCATCAGCCTGATTATCGTCTCGCGTGAAATGGCAGGCTTTAAGCGTGGGCGCAACCTCGAAAAGATCGGCATGAAAGCGCAGGATACTGCCGAAATGTACTTCGACAATGTGCGCGTGCCCAAAGAGAATCTGCTCGGTCAGGAAGGCATGGGCTTCATCTACCTGATGCAGCAGCTTCCGCAGGAACGCCTGAGCATTGCCGTCTCTGCGGTTGCCGCCGCAGAAACCGCGCTCGACTGGACGGTGAATTACTGCAAGGAACGGCAGGCATTCGGGCGTCCGATTGGGACGTTCCAGAATTCGCGCTTCAAACTGGCGGAAATGAAAACCGAAATCACCATTGCGCGTGTGTTTGTCGATCGCTGCATTCTGGAACTCAACCGGGGCGAACTGAGCACGGAAGACGCTTCGATGGCGAAATGGTGGTGTACTGAACTCCAGAAGAATGTGATTGACCAGTGCCTGCAACTGCACGGCGGCTATGGCTATATGCTCGAATACCCGATTGCGAAAGCGTACCTTGATGCGCGCGTGCAGACCATCTACGGCGGCACCAACGAAATCATGAAGGAGATCATCGGGCGGGCGATGGGCTTCTAAGCTCACATAACGCAGCAGCACGGATCACCCGGGGAGGCGCAGTCAATGCGCCTCCGTTTGTTCCGCCCGGGAGAGGTGCCGCGCGATGATGCTGTGCGGGTGACGCGGTGGTTGCGAGACCTGCGCCAGCAGGTTCGCTAGCTCAGCCCAGTCCATACCCTGCGCTTCGAGCGTCGAGGCACGCCACTCCGTTATGGGAAAGCAGACCTCTTCCTGGGCGGATCGGCGGTGCGGTCATCAGCCTGAGAACCACAGTGAAACTGACCAGCAGCATTTGGTTCACCACCAGGGTGCAAAGTCTCTTCGTTCGCTAACAGTTTGTTTTAGCCGGTGTTCAGCCGAACGGCGCCGCATCTACTGCGGTTGCATGATGCCAACAGAGAAGCCAGCCGTGCCTTCACTGAACTCGATCACTTCGACCTGGATCATGCCGGGCAGGAAGCGGGCATCGAGCCGCACCAGATGCCCCTGAGTGAGATAATCCATCCATACGCTCAGTTCGTTATCCGACCGCCACTGTGCATGGCTGGCAAATAAGCCGAGCGGCGTCTCGGTGACGACATCCAACCCGTTGAACGCGGCGGTCACGCTGATGCTGTCGCCGGTGCTGGTGGTCAGCGTCACGTTCACCTGCTCATCATCCGGGAACGCGAAGCTCACCCCACCCACCGCGATCGGCTGACGCCAACTGGCACCAGCGGCACCTGCCGCAGGCAGGGTGAACGGTGCTGCCAGCCCGAAGACGCGCCCGTTGATCTGGGCTGCGATCTCCGGTAGCGGTTCGACCGCCACCGGGTCGGGATTTCCGATCTGCGTGATCTGCGCTTCCAACTGTGCCAGCCCCTCAGGGTTCTCCGGCAGCGCTTCGTCCGCAGCGGTCAGCGCGCCGACGGCGAAATTGAGCGGGTAGCCCTGCATGGCGGGGCGCACCGCCTCGGTGATGCCGCCGCCTGTCATCACCAGCATCAGGTCCTTCTCTGGCACGAGGATGACATAGATGCCGGAGTATCCCAGCATCATGGTTGTGCCCGCTGGGACGATGTTCCACCAGAAGTAACCGTAGGCTGTGGCTGGCCAACCCGAATCGACCGCAGCGCCAATCGACTCCGCGACGTAATCTGCCGGGATGATCTGCTCGCCCTCCCAGACGCCGCCGTTGAGGTACAGATAGCCCAACCGAGCGAGATCGCCTGTGTTCAGGTGCAAGCCGCTGAACCCATACGAGATCCCCTGCGGGCTGGCTTCCCACTCGAAGTCGGTGATACCGAGCGGCGTGAACAGGTGCTCGGCGGCGAAATCGACCGCGGACATGCCAGTCAGCTCGGTCAGGATGGCGGACAAGATGTAGGTGTTGGCGTTACAGTAATGGAACTCCACCCCTGGTTCCGCCACCATCGGCAAACTCAGCGAATACTGAAGCCAGTCATCGCTAATGAAGATGCCATCACCGGGATGACCGGGCAGAAATGCGTCGCACTCCAGCCCCGACGTCATCGTCAGCAGATGGCGCAGCGTCATCGCTTCCTTGCGGGCATCGACATTGTCGAATGTGCGATCCGGGAAGAAGCTGAGTACGGGCGCATCCAGGCTGTCGAGATAGCCGTCGCGCAGCAGGATACCGACCAGTCCACCCGTAACGCTCTTGCTCACTGACCACAACTGATGCGTCATGTCCGCTTCAAACGGCGGCGCATACACTTCGGCGACGACATAGCCGTGGCGGATCACCATGATGCTGTGCGGGTGATGCGGTGGTTGCGAGAACTGCGCCAGCAGGTTCGCTAGCTCAGCCGAGTCCATACCCTGCGCTTCGGGCGTCGAGACACGCCACTCCGTTGTGGGAAAGTAGACCTCTTCTTGGGCGGACAGGGGTGCGATTATCAGCCCGAGAACCACAATGAAACTGACCAGCAACATTCGTTTCGCCAACATGGTTCAAAGCTCCTTTGTGGGGAAGGTGACCGTTCGCGTACAGTCAATCACCTCTATTTTCAGTGTACTGCGGCTGCGACTGCGCCGGGAAGACCGGCAGAAGATTATGGGGGATGGGGAAAAGTATAGGATTCAACGCGGCACAGTCTTCAGGATTTATAATGAAGTTACAGTCTAGCTGTTAGCGAGAATATCGGAGGCGCTTACATGGAGAAGCTGGCTGGCACCACGATTAAGGGTTACAGACTGGAAGAACAGATTGGCGCTGGCGGCTTTGGGGTAGTTTACCGTGCCCGGCAGACCACTATCGGGCGCGAGGTGGCCATCAAAATCATCCTGCCGCGCTTCGCTAACGACCCGCAGTTCATCCGCCGCTTTGAAACCGAGGCACAGCTCATCGCGCGGCTGGAACACCCACACATCACGCCACTGCACGATTACTGGCGTGACCCCTCCGGCGCGTATCTGGTCATGCGTTATCTGCGCGGTCACAGTATTCGTCAGGCACTGTTGTCCGGACCCTATGAACTGGATGCACTTTCGCTGGTGCTGGATCAGGTGGCTTCTGCGCTCGATTTCGCACATCGCAACGAGGTCATCCACCGAGACATCAAGCCGGATAACATCCTGCTGGATGAAGACGGCAATGCCTATCTTGCCGATTTTGGCATCGCCAAAGACCTGACCGCCAGCATCGCCCAACAGCAGACGGGCGCTGATGCTGTGGTCGGTTCGCTGGATTACCTTTCTCCCGAACAGGCGCGCTGCGAACCCGTTACGCCGCGCACGGACATCTACAGCCTGGGCGTGACGCTGTATGAGATGATCACCGGCGAACATCCTTTTAAGGAATGCACAGCCGTCCAGCGCCTCTACAAGCATATCAGTGACCCGCTGCCGGAAATCCGCGATTTGCCGCCGGATGTGCGCACAACCGTCAACGAAATCCTTCAATGCGCGACGGCGAAAGATCCTGCCAAGCGCTATGCCGATGTGCTGGCGCTGGCGGTCGCCTTTCGGCAGGGGATTGGACGCGACGGAACGCAGCAGGCGGCGGAGGTTGTCGAACAACTCACCCTGCGCGAACAGGAAATCCTCGCACTGATCGCCAAAGGACGCAGCAACCGCGAGATCGCCGACCATCTGTTCGTCACAGTGGCGACGGTCAAATGGCATATCGCCCAACTGTACAAAAAGCTGGGGGTGCGCAGCCGCGTGCATGCCATCGTTCGTGCCCGCGAATTGAATCTGATCGTCACTGGCGATACGCAGGACGACCTCGATACAGTGACGCATGCCGAGACTCGTGTGTCCCTGCCGGAGCCGGAAAACCCGTACAAGGGGCTGCGCGCTTTCCAGACTGCCGACGCGCGCGACTTCTTCGGGCGCGATGACCTGACCCAGAAACTGGTCGAGCGGATGCGCACGAATGATGATTTCCAGCGCTTTCTGGCAATTGTGGGTCCTTCCGGCAGCGGCAAATCGAGCCTGGTGCGCGCCGGGCTGATCCCCGCACTGTGGAAAGGCGCGCTGCCGGGGTCGGAGAAGTGGTTTGTGGTGGACATGATTCCGGGGGCATACCCGCTGGATAAGCTGGAAACGGCGCTGATTCGTGTGGCGGCTAACCAGGCGGGCAGCCTGCGCGAACAGCTCCAGCGCGATGCACGCGGGCTGCTGCGGGTAGCAGATATCATCCTGCCTGCGGACGATACGCAGCTCGTCATCGTCGTTGACCAGTTCGAGGAAGTCTTCACGCTGGTCACAAATGAACAGATGCGCCAGCACTTCCTTGACCTGCTGCGTACTGCCGTTACCGACCAGCGCAGCCGTGTGCGTGTGGTCATTACCCTGCGCGCGGATTATTATGACCGCCCGCTGCACTATCCCGAATTCGGCGAGATGCTGCGCAGCCGTATGGAAACGATCCTGCCGCTGAGCGCCAAGGGCATTGAACGGGCGGTGCGCGGACCGGCAGAGCGCGTTGGGGTAATCTTTGAGCAGGGGCTGGTCGAGCAGATTGTCAGCGAGATGAACTATCAGGCGGGGGCGCTGCCGCTGCTGCAATACGCCCTGACCGAGTTATTTGACCGCCGGCAGGGACGTCTGCTGACCCACGCTGCCTACCAGCAGATTGGCGGGGCGGTGGGCGCGCTGGCGAACCGCGCCGACGAGGTCTTCGGCGGCTTAACGGCAAACGGGCAGGGGCTGGCGCAGCAGTTGTTCCTGCGGTTGGTGACGCTGGGTGAAGGCGCAGAGGATACCCGGCGGCGGGTGCCGCAGGCGGAACTGCTGTCGCTGACTGCGGATACGGATCTGATGGAAGAGATTATCGACCAGTTCGCGGCGTACCGACTGCTGTCGCTGGACCACGACCCGATCACGCGCCAGCCGACAGTCGAGGTGGCACACGAGGCGATCCTGCGCGAATGGAGCCGCCTGCGCGAATGGCTGAACGCCTCACGCGAGGACATCCGTCAGGAACGTGCGCTGGCGCACGCCGCCGAAGAATGGGCTGCACACAAACGCGACCGCAGTTATCTGCTCCACGGTACCCGGCTGGAACAGTTTCAGGCATGGGCAGCCAGCACAGATCTGGCAATCACTACGGTGGAACGTGCGTTTCTGGACGCCAGCAGCGCTCAGCAGCTCCAACAGCAGGACGAGGAACGCGAACGCCAGGCACGCGAACTGGCGCTGGCGCAGCAGGCAGCGGCAGCAGCGCGAAAAGCGGCTGATCGCCTGCGCTATCTGGTCAGTGCGCTGACCATGTTCCTTGTGGTGGCGGTAGTGTTGGGCGGGCTGGTTTTCGCCAGCGAACGCCGCACCGAGGCAGCGTTAACGGCGGCTGAACATGAAGCGGCTGTGAATCACAGCCTGGTGCTGGCTTCCGGTGCGGTTGACGCCTATGAAAATGGCGACTCGGTTCTGGCGATGCAGCTCGCGCTGGAAGCGCTGAACCTCGATGATCCGCCGCCAGAAGCCGAAAATACCTTTCGCGATATCGCCCAGGGCGCCGGAATTCGTTTCGTCCTTCACGGGCACCAGCAGCGGATCAGCGCCGTTTCTGTCAGCCCTGATGGGCGCTTCATCCTGTCGGGGAGCTGCGCTGATGCCGCAGCAGCGTGTACGACTGGTGAACTCATTCTCTGGGATGTTCAGGAACAAGCGGAAATCAGGCGAATGCAGGGGCACGCGGGGTGGGTCACCAGCATCGTTTTCAGCCCGGATGGTCAGACGGTGATCTCAGCTTCATCGGACAGTACCGTTATTCTGTGGGCGCTGGCGGACGGAGAGGTGCTGCACCGCTTTGAGGGACACACCGCCGGGATCAACAGCCTGGCGATCAGTCCGGATGGAGCCACGTTCGTATCTGCTTCCGATGACATGACTCTCATGCAGTGGAACATCGAAACCGGCGAGATTGTTCGCGAATTCCGAGGGCACACGGACGCTGTGGACTGTGTGGTCTTCAGTGAGGATGGACAGATGCTGTTGTCTGGCTCGGCGGATATGACCATGATTCAATGGGATGCCGTGACCGGTGAGCGCCTGATGACGTTTGAGGGAAACGAGGCGCGGGTCACGGGCGTGGCATTTGCGCCCAATCAGCGCATTGTGTCTGTCACCCGCAATGGGGAGCTGTATTTGTGGGATGCCGTGACCGGTGAGCGCCTGCGCGAACATAAGTCCGTCGGCAACCCGCCCGATCTGGTACTGTCGCCCGATGGGCGCACCGTGTTCTTTGGTGAACTGGGAACGATGCGAGTATGGAGCATTGACCAGTGGCAGTACGCGTATAGTCTCGGCTCCTTTCAATCAGGTAAACCGCATCTTACTTCTCTGGCGAGCAGCGTACAAGGCGGCTTCGGAGTCCTTGGCGGCGAGGCTGGCGATCTTGTGGTGTGGGACTTCCCCACCACAGGCGAAATCCGCCGCTTTGGGGATCAGCATATGCCTTTTATCTCCGCGATTGTCAGCCCTGACAACCGCTACCTGATGCTGGGCACACACGATGGCGAAGTCATCATGCAGGACAGGGCAACGGGCGAAGAAATCCGGCGCTTCAGCGGCGGCCCGGGTTGGGTCTGGCGGATCGTCTTCAGCCCGGACGGTCAGCAATTGCTGGTCGTTTGTGCTGACTGGTATGGTGATTCCGGAGGCGGCAGCTTCATTCTGTGGGACGTGGCGACCGGCACTCAGCTCCGTTCATTCACGGGCTTTAACTACATTCCGACTTGGGCGGGCTTCAGCCCGGATGGTCAGTTGGTAATCGGCAGTACAATGCAATGGGGAAATGTGTGGTCTGAATCCATTCACGGTGACAACATCGTCTGGAACACGGCAACTGGCGCGGAAGTGCTGCGGTTGGATACGGATCAGTGGGTGAATGTCAGCCTGTTCACCGAGGATGGTCGCTACATCATCACCGGTTCGGGAAGACCGGACATCAACGGCATTGTCGTGTGGGATTCGACAACCGGACAGGCAGTTCGCCATTTCCTGCCAACGCTACCCGTTCTCGGCATGGATCTTGTAGCTGGGACAACAACGCTGCTTGCCGGGACGGGCAGCGGCGAAATCTTCCTGCTGGATTATTTAACGGGGGAGGAACTCCGGCGTTTCTGCTGCCACAACAATTGGGTGCGTTACCTTGATCTCAGCGCCGATCAGCGTTACATCATCGCCGCCGATCAATCCGCCGTCGTGATTCTGTGGGATTTCGCAACGGGTCAGGAAGTGCGGCGCTTCTACGGGCATGAGGGGTACGCATGGCAGGCGGTCTTCAGCCCTGACGGACAAACAGCATATTCCGCAGGCTACGACGGCTCGGTGATCGAGTGGCAAATTGCTGATGTGCCGCTGGCTGACCTGATTGCAGGGGTGCGCGCTAACCGCTACATTCCTGATTTCACCTGTGATCAACGTGCCCTGTACCGCATCGCGCCGCTGTGTCCGCCTGAGGCGTCCGGTTCGCCATAGCAACGGGTGCAGCGTTCATCTGAAGCGTCGCACCGTTTTGAGGTTTTCGCTCACTACTCACTCGAATCATTGACCTGACCACAGCTTGGCAGGACAGAAGCGAGGACAACCATGTATTATAACCACTTCACGCAGACGGAAGGGGCACATGTACGGGTCGACGAAATGCTGGCGGATGACGAGCGGGTGCGCTTTGCCGGTCAGCTCCGCCCGGTGCTGCGGGTGCCTCTGCGGGCGCTGACGGCGGGGCTTTTCACCCTGACCGTGTTCCTTGTCATTGTCGGGCTGTTCCTGGCGCAATCGGGCGTCCTGTAAACCCACCAGGGGGGGCAGTGTACCACATGCCCCCCCGTCCAACTGTTCGCTTAGTCGCCTGCACGGTGTGGCTGCTGCCGGACAAATTCCCGCTGTACTGCTTCTGCGCGGATTTTCGCCGCCCGTTGATACCTATAGTTCCGGTTGTGGTAGTAATTGCTGTTCATGGTCTCTCTGCTCCTTGCCTGCTGCTGCTTCGTTCGTTATGACTACAGAGCAGCAGTAAGCAGAGAGGCGGCTCGTCCACTTGACGGTGAATGTGTTGGGCGCAGTGGGTGACAATCGGGGCAGTCTGGCGCTTGATGGCATTGACTGGTGGAGTTATGCCGGGCAGCAGGGCGAAGTGCTGACCCTCAGCGCCAATGCCGATTACCCGCCG
>DAOTWP010000004.1:0-8888 GCA_034435675.1 Anaerolineae bacterium
TTGACAATCGCCAGCGCCGCGTATCCGTCCAGCACGGGCATTTCCAGATCAAGAAATACAACAGCTATGTCTTGCAGCGTATCAAGGTCAGCCGCCAAATTGGCGGTTACGGAGAGGTGCAGCGCGCTGACCGCCTCGATTCTGAGGAGCTGCTCCAGCACGAGGATATTGTTCGGGTTATCATCAATAATCAGGGCACGGGTATCGGGCATGGTTGTCCTCCAGGTAGGCTAAGATTCACAGCTAAACAAGCACTAGCGGGCATTCACCGCCGGTGTCTGCCGCGCGCATCTGTGGCTTTCAGCCACCACTGTGGGCGAAGTCAGCACCGGCGGCATTCCGGCGCTACCACACGTACCAGACACTCTCGCCGCTGATTACGCGCTGCACCAGATTAGGAAATTCGTCCATGTTGAGCGGCTTAGACAGCACACTATGAAAGCCGGCGCTGCGCAGCAGATCGACTTCCTCATTCATCACACTGGCAGTCAGGGCGACAACGGGCACCATGTCATAGGCTGGCTGGCGGCGGATCATTTCCAGCATGTCAAACCCGGAGTAAGGCTGGACATGAATATCGAGCAAGAACAGGTCCGGTGCCGGCTCCAGCGTCAGCAGTTTCTGTTCGAACTGATCGCTGTTTGCCAGCATCGTCAACGCCATCAGACCGGGATTCATCCGCGCGATCATTTGCAGCACGTTACGACTGGCTGCATCGTCTTCTACATAAAGTACATTAAGCATTGAGCTTGCTCCCTTCCGTTTCGAACGCCGCCACTAAAGGCAGTTCGACAAAAAAGCGCGTGCCTTTGCCCACCTGGCTTTCAAACCAGATGCGCCCTTGATGTGCCTCGACCAGCTTCTGCGAAATCGGCATACCCAGCCCGGTGCCACCGCCCTGCCGCAGCCCGCTCTCGGTCTGCTTAAACGGCGAAAAGACGTGTTGAGCATCCTCTGCGGCAATGCCATGTCCGCTGTCCTCCACCGTGACCAGCAGATGTCCTGATCCAGATTGCGCACTCACGCTGATATGCCCCTCCTCGGTGAACTTGCAGGCATTGGAGAGGATATTCAGGAAGATTTGCAGCAGGCGTTTGCGGTCGCCGATCAGCAGGGGCAGTTCTTCCGGCAGTGTCTGGTGCATACTGACCGGTTTGTTCGCCAGCAGCGGCTGTGTGTACTGAACCGCCGTTGTGAGGATTTCACGCAGGTCAATCTGCGGCTCGACATACAGTTTCAGTGATCCCGACTCGATTTTTGACATATCCAGCACGTCGTTGATCAGATTCAGCAGATGCTGACCGCTGTCGGCGATGCTGCCAACGAGCTGGGTCTGCTCTTCATTGAGCGGACCCGGAATCTGCTTGCGCAGGAATTTTGAGAAGTTGATGATCGCGTTGAGCGGTGTACGCAGTTCGTGCGACATGCTGGCGAGGAATGCCGATTTGACGCGGTTGGCGTTGTCAGCTTCTTCTCTGGCGGCGCTGGTTTCTTCAAAGAGCTGCGAATTGCGGATGGCAATCGCGATCTGGTCTGCCAGCGCCCGCATGATCCGCAGGTCTTCATCGCTGAAGCGGTTGACAGTATCCGCCTGAAGATCAAGCACGCCGATCAGCGAACCCCGATAGAGCATCGGCATGGCTAACTCTGCGCGGGTAGCGGGCAGCAGCGGGTTATGGACATGTTCCGGGTTCTGCGTCACATCATTGGAGAGCGCGGGCAGCCGCGTGCGTGCCGCGCCGGGCACCAGACCCTTATCGCTCAGCGTGAAGTGCTTATCCAGCGCGACCATCTGAAGACCAGCCTCGCCCACACCCTGCTTCAGGCGCAGCACCTGATCTGTCGCGCTGAAAAGAAAGATTGAGACATGCGACAGGCTGAAAGCCTGTGCGGTGCGCTCGACAATTTCCCGCAGCAGTTGGGCTGCATCAAGCTGGGTGGTGATTTGCAGCGAAATATCGGCTGCGATACGCAGATCGCGGGTACGTTCGGCAACGCGCTGTTCCAGGGTCGCTGCCATCTCGCGGATTTCGCCCACACGCAGATCGTATTCGTGTTTGAGATAACGAAAGATCGCCAAAAAGATGAACGAGACCACCCCAGAAAAAGCTGTGAAAAAGATCAACCGGGGCCACTTGTCCGCGACCACCGTCCCCGTTATTTGTTCCAGCATGGTGAGCTGATGCAAACCCAGCGCAGATACCGTCCCCAGCCCAATAATTAACACAAGCGGGGTGAGCCGAATTGGCAGGACGGCTGCGGAAACGGCAGTCATGATATACAGCGTTGCCTGAATCGGCGCGCGATCAAACCCGAACATGCCTGCGGTCTGTAGCATCGCCACACCCATCACCGCCATCAGGCACAGTCCGGAAATGGTAATTTCTCCCCACTTCAGCGCAGCAACCGAGCCTGCCAGCAGCACAAAGACAACCCCAAAATAGACCGCGCTGGTCAGAAATGGCTGCGCGGTCGCAATGTCCGCCGGTATTTCTGGTGCAAAAATGAGGCTGATGAAAATGACCCCAAAGACCGGGATCAATCCACGGATGGTGCGCTCACGAAACGCAACGCCAGGGTCAGTGCTGCGGGGGGTCAGCCACGCCTTGACGTGACTCGCGAGCGGAAGTTTTCCCAAATTGCCCTGTTTCGATGGTCCGGCTAAGTTGCTTGTTGCCATCGCCCAACTCCTGAAAGCTATATCTGCTACTTTCAGTCTAAAGCCCATCGATTGGCTGAAGTACCTAGCAGGGTTGATAGTTTTTCTTAATTAACGGTAATTTTCTGAGGGCAGCATAGCCAGCGTGTTCAGATCAGGTGCTGCCGGGTGGCAATGATCAGTGCCTCCGTCCGGTTTTCCGCGCCAAGTTTTGCAATGATATTGGTAATGTGAAAGCGTACCGTGGCAACACTGATATTCAGCGTTTCCGCCACTTCATTGTTGTTCAGCCCGCGCCGCATCACGCGCAGCACTTCCAGTTCACGCCGCGTCAGACCGTAATCGGATGCGGAAACAGGTGCTGCCGCATTACGCTCAAGCAGTGCGCGAACGAGATCGGGCGAAAAAACGGCGGTGCCGCTGTGCACGTTGCGAATCGTGCTCAGCAGTGCATCAGGATGGATCGTCTTGAGGACATAGCCCACAGCACCAACCGCAACCATACCTTGCACAACATCTGCATCATCCATACCCGATAACCCGATGATCTTGGTCGCCGGGTGCCGGGAAAGGATCGCTTTCGTCGCTGTGATTCCGTCCATGTCCGGCATGTTGATGTCCATCAGCACAACGTCCGGTTGGTGCTCGTCGCACAGCCGCACGGCATCTTCACCGGTATAGCCGTTCGCCACCAGCTCAACGCCCGGCAGCGAGGCAAACAGTTCACCCAGCGCGGTATGCACAGCCCGCTGATCGTCCACCAGCAGGACACGGATGCTGCCCCCAACCGTCACCATTTCCTGCCTTTCAGTCCCTGTTCCCAGGGGACTCTCCCTCACAGCCGTCAGGATCAGACCGGCAGCCGCACGCTGAACGTGCTGCCCACGCCCGGCGTGCTGCTGACAGTGACGGACCCCGCATGTAGTTCGACGATTTCCTTGGTAATCGCCAGCCCCAACCCTGTGCCGCTGGCAACCAACTGACGCGCTTCTGCCGTGCGATAAAAACGCTCAAAGACCCGGCTGACATCGTCCGCGCCAATGCCCATGCCTTGATCGGCAACACTGACCACCAGTGCCGTTTCCTCGGCGGTCGTCTCAATGCGAATCGTCCGGTTTTCGGGCGTGTAATTGATCGCATTGGAGACCAGATTCACCAGCACGCGCTCGATCTGGCGCGGATCCAGCAGCACATCCGGCAGCGCCTGATCCATTTGCAGCACCAGCGCTTGCTGTTTGCCCAGCGCCACCGGCTCATAGGTATCGTAGACGCGCTGAACCAGCACATTGATATTCGCTTTTTCCATTTTTAGCAGCAGCTGCCCGCGATCCATCTGCGACAGCGTGCGCAAATCCTCCAGGAGATTTTCGAGATGGCGCACCTGGTTTTCCAGCGCGCGGACATGATCTGCCAACCGCTCCGGGTTGCGCTGCAACAGGTACAGGCGCGTGCTTAAACCCGCAATGGGCGTCGCCAGATCATGCACCGCGTCTGCCACAAAACGCGCCTTAAAGCGTTCGAGTTCCTTCAACTGGGTGATGTCATGCCCGCTGAGCAGCACACCATGGCGCGCCGCTTCCTCGCCGACGCTCACCGGAATCAGGGTGAGATCCAGGTCGGACCCCTTGCCGTCGACAGCAGCAAGCTGCACTTCTACACGCTGAAGTTCGCAGTCATAGATGACCTTGAGCAGCGCTGCCCCCACCCGTTCTCGCTGTTCATCACTGTCAAGTGACCAGAGAATCTTCTCGATTGACTGCGCCCCCTGCTGGCTGAACGCGGCACGAAATGCCGGGTTAGACACGCGCACATCGCCGTTGGTGTCGGCGAATGCCAGTGCATCCGCTGTATTGTTCAGGACGAGTTCCAACTGTTCGTTGACCCGGCGCAGCGCTATGGTGCGTTCATCCACCAGATTTTCAAGCTGGCTGGTATACTGCCGAACTGCCTCCTCCAGCCGTTTCTGTTCGTTAATATCCCGGCTGTAGATCGCATAAGCCTCGACGACACCCGCCGATGCGAAGACCGGATAGATTGAGTTATCGGACCATCCGGTAAGACCATAATCCTCAAAACGCGCGGGCTTGCCGGTCTGGCGCACGGCATCCAGATACGGCATACGCGCCTGCAAAAGATCGGGCGGCAGTTGGTCAAAGTTGTTGGTGCCGATAGCTTGTTCAACAGTCATACCCAGAACTTCGGCTGTCGCCTTGTTGACAGTCAAAAAGGTGCCATCAATGGACATCAGGAAGGCAATATCGGTGGTGGCATCGAGCAGTGCCCGGAGCTGCGCCTCGCTGCGCTTCAATGCCTCCTCCGCACGCCTGCTGTTGGTAATATCGCGGGTGATCACCAGCAGCCCCGGCTGCCCTTCGTAGTCAATCTTACAGATGACGCCGCGATACCAGTAAACCCGGTTGCCCAGCAGGACTCGGTTTTCAATCAATCCGGTATGCTCTGCCTCGCTGCGCATCAGGGCGCGGATCGCATTCGCAACGATTTCCCGATCATCAGGATGCACCAGCATATTGCCGGTTCCAAGCTGTCGCGTCTGTTCCAGCGTCAGCCCGGTGCGCTGCTCAAATTCCGGGTTCACATAGAGTACGTGCCCGGCGTAGTCGGTGACCACAATGAAGTCGGGGAATGCCTCGACTACCGACCGGTAGCGCCGTTCCGACTCGCGCAGGGCGGCTTCTGCCCGTTTTTGGTCCGTAATGTTCTGCGCCAGAATCATGCCATAGGTAACATTGCCGTCCCGGTCTGCCAGCGGCACATAGTTGTAGCGATGCACCTGGTCGCCAAACGGCAGTTCAGCGGCAAAATGTTTACCTTGCAGCACCGCCCGCATGTTGGGTTCCGCCAGTTTTGCAAAGTCCTCAGGCAGCGCATGGTACAGGGTTTTGCCGATCATGCCGTCACTGGAATAACCCGCCCGCTCAACTTCAGGTCCATCCACCAGAACAAAGCGCAGCTCATGATCGAACAGTATCACCGCGCTGCCGGGCAGATTTGCCGCGAGCGCGCGATAGCGCTGTTCGCTTTCGCGCAGCGCTGCTTCTGCCTGTTTGCGTTCGGTGACATCACGCGAGTTAACGACAATACCCCGGATGATCGGGTCATGCAGCAGGTTCGTCGCCCGCGACTCCAGGTAAACCCAGTGTCCCTGCGCATGGCGAAAACGGTATTCACTTACAGCAGAGGCACCCGGCTGCTGTACCTTTTCAGCAAATAGTGCCACAATGCCCGCCAAATCGTCCGGGTGGACATAATCAAACGCACGCGCGCCAACCAGCGCTTCGGGAGCATAGCCGAGGGCACGCTCCGTCGATTCGCTCTCGAAACTAATGGTTCCGTCCGCCTGCAAAATCGTGATGATGTCCGACGAGTTTGCCACAAGCGCCCGGAAGCGTTCCTCGCTCTCGCGCAGCGCCTGTGCCGCGCGTTTCTGGTCGGTGATGTCGCGCACCCCGCCGTTGATGGCGACAAGGCGGTTCTGCTGGGCATCCCACACCGGCTGGGCATGCACCCGTACCCAGCGCACAGCGCCATCCTTGCGGACGACGCGCAGTTCAGTGCTTACACGGCGGTTCTGGCGCAGTTGCGCCATGTCGTGATCATCCTGCGCCAGGTCGTCCGGATGCACCGTGGCGCGCCAACCACCGATGGCGAGGAACTCCTCTGCTGTGTAGCCCGTGATCGCTTCAAACGCGCCGGTGAGCAGGCTGTGCTCCAGTGTGCCGTCGGCATTCACCTGCGATGTAAACGTGTAATCCGAGGTCACAGACGAGATGATGCGGAAACGCGCTTCGCTCTCGCGCAGGGCAGCCTCGGCGTTCTCCCGTTCGCGCAGTTCCTTGCGGGCATCATCCAGCGCTCTCTGGATGGTGCGCAGGGTGATGTATGCCACCCCTGCCGCGACCAGCAGGAACACACTGTAGGCAATCAATGCCAGGACAGGTGTCGTATTCCCGCGCATGGGGGGAAGCGCGTCGTTCACCTCCAGCCATGCCATCAGGATTCCGAACAGAATGGTGAGCAGGTAAAAGGTAACTAGCTGGCGGCGATGCAGCATCCAGCCTGCCAGCAGCAGCACGAGCATTCCACCACCAGTGTAGCCAACCGCTTGTACACCGCCCGAATCAACAGCGCTGCTCATCAGCCCTGCCCAGGCGGACAAGACCAGGATGAAAGCTGCCGCGCGGACAGCACCACGCTTAAGCAGCATCCACTGCCCGAAAAACATCAGCAGCGCCAAAACGTGAATGAGCTGCGGTGTGAAGGCAATCGACTGAATCAAGACACCAACAACGCCGAGGCGCAGAATCAATGCGAGATTGGCGGCGGTGCGTGTTCGATCTACGTTATCCGGGAACACAGGCGCTGTGAGGAACTGTTGGAGCTGTTCATGTGCTGATTTGGGGGGATCCGGCTTCTGCATATTCACACCTGGCTACTAATTCGGTGATGAATGGGTCATGTTATGGGTGATTATGCTTGATTGTCCCCAACGGGTTTGAGGGAGCAACGGCAATATGCGTGCTGTATTGCGGACTGTATATCTGGTCCTGATTTTGTAATATTTTCCATTGTACACCAGGAACGCCGTTTAGCGGTTAATCTTTGTAATAACCTTTTGATTAGAAAAGTTAGCGTGTATTCGACACCTGCGTGGTCAGCCTGGTGCAGCAGCACTCACCGGTACTGTACTGGCAGTCCGTATCCCATGCGGGGGTCTTGCCTGTTCTGCCGCAGGGGGTTGATTTGTTTGGTCACGGCGGATTTCAATGATTGAATGACGGCGCTGATTGATCCTGATTTCGTACCTTTTGGGCGGTCAGGTTTTTGTAGAGGGCGAAACATGCTTCGCCCCTACGCAAACGCGCACATACCACCCCGCGCCTCATTGCGTTGCGTTGAGCGCTGCGCACATCATCACACCCTCTCAGGCGCGGCGATTTGCGCGGTTCGCGGTGGGGATTGCGGGGCATTGGCGTTCATCTCTGTCGAATCAGACATTGGATTATTTGCATTTTACAGCACAAATCACCGTTTAACCGTAGGGGCGGGTCTGAGTAGGGGCGGGTCTGAGTAGGGGCGGGTCTGAGACCCTCCCCTACAGACACACACGCCCGCGCCTCATTGCGTTGCGTTGAGCGCTGCGCAGCAGGGTTACACAAAATAGCGGTCTGCTGCCCATTGCGCCGCGTTGCAGGCGATATATTCGCGCAGGGCAGTGCATGCCCCTTCGCTGCGGATGATATGGTCGTGGAAGCTGCGCTGCCACACCGGCGTGCCGGGCGTGCCGCGCAGAGGATTGATGCGGCGGGCGGAAAATGATTTCAAGGCGCGGACAACCTCCGTTAAACCGTGTTTTTTGCTGACGGCTGTAACGGTGTTTGTAGGGGCGGGTCTGAGACCCGCCCCTACACGGTCACGCGCATGAACGTGTATATCACCTGTAATCAAAATAATCCCGTGAATGTGATTCGGCATAACGATGCATGCGTCTAATTCGATATTGGCGTAATGGTTGGGCAAATCGTCCCAGCACGCCCACACGATCTCCCCGAACGCATTGCAGCGCATTTCGCCCTCGACCACCGCGCCAAAGAGGTGTTCGCGCCGGTGCGTGCAGACGGTGACGAAGTATGCGCCCTCTTGTGCGTAGTCGTAGCCTTTCAGGCGTGGGGATTTGCGCGGGTCACGGTGGGGATTGCGGGGCATCGGAGTTCATCTCTGTCGAATCAGACATTGGATTATTTGCATTTTACAGCACAAATCACCGTTTAACCGTAGGGGAGGGTCTGAGTAGGGGAGGATCTGAGACCCTCCCCTACTACAGACACACACGCCCGCGCCTCATTGCGTTGCGTTGAGCACTGCGCTACATATCAAACATGGCGCGATCAATCGGTAAGGCGTTTGAGCAATGTCTCAAATCCTCGCAATCATGCAATCGCTCTGGATGGCTCTATGACTGCCTGATGATTTGAGCAAGTCGTTTTACTGCTTCATGCAAAGCCTCGCGATTTCTGGAAGCCCAATCAACGTTTAGACCGTCATCGTTCTGTTTGTCAGCGGGATATGGAGTTAACTCCTCGTCAACGATTCGAGCTAATTCGGCGTCGTCAGCAGCCATGCACACCGCATTTGCTTTTCCGACGATACCTGCAAGCATCTCCAGATTTTTTTTGTCAGTCCCCAAAAACTGTTCATATTCTGAACGTGC
>DAOTWP010000005.1:0-19680 GCA_034435675.1 Anaerolineae bacterium
TCATCAGCGGCGCCCCCGCCCCAACAGGCTTCTTCGGCGGCTGCTCGCCCGCTGGCTGCGACGATAACGCCTTCGTCGCGGGCATGGCGGCGGCAGGTGCGGCGAATTACATGGACTGCCTCGGCATCCACTACAACGAGGGCATTCTGCCGCCAACAGCGCGCAGCGGCGACCCGCGCGGCAACAGCGGGCACTATTCACGCTATTTCTACGGCATGCTCGATACCTACTGGAGCGCCTTCCGTGGGGCGCGCCCGCTGTGCTTCACCGAACTTGGCTACCTCAGCCCGGAAGGCTTGGGACCGCTGCCCGGCGGCTTCGCGTGGGCGTCGAATGTGACGGTGGCGCAGCAGGCGGCATGGTTGGATCAGGCGGTGTCGCTGTCGGCACAGAGCGGGCGTGTGCGGCTGTTGATTGTCTGGAATGTCGATTTCACGTTCTATGGCGAAGACCCGATGGCGGGTTATGCCATGATCCGTCCCGGTGGTGGCTGCCCGGCGTGCGAAGCGCTGGGGCGCTGACCGCAGCATAAGTGGTGCATCCAAAAAGCATGCCCACAATACATGCCTGCTGTTGGAGGGGAGCGTCTCAGACCCTCCTCTGCAGGGAAACGACTGGATTTACCACCAGTAAGCCGGTAGAGTGGGGCATGCCGCTGGTGTGCCCCGCTGCTGTGCACTGTTGTCACTCATGTTGATGCTGCTGTTTCTCAAGGACTTGCATGACCCCCACTGAAACTGGCTCCGGGCGGCAGGTAGACCCGCAAGCTGTGCCCACGCGGGGCGGACCCGGCTGTGTGCTGCCCGCGCTGATCGCCTTCGCTGTCGCTTTTATCGTCATTGGCATGGCGCTGTTTCTGCCGCCCTTCAGCCTGTACCAACGCTTGACCGAACTGCGCTATACCGCCCTTTCGCCGCAGCAGAACCGCTACGAAACCGCTGGTCTGCAACTGGTGGTTCAGTCGGAACAGTTTCAGGGCGCGTTCGGGCTGCTGGTTAACCAGGTCCCGCTGGACACGTTTCTAGCAGCGGATGCCAGCGCCGGAAGCTGGATTCCGGCGGCGCACGCGGCGCTGCCCGCGCATCTGGCGCTGCAAAGCAGTGTCTATCACTTCGAGACGGAAGGCACGGTGGGCGGGCTGTCCGTCATGCTGGATCTGCCGCCCAGCACCAACCCTGATGTGCTCGATGTCTATCGCTATGATCCGGCGAACGGCTGGCGTTTTGTGTCCAGCCAGCTTGACGGCGCGGGGCATCTGGTGGTGGCGCTGCCCGCTGTGCCGCAGCAGTTGGCGTTGTTTCAGGCGCTGCCCCGCAGCAGGGAACAGCAGGTGCTCGTTACGGTGGACATCACCCAGCGGCTGACACCGGAAGCCGGGCAGGTCGCCACGATTGTCGCCCCTGCCGGGCTGCTGCCCACCCCGCAGGGCACACTCGGCGGCGGCGGGCTGGCACCCGGCTTTGACCTGAATGCCAGCTACCGCGTGATGCCTGTGCTGCGCAATTACACCACCGCTGGCGCCTATGACACGGCGACGGTGGAACGTCTGCTGAGCGACCCGGCACTGCGCGCCGCGCATATCCAGCAGATTATCATCGCTGCCGGCAGCGGCGGCTACGACGGCATGTTTATCGAATATCGCGGGCTGCCCGCGGCGCAGCGTGAGAATTTCAGCACATTTATCCGCGAACTGGGTGCGAGCCTCGATGGGCGCGGGCTGCTGCTGGGCGTAATTTTGCCGGCAGAGGCGGCAGATGCCGCAAGCGCCTATGACCGGGCAGCGCTTGGCGCGGCGGCTGATCTGGTCGTGCTTGATCCGGGCAGCGGGTTGACTCCGTTCATTCCCGACGCCGCCGGCAGCGCGCCAGTGGATGACCTGCTGCGCGGTGCGGTGCGCGAGATTGAGCGCGGCAAAATCCTGCTGGGCTTGTCGGCGCTTTCGCTGCGCGAAAATCCGGACGGCACCGTGACGCCGGTCAGCTATACCGATGCGCTCGCGCCGCTGGGCGGTGTCGCGCTGGACATCCCGCCGCAGGACTTGAGCGCGACGGGCAGTGTGCCGCCGGGAATCGCTGTCACGGCTCGTCTGGACGGCTTTTATGCCGTGTCCGGCATGGATGAGCGCATTCAGACCCCGTTTATTGATTACTACCGCACGCCGGACGATGCCGCGCCTGCTGCCCGTGCCTGGCTGACCACCGGCGGGGCGCTGCGCTACCGCATGGAGCATGGCAGCCTGTTTTTCATTGGTGGGGTAGCATTTGAAGACCTGCTTGCGCCGGGCATTGCGCGTGATGTGCTGCCTGCCATCACTGCCTATCGCCAGCGGCTGCCGGTGTTCCCGGTCAGCAATACGCTGGGGCTGCGCTGGCGACTGGAAGGCGCGGGCGGTGTCGTACAGGAAGTCGTGCGCGGCATCGGTGAAGCAGTGGAAATTCCGTTGATTGTCACACAGGAAGGCGACTATACGGTCAGTGTTGCCGTTGTCGGCACAGAAGTTGACAGTGCGCGCGGCGCAGCCGAAATCGCGGTCTATGCGCCGACTGCCACGCCCACACCGCTGCCGACCGCCACACCGACGCTGGTGCCGACGATTACGCCCACGTTCAACCCGGCAACCGCCGCACCGCCAATCACTGGACCGGACTCAGGTCCACCCCCGCCGGGCAGCATTCGCGCCGGGGTGTTCGAGTTTGGCGGGCATGTGACCAGCGCGGGCAGTGAACGCGCCGCCGCCGCGATGGTGCGCTCCGGGATGACCTGGATGAAGGTGCAGATTCGTTACGCACGCGGCATGACACCGGAATCGGTAGCGGGCGAAATCAGCGCGGCAAGATCGCGTGGGTTCCGTGTGCTGCTCGGTGTCGTGGGCATTCCCGGCGAAGTCGCGGCGGGCGGACGGGCGTATTACGAGGATTACGCCCTGTTCGTCGCCGGGCTGGCGTCTGCCGGGGCGGATGCTATCGAAATCTGGAACGAGCCGAATCTGGCGCGCGAATGGCCCGAAGGACAGATTGACGGGGCGCGTTATGCCGAACTGCTGCGCCTGTCGTACACGGCGATCAAGAATCGCAGCGGCAGCACAATAGTGATCAGCGCTGCGCCCGCGCCCACCGGGGCGGAAAACGCCTTTCCGGGGCAGGTGGTCAACGATGACCGCTGGCTGCGGCAGATGATTGACGCTGGCGGGCTGAATTATCTGGACTGCCTCGGCGCGCATTACAACGAGGGCATTGTGCCGCCGCGCACCACCAGCGGCGACCCGCGCGATGACTACTACACGCGCTATCTGCCCACACTGCTGAACGTCTATACCAATCTGGTGGGCGGCGCGAGACCGATCTGTTTTACAGAACTGGGCTATCTGACACCGGAAGGTTTTCCTCCGCTGGATCCGTTCTTTGGCTGGGGCGGGAATACCAGTGTTGCAGAGCAGGCGGCATGGCTGGCGGACGCAGCGGCGTATCTTTCCGAACGCGGCAATGTGCGCCTGATGATCGTCTGGAATGTGGATTTCACCCTGTACGGCACTGACCCGCAGGCAGGGTATGCCATGCTGCGCCCGGACGGAAGCTGCCCTGCGTGTGATGCTTTCGCCGGGGCGCGCTGACCCACCGAGTTCGGCGGTGTGGACTGGCGCATCGCAGGCTGGCTATGCAAAACGAAACGCGATGCTGTTAAACTGTGTCTTTATAGCTGCCGAACGATCTGATCCCTCCGCATTTCCGTGTGCGCTTCGGGCGGCGCGGCGTGTGGAGGGCGGCGCATTGCTGCCCGATAGTGCACCCGTGCTGGGGCGCTGGCAGGGCGGCACGAGAAGCCATCTGGAAAGTATGGGCGAGATGGGTCGCGCTGCGGCGAGGAAACCCTGCTTTCTCAGATGATCTCTGAAGGTTTTTGACAACAAAGCTTGCAACAGTTGACCTGTACTGCCTGCTGGTCTTGCAGGTTCACTCAGGAAAGGATAGTTATGACCACACGCGCAAGAACACAGCGCAGAGCCGCCGTGCGGGGCTTTGCCCTCATCTGGATGTTGATCACCATTCTGGTGGGCGTGGCGACATTCTTCGCCATCTATATCGCATCCCCGGCGTTTATCACCGGCAGTGAAGAAAGCGCCAATTTTGGCATTCCCCCGGCGGATAACGGCAGCGGCACTGGCAGCAGCAGCGCCGTCGCGCAGGCGACAGCCGAAGTAACAGACGCGCCGACCGCTGCCCCGACCACCGCGCCGAGCAGCACGCCGCTGCCAGCAGCAACGGCAACCAGCGCAGCAGTCGCGCAGGCGCAGCAGGTCCAGGCGGCAACCGCCGCGCCCACCAACACCCCCGCACCTACCGCGACCCCGCTGCCGGTCAACAACCGCACCTTCCAGGTGGGCACGCAGGTGCAGTACAGCCTCGACCTCAACCCGGAAAACCAGGATGGCTGGATGCGGCTGGTGCAGCAGCTTGGCATGGGCTGGTTCAAGATGCAGGTGCGCTGGGAAGATGTGGAGCCGGAACGCGGCGTCTATGACTGGTCGAAACTCGATCTGGCGATGCCTTCAGCCGGGCGTTTTGGGCTGAATGTGATGATGTCGATTGTCACCGCGCCGGAATGGTCGCGCGAACCGGGTGTGGACACCACCAAGCATGGTCCGCCCGCCAATACTCAGGATTTTGTCAACTTCATTGTGGCGCTGCTGGAGCGTTATCCCGGTCAGGTGCAGGCAATCGAAGTCTGGAACGAGCAGAATCTTGATCGTGAATGGACTTCAATCGAGGGCTTGAGCGCGGCGAATTACATCGAAATGCTGCGGCAGGTTTATCTGGCAGTCAAAGAGGTTGATCCGGGCATCATCGTCATCAGCGGCGCGCTGTCGCCCACGGGCGGCTGGACGGAACCGGACGGGCGGGTGTCGGCAATTGACGACTTCGACTATCTGGACCAGATGATTGCCGCCGGGCTGCTGACGTATACCGACTGTGTCGGCGTGCATCACAACGGTTATAACATCGGTCCGAATGTGCCCTGGGACGAAGCGCCCAACGACCCCAACGCGCAGACGGCGAGTTTCCGCGGTCCGTTTGATAACCCGCATCACAGTTGGAGCTTTTACAGCACGCTGAACACGTATCACAACAAGATTGCGCTGGCAACGCCGCAGGGTGGCACGCCAACGCCGCTGTGCATCACCGAGTTCGGCTGGGCAGTCACCGAGGATCTGGGCGGTTCGCCGGAAGGTTTTGGCTTTGCCAACGACAACACACTGGCAGAGCAGGCGGAGTGGACGGTGCAGGCGCTCGACCTGATGGACGAGTGGGGCTTCGTCTGGCTGGCATTCCTGTGGAACCTGAACTATGGACCGCAGGCAGGCTGGGAACCCACCAATGACAATGTGCCGTATTCGCTGATCGGTCCTAACTGGTCGTTCCGCCCCGTGTACGACGAGGTGCGGAAGTGGTCGGAAGAGCGCCGCGCCAGTCAGGGTGGGTAGCCGGTGTCAGGTGCACGTCCAATACGGGTGGGCGCTACGGCGCTCGCCCTGTTTCTGGTGGTGATTACGCTGCTGGCGCGGCTGAATCGCAGTGATGCCGATCCGCTGCGCGCTGCCGCCGTCGTTGACCCGCCGTTTACAGCGCTGACTTACGGCGTTCACACCTTCCTGTGGTGGGACGACTACTGGGCGAATTATCACCTCGACTGGGTGCGCCTGCTGGTGTTCAGCCATATCAAGCAGGTGTTCGCGTGGGAAGATATCGAAACGGAACGCGGTGTGCAGGATTTCACCCGCGCGGACGAAATCCTGCAAGAGGTCGAACGGCGCGATTTGCGCATCGTCGTGCGGTTGAGTGACGCCCCGGTATGGTCGCACCCGGAGATACCGGGCGAAAAAGACGTGGATTACGTGGATGCGCCCCCGGCGGATTTTGCTGATTTTGCCAATTACTGCGGCAGTGTCGCCGAACGCTATCGCGGGCGCATTGCCGCGTATCAGGTGTGGAATGAACCGAACCTTGCGCGCGAGTGGGGCAACCGCACACCGGACGCCGCCGAATATGTGCGGCTGCTGGCGGCGTGCAGCGCGGCAATCCGTGCTGCTGATCCCGATGCCGTGATTATCTCCGCCGGGTTAGCGCCCACCGGCACCTGCTGCGATGTTGCCCGCCCGGATGACCTGTACCTGCAGGAAATGTACGACGCCGGGTTCCAGCAGTATGTGGATGTGGTCGGTGTGCATGCGCCGGGTTTTTCCGCGCCAGAGGTTTCGCCGGATGCAGCGGAGGCGCAGGGTATCCCGCGCTTTTTCACCTTCCGCCGGGTGGAAGATCTGCGCCTGATTATGGTGCGTAATGGCGATGCCGCGCGGCAAATGGCGATTCTGGAAATGGGTTGGAATGTGGATGTTGGCGGGCAGCATCCCGATTATTCGTGGTACGCGGTAGACGAGCAGACTCAGGCGGATTATCTGGTGCGCGCCTATGCCTACGCGGCGGAGCACTGGCGTCCCTGGGTCGGTTTGATGACGCTGATTTATCTGAGTGATCCGGCGTGGGGACCGGAAAACGAGCAGTACTGGTGGGGCATTATCACGCCACCCGGCACGGTGCGCCCGGCGTTTATCGCGCTTGCCAACATGGCGAAGTACTGCGGTGACGAGGTGATTCCCGCGCGCGACCCGGCGCATCCGGCAGCAGGAGATCCCTTCCTTGTCGATCCTTGCCATTAGCCTGTTCTTTCATGTACTCGCCACGCTGGTCTGGGTGGGCGGGCTGTTGTTCATGGCGGTTTTTGTCTATCCTGAAACGCAGCGCGTGCTGGCGGAAAATCCCGCTTTGCACCGCCTGTTGGGGCGTTTGCGCAAGCGCTTTACGCCGCTGACCAATCTGGCGCTGGTGGTGCTGATTGCCACCGGGCTGACACAGATGGCGCTGGATGAGAATTATGATGGTGTGATGCAGATCACCAACGACTGGAGCCGCATCATCCTGATTAAACACCTCGTGCTGGTGGTCATGGTAGCGGTGGGGGTGTGGCTGCAATTTGGCGTGACCCCCGCGCTGGAACGCACCGGGCTGCTGCTGGAAAAAGGCAAGGGCGACCCGGCGCAGACCGCCGCCACAATGGAAACGCTGCGCCGCCGCGAACGCCGCCTGATGTGGTTGAGCCTGCTGCTGGGGATCGTGATTGTCGCGCTGAGTGTGTGGGCGGGCACGCTGTAACCGCGGGCATTTGCATCGATTACAATAGCCAGGCAGAGATAACCTGTGGCGTCAATCCGTGAATCCATCTTGCTGAGCCAGGCGGATTATGTCCTTTGAGCTGTTGCTCGGCTCGGATTAAGGGAGGATATACGCGCTGCGACGCCAATGCTCCCCTACGCTATACCCCTTGTAGGGTGCAGATCAGGTGTTGACGCCGAATATCCGTCAGTGGGTGGTTCAATCCAATTTCTTGACCTGCAAGATCCACATGGCGGAGTCTGGGGATAGACACTGAACCCTGCCGGCGTAGGCGGCTGCTTGTGCCGATCCTGTCCCCGCCCCTACGCAAAATGTCCCCCCTGTGTTAGATTTGACAGCGCGCGTCTTTGCCGAGTTATTGCATAGAAACGGAGTACGCCGCTTGTCCAGCCGCGTGGGATACACACTGGCAGTGATGCTGCTGCTGATTGGCACCGGACTGCGCATCTGGCAGCTTGCCGACCTGCCGCCCGGCGTCACCAATGATGAAGTCACCGATATTCGCATTATCGAAACCGTGCGTCAGGGGCGGATCGAGGTCTTTTATGATCTCGCTGGTGAAGGGCGTGAGGGGTTGTACCACGTCATCGTGGCGCTCGTGACAATTCTGTTTGGCGACTCGATTTTTGTCTACCGGCTGGTGGCGCTGGGGGCAGGGCTGATTACGCTGGCGCTGGTTTACGCGCTGACGACGCGGCTGTTCGGTCCGCTGGCAGGTGTGGCGGCAGCGGGGCTGATGGCGTCTACGTTCTGGATGGCGCTGCTGGCACGCGGCATCGGGCGCGAAACGCTGCTGCCGCTGCTGGTGGCGGCGGTGCTGCTGGCACAGGCGCGCGCGCTGCGTGCCTATGGCGATCTGGAACACGAGCCGAGTACGGTCTGGTTTGCGGCGCTGGGCGGGCTGCTGGGGCTGGGCTTTTACCTGCACCCGGATAACTTCGTCATCGTGCTGATGAGCATGGTTTTTATCGCCTTTATGGTACTCACGCGCCAGTCCACGATGACACGGCGCATCCTCAGTTACACCAATTTTGCTATTCTGGTGATGGTCATCATCGCCATGCCCTACCTGATTTCGACCATCCGCCTGCCCGAACTGTCCGGCGCGGGGCGCGTGTTTGGCAGCTACAGCGGCGGTGTGCTGCGTTCGACGCTGGTCGGGGTAGGGGCGCTGGGGCTGGGCGGTGACCTAAACCCGGTGCATAACCTGCCGGGACGCCCGCTGACCGATGTAATCAGTTTTGCGCTGCTGCTGCTGGGCACGGGCGTGGCGCTGCGTTACTGGCGGCAGCCACGTTTTGCGCTGCCGCTGGTGGCGCTGGCGGCGCTGCTGCCCCCTGCCGTCCTGACACCCCATAACCCCGATTTTCTTTCGCTCACGGCGCTGCTGCCGGTGTTTGCCCTGTTCTTCGGCGCGGGAGTCAACGCGGCACACGCGGCGCTGCCCCGGCGCGCGCGCCCGCTGGTGGTGTCCGGGCTGCTGGCGCTGCTGCTGGTCAACGCGGGCTGGTCGGCAAGTGATTTGTTCACCCGCTGGTCCGCGCAGCCTGCCGTGCAGACCGCCTATCACACCCGCCAGCAGGCAGTCGCCCGCTATCTGGACAGCACGGCGGCACAGGTTCCCACGGTGTTATGCAGCCCTGATCCGGCGGCGAGCCTCAACACCGATGCGCTCAGCAGTGCTGATTTAATTTTGCTGATGTCGCAGCAGAGTTTTGTGCTGCGGCGGGTGGACTGTGGCAGCGGGCTGCTGCTGCTCAACGGCGGCGAAGCGCAGCAGGTGGTGCTGGCAGATGTTGATACGCTCAGCACGGCGCATCCGCAGGTGCAGCGCTGGCTGAGTCTGGGCACGTTTGTACCAGCCGCCGATGACGCGATATTGCGGCTGGAAGTTGCCGCGCCGCTTGCCGACCAGATTGGCTTGTTCAGCAGCACGGTGCAGGTGCGTTATGCGCCAGAAGCGCCGGGCGGCAGTGACAGTGTCAGCACACCGGTTTCGCTAGCGGGCAACCTCACGTTTCTGGGCTACGAACTGCCTGGCGGCGGCTCGTATCCGCCTGGCGGTATTGTCACGCTGGTGACTTACTGGCGCATTGACGGCGAAGTCCCCCGCGATTTGCGGTTTTTCGCGCATGTGCTTAACGACCCCGGCGCGCGCCCGGTGGCGCAGCGTGATACGATCAGCGTTGTGCCGCGCCAACTGCGTTCACGCGATATTCTGATGCAGATCACGTTCATCGAACTACCTGCCTCCATTCCTCCCGGCGAGTACAGCCTGTCGGTAGGGGCGTATCAGGGGGCAGACCGCCAGCGTCTGAGCGTGCTGGATAACGGGCAGCCGCGCGGGGATCGCCTGTTCCTGAGCAGCATTAGCATCGGGCAGAACTGACCATGTTTGAACTCGTTTTCCTCGGCACGTCGGCAATGGCACCCTCGGTGCATCGCGGGTTGTCTGCGCAGGCAGTGCTGGCGGGCGAGCTGCGCTTTCTGGTGGACTGTGGCGAAGGCACGCAGCGGCAGATTTTGCGCAGCGGGATTGGTTTCAAGAAGCTCAATCGCATTCTGCTGACCCACGCCCATCTGGATCATATTCTGGGCTTGGGCGGGCTGATTTCTACGCTGGTGCGCGGCGAGGACGTTGACGACATCGAAATCTGGGGGGGCAAGGCGACGATTGACCGCGTGCAAACGCTGCTGTATGACGTGGTGCTGCGCCCCAAACGACCGCCTGCCGGGCTGCACCTGATTGACATTTCCCATCCCGGCGAGATCATCAAGGCGCGGCAGTTCACGGTCAGCGCGTTTCCCGTGCAGCATCGTGGACCGGGCTGCTTTGGCTATGTCTTTCAGGAAAAGACGCATACGCCGTTTCTGGTGGATCAGGCAGAGGCGCTGGGTGTGCCCGCCGGACCCGAACGCGGGCGGCTGGTGCGCGGCGAAACGGTGACGCTGGCAGACGGGCGCGTGATTACGCCGGACAGGGTGCTGGGCGCAACACAGCGCGGCGTGAAGCTGGCAATCACTGGTGATCTGGGGCGCACGGACACGGTCGTCGAGGCTGTGCGCGATGCGGATGTGCTGGTCTGCGAGGCGACGTTTATGGAAACCGAACGCGAAGAGGCAGAGGCATTCCGCCATTTGACGGCACGGCAGGCGGCGGAGCTGGCACGCGCTGCCGGTGTGCGCACGCTGATTCTGACGCATATTTCGCGGCGCTACCGGGAGCGCGATGTGCTGGAAGAAGCGCAGCGTTTTTTCCCCGATACGGTGATCGCCCGCGATCTGGATCATTTTGTGCTGCGGCGCGGGCAGCCGGTGGAAAGGTTGCCCCGCCAGTCGCACAGCTTCAGCCACACGCCCGAAGACGAAGTGGTTGATGAGTCCGCCATTGATTTTCCGCCCGACGCGGAAGCATAAGCGCAGTTTGCGGATAATCCGGACTGACGCGGATGTGTCGCCGGTTTTCGCCTGCTGGTGCGGGACTGCCTGCTCTGATTTATGAGTACCGTCACGCGCCAACCGGCGGATGTTTTTACCTCGAAAGCGCCAGTGAATGACCGGTTTTTAGTACAGGGGATGCAGTGTGGACGAGCATACTCACGAACAACTCGAAAAGTATGTCGCGGCGCTGTTCGCGCCGGAAGATGCGGCGCTGCTGGCGGCACAGCAGCATGCTGACGCGCACGGGCTGCCGGACCTCAGCCTGATGGCGCACGAGGCACGCATGCTGCAATGGCTGCTGCGGCTGGTGGGGGCGCGTAAGGTGGTCGAAATCGGCACCCTGGGCGGTTACAGCGGCATCTGGCTGGCGCGCGCCCTGCCACCAGACGGCAGGCTGTATACGCTGGAGGTCTATGACAAATATGCACAGGTCGCCCGCGAGAATTTCGCGCGTGCCGGGGTGGCGGCGCGTGTTGAACTGGTCGAAGGCGACGCCGCTGCCAGCCTGCGCGAGCTTGCTGCGTATGCGCCGTTCGATGCCGTGTTCATTGACGCCGACAAGCGCGGCTACCCGGAATATCTGCGCTGGGCAGTCGAGCATTTGCGCCCCGGTGGGCTGCTGGCGGCGCACAACGCGCTGCGGCACGGGCGCGTGGTCGCCCCGCAGGGCGAGGACGACCACACGATGGATGCGTTCAACCGCGCGCTGGCAGCAGACCCGCGCATGGAGAGCACGCTGATTATGGCAGGCGACGGCATGGCAGTCGGCTTCAAACGCGCCTGATAGCTGTGCCAGGGCATCACACGGGCAGGTATTCGCGGCGCAGCAGGCTAAACTGCTTGATGTCCACAAAGCGCCCGTGCTCAAAACAGCGTTCGCGCCAGGTGCCCTCATAGGTGAAGCCCAGCTTACGCAGCACCGCCTCTGAACCGAGGTTGCCCGCCGTGCAGTCGGCTTCGATACGGTGGAGGTCCAGGTTCAGAAAGCACCAGCGCACCAGCGCTTGCGCGGCTTCGGTCACATAGCCCTGCCGCCAGTGGTCGCGGATCAGATCATAACCGATTTCGGCATGACGGTTATCGCGGTTCCAGCGGTGAAAACCGATTGTGCCCATCAGCGTGTCGTCGGTTTGGAGCGTTATCGCCCAGCGCACCCCGTTTTTCTGGTCGAACATCTCCCCGAGCCAGTCAATCATCCCAACCGCCTGTTCTGTTGTCGTAACCGGCGGGTCTAAATCCAGATAGGTCAGCACGTCCGGGTCGCCAAACAGCCGGATGATCGCCGGGGCGTCTGCGCGGGTAATCTGCCGCAGACGCAGGCGTTCGGTTTCCAGCAGTGGGAAATACGAGAAGTCATAGACAGTGATCATTGGAAAGCTGCCTTTCGGGTTCAGTTTGCGGGTGCAGGTTATGCGTGCAGGCGATATTGATTGTACCGGTGATGCATTGCGGAAACGAGGCTGTTGCCCCACAACGGCGCTGGCGAAAGACTGGCGGGGGCGGTTCACACGCGGCTTGACCTCTTAGTGAAATTACATTATGCTGTAATTAATGCTGTAAGTATTTTACCGGGATTCTGAAGGCGGTATCCAGTCGGACTGTTCATTTGTCTGCATGTAGTTCTGCGTCGCAATCGAGAAGCAGCGTTGAGCGGAGTAGGGCGGAGATCAGTTAACAGGTAAGGCATAGACCTGCTGACTGAATGTACCGTTGCGTTCAGGGGCATCCGAAACGGCTTCGAAAATGCAAGCCGCACGCTCCAGATGTGGAAATCCGTTCCGCGCTAATGAACGGAGGCAAACTCCATGGCTTCTCCTGCGGATGCGCCAGAGTGTCAGAATTCCTTCAACCCGGCAATCGCTATCCTTGTTGTGCTGGGCTTGTGGCTACGGATTGGCTACTTCCTGTTTAACTTCCGTGCTGAGTATGATCCCGCAATTACTTATCTCGCCGCAACAGGCAATCAGGTGGCTTACATTCAGGTGGTTGACTCCGCTATTGCGGCGGGTACACCCCTGACAACCGGTTCAATCCGCGCACTGTTTTTCCCAGGGGTGGTAGATTTTCAACCGTTCATAGTGACAGAAAATCTCTATGCTACCGATGTGCATCCACCGCTTTATTTCATTTTGACGAACCTCTGGTTTTCAGTGTTCGGTGCTGGTCACATTGCCATTGCATGTTTTCTGAATCTCCTGTTTGATGGATTGTCACTGCTTCTCCTATACGTTGGTGTCAGGAGAATTCTGGGGGCAAAGATCGCCGCGAACACAGCCATACTGCTATGGTTGTTCAGCCCGGCGGTGCTGGAATCCTCGTTGTTCGCACGGCAATATGCGCTTGGGGCAACCCTGGCAATTGCGCTGGTGGTGAGCTTCTATCTGTTGTTTACCGAGAATAAACGCCAGTATCTTTATGTGACGGTTGCCGCAACAACACTGGGCATGCTGACCCATTACTGGTTTGCTGCGCTGGGGTTCGGGCTGGGGCTATGGGGTATCGGAAGGGTCTTGAAAGATCGTCGATTGCTGCTCCCGCTGCTGGTTTATGCGGCGACGGGCGCTGCTGTCGTGGTGTTCTGGTTGGCACTCGGTTTTCTGGATCAGGTGACTTCTAAAGTTCCTGATATCGGCGCAGCAGGCGTACAGTCCATTCCAGCAATCGCCAGCGAAGCGCTTAGTGGTCTGGCGAACTGCTGCGCTCCTGACCGTGTCTGGTGGGTTATCGAATCCGCCTGCGCGCTGGCGCATCTGGACGCCAGCGTTATCAGCGCGTTTTTGAAAATTGGGGTTGTTGTGGGGTGTGGTACACTGGTAGTGTTGTACTACCATTATCGCATACGCACTTCCAGCAGCGCTGAAAAGGGTTACCTGCGTTATGTGATCTTTGTTGCGCTCGTTAGCTATGTTGTCTTCATCACCCCCTCGTTTCTGCTGCATTTAGGGAAAAACGATGCGAAATACTTGTTCTTTTGGTGGCCCTTGGTCTTGACAGGACTGGCAATCCTGCTGGATGGAAGTCGTTTTCGGCTGGTGGTTGTCGGCTATTTCGTGCTGGTATCAACGGTCAGCATCATGCTTGATATCGTCGGATCGTATTATCGAACTGAACTGGATGTATTGACCGACGCCCCTCTGATTGTAGTGGATACAACGGAACGGGGATTCCTGGGATCGCTAACGTATTATCTACCGGAGGGCATCCGCATTTTGCCTGTCCTGCCCGAATTGCCTGCTTCGCTGGCAGAACCTTTGCCCCCGGCGTTTGTGCTGGTACTAAAAACCCACACGCTTGCCGAAATGATCGAATATCTGGACACGCTGACAACCTTTGACTCCACCGCCTGTGTGTTTGAAAACAAGCCCCGCACAGTTCCGGTTACTGAGGACGTCTATTCTGTCGCTTGCAGATAGCAGGCAGGGAGGGCGGTACAGGCGACGATGAATGCAGGACCGTTCTTGGGCTGACTCCGGCGTAATCTAGATCACCGGCAGTGCAAATTGCGCAGGTTGCCCTGCACACGGGCGCGCGGGTAGAATACCCGACGATTGCCCGTGTTGGGTGCAAAATGAGGAACAGGATGAGCACAGCGAGGACGATTCTGATTACAGGCACGACCAGCGGCATCGGGATGGCGACGGCGAAACTGCTGGATGCGCGGGGCTGGCGGGTGTTTGCCGGGGTGCTGCCGGACGAGGATACCGGTGCGCTGCTGGCGGGGGCATCTTCGCGGCTGACAGTGCTGCCGCTGGACATCACCGACCCGGTGCTGATTGCCGATGCTGCCGCCCGTATTGCGCAGGCGGTGGGCGCGGAGGGACTGCATGCGCTGCACAACAACGCCGGCTATCCGCTGACCGGACCGCTGGAGTTCCTGCCGCTGGAGGCATTGCAGCAGCAGTTCAGCGTGAACGTGGTCGGGCATGTGCGCGTAACACAGGCGCTGCTGCCGCTGCTGCGGATGGCAGCGGCAAAGGACGGTGGCGCGCGGATCGTCAACACAGTGTCGGTACTGGGGCGCATCGCGCTGCCGTTTACTGGCGCGTACAGCATGAGCAAGTTTGCGATGGAGGCATTTACCGACGCGCTGCGCAACGAACTTGCGCCGTGGAATATTCAGGTCAGCGCGATTGAGCCGGGTTCTGTGGCAACACCGTTTTTTCACCGTGCCGAAGAAAGCATGGACATGGTGCGCAGGACGTTCAGCTCGCGGGCAGAGGCGCTCTATGGTGACCTGCTGGCGAAATCGTCCGAGGTCAGCAGCAGCATGACCGCCAGCGCGCTGCCGCCGGAAGCGGTTGCCGGGGTGGTGCTGAAGGCGCTGACCGACCCGCGCCCCAAAACGCGCTATCTTGTCGGGCGCGAGGCGCGTATTCTGGCATTTTTCGCGCACTGGTTTGGGGACCGGCGGCGCGATCGGGCGATCCTGCGCCAGTACGGCGTCAGGACGCCCGGCGGTCGTTAGCGCGGCGGTGGAGATGGCTCACCGTAGCGTATCAACGTTACCAGTGTTACAGTAAGCACGTTACCGGCAACCGGGGCGGGGCTGCGAGCGGATGCCCTTTTTACGAGCAGAGCAGGAGGTGTTCTGATGCGATTGCTAGAAGGCAAAGTCGCGCTGATATTTGGATTGGCAAACAAAGATTCGATTGCGTGGGGTATCACCAAAGCATTTCACAATCAGGGCGCAACGATTGCGTTGAGCTTTGCGGGTGAGGCGCTGCGCAAGCGTGTGTATCCGCTGGCGGAAGAAGTCGGCTGTGATTTCGTCGAGGAGTGCGATGTTCAGAAGGACGAAGACCTCGACGTGCTGTTTGAGAAGGTCCGGGCGCGTTATGGCAAGATCGACATTCTGGTGCATTCGGTGGCGTTTGCCCCGCGTGAAGACCTGGGCGGGCGCTTTGTGGATGTTTCGCGCGAGGGCTTCAAGATGGCGCTGGACATCAGCGCGTTCAGCCTGATTGCCATGGCAAAGCGCGCCGAACCGCTGATGCCCGACGGCGGCAGCATCATGTGCCTGACATATTATGCGGCGGAAAAAGTGATGCCCAAGTACAACGCGATGGCAATTGCCAAAGCCGCGCTGGAAACGATCACGCGCTATCTTGCCGCCGATCTGGGACCGAAGAAGATCCGTGTCAACGCGATCAGCGCGGGACCGATCAAGACATTGGCGGCGGGGGGCATTCCCGGCTTCCGCACGATGCTGCGGGCATTCGACCAGACCGCACCGCTGCGTGACCGTGTTTCGCAGGATGATGTGGGCAAGGCGGCGCTGTTCCTGGCGTCGGACTGGAGCAGCATGATCACCGGCGAGATTATGCATGTGGATGCCGGATACAACGTGCTGGGCATGACCGCCACCGAGGAAGAACTGGCGACGCTGGGCTGAGTGCGGCGCGGCAAACAGGCAGGACAGCAGGAGCAGCGGTGCGGATCGTGCCGCCTGCTTCTTTTTGATTCGCCCGGCGGCGCACCCGCAGCAGTCGCGTTGGCGCTATAATAGTGTTGGTGTGATGATGATTCACAGGAAAACCCCGGTGATTCGTGAGCAAAAACGGTACACCACTGCCGAATATCTGGCGATTGCCGCGCTGCCAGAAAACGCGCTCAAACGGCTGGAGCTGGTCAATGGAGTAATCGTCGAGATGGCGCCTTCAAACCGCAGGAACACCGTGCTCGCCGGGCTGTTTGTCATGTATCTCAATCTCTTTGTGCGGGAGCATGATCTGGGGTATATCACCGTACCCGACGGCGGCTTCCAGCTTGATTCAGAAACCCTCTTGATGCCGGATGCGGCATTCATTGCCAAAACGCGCGTGATTGACCTGGAGGGCGTGACGTTTGTCGGCGCGCCCGATCTGGCAGTGGAGGTTTCGCCAAGCGAGAGCAGCCGTAAGGCGCTCGACAAGGCGCAGCGTTATTTGCAGGCGGGCGGCAAACTGGTGTGGAATGCCTACGCGGAGGAGCAGGTGGTGGATGTCATTCGGCTGGCAGCGCCCGGCAGCAGTGATCTGCTGGTGAAGAAGGTGGCGCTGGACGAGGACGGTGTGCTCGATGGCGCGGATGTGCTGCCGGGTTTCACACTGCCCCTGCGGGACTTGTTTAAGGGGCTGGAGTGATCCGCTGCCCTCACAACTCCGGGTAGATAGGGATGCCCAGCGCCCCGGCGATGACGACGATCAGCGGCGCGATGACCAGCGCCGGCAGGAAGTTCGCCATGCGCGGACGCTTGATCCCCAGCAGCACCAGCGACAGCCCGATCAGCAGCAGCCCGCCTGTCGCCGTCATTTCCACGATCATCGGCTCAGTCATGAACTGCCCGGCAAAACTGCCCAGCAGCGCCAGCCCACCTTGCAGCGTGAAGATCGTCACGATGCTGAACAGCACGCCCACGCCAAAACTGGCGGCGAACGCCATTGACGCGAAGCCATCCAGCACGCTCTTGATCGCCAACTGCTGGTAGCCCACCGCCAGCCCCATGCCATCCTGAATCGAGCCGAGAAACGTCAGCGGACCGATGCAGAAGACCAGACTGGCGGTGACAAAGCCAGTGATGAAGCGTTCGCGCGCGTGCTGCCCACTGCTGTCCGCATCCCCTGCCTCGCCGCCGCCAAAGCGCCGCTGCAACCACGCGCCAAACGCCTGTAATGCGTCGTCAATGCGCAGCAGTTCGCCGATCATCACGCCGCTGGCAATGCTCAGCAGCGGGATGATGATATTGCCGCTGGGCAGCGCGTTGCCGATGCCGACCACCAGCGTGACCAGCCCCAGCCCGGTAACGACCGACTCCTGGATGCGCGCAGGCAGGCGGCTGCCCACCAGCAGCCCCAGCAGGCTGCCCAGCGCGACGGTAACAATATTGAGCAGCGTTCCGCCCATAGGGTGTAGACAATCCTCTCGGAAGCAGCGGCGGGCAGTTCCTGCGCGTGCCGGTATGCCAGCGTTGGCGTAGCGTGTTTTAGCGCCCGGAGCGCAGCAGCAGCGCGCGCCCGCTTTCGGTCAGCGCGGCGGCGATCAGCGCTTTGGCAAGGTCAAAGACGATAAACGGCGCTGCGCCTGCCGCCCATGCGGCGCTCAGATCACTGCCCGTGTAGAGCATCAGGTGACTGACCCCAAACAGGTACAGCACGGCGATGCCGGCGATGCCCGCCAGCCAGCGCTGCCAGACCCGCGCCGCGCCGCGTTCGACGAGCAGCCCGGCGGCGGCAGCAGCAAGTACAAAGCCGATCAGGTAGCCGCCAGTGGGACCGAACAGCGCCAGCGCACCCAGCCCGCGCGCATCCAGCGGCAGCCCGGCGGCGATCAGGGCGACGTAAGCAAGCTGGCTCAGCGCGCCATCACGCCCGCCCAGCACCATGCCCGCCAGCAGCACCGCCAGCGGTTGCAGTGTGAACGGCACCGGTCCGCCAGTTTCAAGGCTGACACGGGCAGACAGCGCCGTGAGCAGCGTGAAGACGGCGACGGCGGCAAGGCGCTGCGGCAGGGTTAACGTGCGGGTCAGCGGTAAACTGCGAAGCATAGAAGCAATCCTTTCCTCAAACAGGGGTTGTCGTTCAGTATCCCCGGCGGGTGCTGTGTGCTGCCACAGCAGCAAGCGCAGGTGACCTGCCGGACAAGGGGGTTAACCCCCCTGATGTATCCATGCTGCATATGTTGTGGGCAGGCTATGTGCGGTTGTCCGGCGTCGGTTCGACCATCACCTCAACGAAATCGAACTTTGCGCGGCCCGCCTGGGGGTCTTCGCCGCCCGCGATTTGCTCCACCAGCGTGACCTGTGTGCCCAGCCCTTCCAGCACGTAGCGGGTATAGAGCTTGCCCGATGCCTGCGCATTGCGGTAGTAGGCAAGTCGCCCTTTGGGGTCCATGCGGTTGAGTTTCCAGCGGGCACCGCGAAAACGCATCCCTTTGAGCTGGTGCAGCAGGTCTTCACGTTCTTGCGCGTTCAAGTAAGCCATCGTGGTCTATTCCTGAATGTGTTAACGAGCGACACAGAAGCGCGACTATTTTAGTGTATAATTCTCAACGCGCACACCCAATTGAGGAACATCCTGTGAATTCCGTGCAAAGTTACACAGTCACCGAAATTTCCGCCCACATCCGCCATCTGTTTGACCGCGATGACGCCCTGCAAAGTGTGTGGATTGAAGGCGAGGTGTCCAACATGAAGGCAGCGGCGTCCGGGCACTGGTATTTTACGCTCAAGGATAGTGAGGCGCAGCTAAAGTGTGTCATGTGGCGCAGCAGCACCAGCCGCCAGAATTTTACGCCGAAGGACGGCGACGCGGTGCTGGCGCGCGGCACGATCAGCGTTTACGAACAGCAGGGCGCTTACCAGCTTTATGCCGAGGAAGTGCGCCCGGTTGGGGTGGGCGACCTGTACGCCCGTTTCGCCCTGCTGAAAGACGCGCTGGAACAGGAAGGCTTGTTCGACGCCGAACGCAAACGCCCGCTGCCGCTGTTCCCCCGGCAGATTGGCGTGGTGACATCGCCGGGAGCCGCCGCGTTTCAGGATATTCAGCATGTGCTGCGGCGGCGCTTCCCGCTGGCGCAGATCATCCTCAGCCCGACGCTGGTGCAGGGCGACGACGCCCCCCCGCAGATTGTCACGGCGCTGCAGCGGCTGAACCAGCATACACAGGTGGATGTGATTCTGCTGATTCGCGGCGGCGGCAGCATTGAGGATTTGTGGTGTTTCAACGATGAGCGCGTGGCGCGTGCTGTCGCTGCCAGCCGCATCCCGGTGATCAGCGGGGTGGGGCACGAAACCGACTTCACGATTGTGGACTTTGTCGCCGACCAGCGCGCGCCCACGCCCTCCGCCGCCGCCGAGGTCGCCACGCCGGATATTGCCGAGCTTCAGGCAGGGCTGGACGCGCAGGTCAGCCGGCTGGACGGGCTGATGACTGACCGGCTCGCCAGCGCGCGTGGTGACCTGAACGCCGCACAGCGCACCTTAGGCTACCTGTCGCCTGCCAACCGTGTGCGCGCCCTGCGCCAGCGTGTGGATGAT
>DAOTWP010000006.1:0-16295 GCA_034435675.1 Anaerolineae bacterium
AGTGTCAGGATCACGCGGCACACGCTGGTAGCTGCGGTCCGGCAGCAGTTCCCACGCGCCGACATTATCGCGCATCTGCGTGTTCAGAATGCGCAGTGCCTTACGTTGCAGTCCCTCATCCAGCAGCGGAAAGACCACTTCCACACGGTTATACAGGTTACGGCGCATAATGTCCGCGCTGCCCATATACACCCGCCGGTTGGCAGGCGCATTCTCGAAGTAGTAGATGCGCCCGTGTTCCAGAAAACGCCCGATAATGCTGCGCACGCGGATATTCTCGCTGACACCCGGCAGTCCTGGCACAAGGCAGCACAGCCCGCGCACAATCAGATCCACCTGCACGCCCGCGCGTGACGCTTCGTAGAGCTTGTTAATCAGCACATCTTCTTCAAGCTGATTCATCTTCCAGATCACGCGCGCCGGTTTGCCTGCCTGCGCTGCCGCGATTTCGTCATCCACCAGCGCGACCAGCGCCTCATGCAGATATTCCGGCGCGACCAGCAGATGGCGGTACGTCGTCGCCGGCGCGTAGGCAGTCAGGCGGTTGAACAAGCGCGAGGCGTCCTCCGCGATTTCGCGATTGCAGGTCAGCATGCCGCAGTCGGTATACAGGCGCGCGGTGGAGGCGTTGTAATTACCTGTGCCCAGATGCACATAACGCCGCACGCCGTCTGCTTCGCGCCGCACGACCAGCGCCACTTTCGCGTGGGTTTTGACCGGCAGTTCTTCGACGCCGTAGGTGACGTGCACGCCTTTGTCTTCCAGCGCACGCGCCCATTCCAGATTGTTTTCTTCGTCAAAGCGCGCCTTGAGTTCGACCAGCACAGCGACCTGCTTATCATTGTCGCGCGCGTCCATCAGCGCCTGCACCACCGGCGAATTTTTGCCCACACGGTACAGTGTCGCCTTGATTGCCAGTACATCGGGGTCATGCGCCGCCTGCTGGAAAAACTGCTCGACCGGCAGGAACGAGTCAAAGGGATGGTGCACCAGCACGTCGCCCTGACGAATCACATCAAAGATGTTGGTATCCGCCGGCAGCACCGCGCGCGGCACATAGGGGGGGTCTTTGAGATCTGGACGATCAATTGCCGCCAGTTGGAACAGGCTGGCAGCGCCCAGCGCCCCCTCAATGGCGTAGACATCACGCTCTGGATCAACTTCCAGTTCGTGAATCAAGCGCTGGAGCATGCGTTTGCTGATGGTGTCCGGCACGCTCAGGCGCACGACAAAGCCGAAGCGCCGTTCGCGCAGGCTTTCCTCCACCAGCGCGCTGATGTCCAGATGGCTGTCTACTTCCTGCTCGTGTTCGTAATCAATGTCGGCGTTGCGCGTCAGGCGGAAGGGAAAGTGCTCGATCACGTCCATGCCGGGGAAGAGCAGGTCGAGATTGTCCGCGATCACATCTTCCATCCAGACAAACGTGTGCATCAGGTCGGCGCTGTGGGCGGCGGGGTCGTGCCGGTGCAGCGCCTTGCCCACGCTGATCAGGCGCGGCATCATGTCGGGCACTTTGATGCGCACAAACAGCGGTTCGTCGTCTTCGCGCGCTTTTTTGCGGTTGTTGCCGTTGCGCGCCAGCAGCACGCCGATATTCAGGCTGAGGTTGGAGATGAACGGAAATGGGCGGGCATGATCCACTGCCAGCGGGGTCAGCACGGGGAAAATTTCCTCGGCAAAAAAGCTGCGCAGCGCGGTGCGCTGGTCGGGGGGCACCGCCGCCACCGCCCGAATGATGATGCCCTGCTTTTCCAGTTCCGCCAGTACCGTGCGCATCAGGGCGCGCTGCTCATTGACCAGCAGCCCGACTTCGGCGCGAATCTGCGCCATGATCTCGTGCGGCTTCAGCCCATCCGGGCGGGACGAGTTGATCCCGGCGTGCAGTTTTTCCAGATACGCCGAAACGCGCACCATATAAAACTCATCCAGGTTGTTGCTGAAAATCGCCAGAAACTTGACCCGTTCCAGCAGCGGCACCCGCGCGTCGCGTGCCTGTTCCAGCACCCGGCGGTTGAAGGCAATCGTACTCAGTTCGCGGTTGATAAAAGTTTCAGGGTTTAAAAGGGGCAGTTTGGCACTCATACCATAACCCGCATCAATTGGTGGACATTGAACAAACAGCCGCCGCCGCCGGTCAAAGCGGCGGATCGTAACACATAGAACACCGGATTGTACTTTTCGGCACCATTATGTTACGGAAAGTTTAGAAAATTAGCAAGGTTTTGCGTAATACACGGCGGCACTGCTGCTTCCGAACTGGTTGCGCAAGCGACGGGACTGAAGTACCATTCAAGCAGTAGCATGTACTCTCGAAAAGCGTTTAGCTTTGATAGAACTAATACTGAAATTTTTATAAATTATCAAGTTTAGGTCAATAAACTGCTGGATTTTCGCCAGCGACTCCTGTATAGTCTTGTTAAAGCAGCAACGAGCAGCAAGGGAACAGCATGAGCTTTTTTACCACCGCCGATTACAAAGCGCTCACCAGTGGCAACGCCGCGCTGCTGCGCAGCACCCAGGAGAAGCTCCTTAAGCTGCATCAGACCCTGCACCCGCAGCTGCGCACGCACCATATGGATTTGCACCCGCGCCCGCGCGCGGCACTGATTACGCAGAATTCTGCTGCCAGCCCGGTGGACAGCGGCGTGCTGACGCTGGCTTATTTCCGCCCGATGGAACAGGCGGAGATGGTCGAACAGTTGATGGGACGCGAAGGCTTTGGCGATTACGCGCATGTGGAGTATTACCGCCATCCGGTGATTGAGCTGCGCCTGTCGCCGCGCCATTTTGCCGTCGAGCTGGTGCTTTCGCCCGATGCCTGGTGGGATCAGCAGAATCTGGTCGGCAAGCTGGCGCTGGACAAACACCGCACGGCGTTCCAGCGGCTGCTGCACGAGATGAACGATGCGTATGTCTTTGGCTTCTGGGGCGGCGCGCACCTCAGCGATATGCACCTGACGATGTCACAGTTGACCTATGGCAGTGTGCTGGAGCGCTGGATGGGCACGTTTGCCGAGGGGCAGGACTGGGTGCGTGTGGGGACGTGGTACGAGCATGACTCGCCGCTGCTGTCCGAAGACCAGATCACGCACGAAGTGTTCACGCGCATTCGCGGGCTGTACCCGCTGTACGAATTTGCGCTGTGGACCAGCGACAACAATTTTCGCGCCTTTTACGGCGGCGGACAAAAACGCCCGAATTACGCCGAAGACCGCACCTAGCGCAGCGCGCCGTCAATCGCCGCATTCGCCGCCTGCCACGTATTGCGCGTCAGCGTGCCCACCGCCATGTCGCCCTTAGCGCAGCGGCACACGCACCATCACCGGGTCGCGCGTCAGGAAGCTGCCCAGCGCGGGGTTGTAATAGCGCGCGCGCAGGTATTGCAGCCCAACACATCAGATTGATCGAATTTGCCAACAGCAACGCTGTATCGGTTTTTATAGCAAACTGCGTTCAACAACAAAGCGTAAACTTACTGATTGGAGAACGTCTTTTTTATCTTGCCTCCCTCAAGTTGCACGGAACCTGCGACAATATTCCATTCCACCCATCCAGGTGGATCAGACGAGAAGCCGCCCAGATAAAAATTGCCTGATTGCTCATTTCCTTCAGTAATGTTTTGATACTCTTCCGTAACAGGTAACTTGAAACTTCCCTGCGTTGCATCATCAAATTCCCTAATAATCCTCACTGAACTGACAACTCCATTGAACTTCAAAATACCGTGCTCATAAAGCGTTGCTGTTTGTATACCGGGAAAACCCTTGTTTACCGTAAACTCGTATACCGGCACCTTGATTGCGGTGCCAGCTATCTCAGGCTTTCCAAACTTGCTGTATGTGAAGTCGAAATATTCCGACAAAGGATGATCAGGATACATCTTTATCCCCCCATTCTGAGCGTTAAGGTTCTCATCGCATCCGGTGGCATCGGCAAATATTGCGGTCCATCTGGACGTCCAAATGATGCTCCTGAGAGAGCCGATGGAGTTCGCGGAGGCATCAGCTCAAAACCGAGTCCAGCAATTTCTGGTAGCAATTTCCCTCGCTCTCCTAGCACTTTAGCATAGATATTGTTTCCCGCGAACGTAATGTTCAGTTCTCCGCCCGGCTTCAAGACCCGAGCTGCTTCCTCATAAACGGCAGTTCTGAAAGCCCGGCGCGCCTCAGGTGACGCTTCACGCAAGGCTTCATTGAATGGATTTGTGATGAAGATCTCATCCACGGAATTATCAGCAAAATCTGAAAGATTGGTTGCGTCACCAAGAACAATCTCAGGATTTCCATATGTGTCAACATCAACCGTAATAACCCGAGCTTCATGCGGTGTATATCCAGGAATACTTCGATTGATCTGAGATTTAGGTCCGCTGAAGAGTTCCAAAACGAGTATTCTGTCCCTTGAACCTCCGCCAGGATATGTCTCGCTGAACATCGGGCGCGGGGCAGACGGCTCAAGCTGACCGGGTGCAGGCGCGCCGTTCGCCGCCGCCAGCCGCTCGCGTCCGCCGAACATGCGGTTCAGCGCGCCGTCAATCGCCGCGTTTGCCGCCTGCGCGAATTGGTGTTAACCCCGCGCTGCTGTCCGGTGGTAAAATCCGCGCCTGTTCACGGAATTCGACTCTAGCGGAAAGGACCATCATGCTGAACGTCAGCGCAGTGAAAGGTGCCATTCAGGACAGCGATGCCGATGCCATCATCATCAGCCAGTTTGAGCGCAGCGATGCAGACACGCCCCCGAACGCGATCCTCACCGCGCTGGACGAGGCAAGCGGCGGCGCGGTCAGCAAAACGCTGGAACTGGACGGCTTCAGCGGCAAGGCGGGCGAAGTGGCGACAGTGTATCCGCGCAGCGACAGCCTCAAAACGCAGCGGGTGATTGTCGTCGGGCTGGGCAGCGAAAGCTCCTTCAATGCCGAAGGTGCGCGCCGGGCGGCGGCGCGGGCGGTGCAGCGGGCGAAGGCGCTCAAGCTGAAGCGCGTGGCATCAGTGATTTACGGCGCGGGCGTGGGCGCGCTCAGCCTCGAGGCGGCAGCGCAGGCAGTCACCGAAGGCAGCGTGCTGGGGCTGTACGACTATCGCGGGCAAAAATCCGGCGAGGCGCCCGCGCTGCAACCGGAAACGCTCGACCTGCTGATCGCCGACGATGCCGGGCTGGCGGCGGCGCAGGCGGGTGTGCGCGCCGGGCTGGCTACTGCCGAAGGCGTCGGGCTGACGCGCGACCTGGTCAACCTGCCGCCCAACATCTGCACGCCGGAGTATCTGGCGCAGGTAGCGGCGCAGGTGGGCAGCAGCACCGGGCTGAAGGTCGAAACGCTGGATCGCCGCCAGATGGAAATGCTCAAAATGGGCGCGCTGCTGGGGGTGGCGCAGGGCAGCAGCGCCGAGCCGCGCTTCATCATTCTGGAACACAACGCCGCGCGGGCGAGCGAACTGGACACGCTGGTGCTGGTGGGCAAAGGCGTCACGTTTGACACCGGCGGCTACAGCCTGAAAGACCGCGACGGCATGGTCGGCATGAAGGCGGATATGGCGGGCGGCGGCGCGGTGATCGGCGCGCTGCTGGCGCTCGCGCGGCTGAATGTGCCGCTGCACGTCGTCGGGTTGGTGCCCGCAGCAGACAATATGATCAGCGACAAGGCTTACCGCCCCAACGAAGTGCTGACCGCCAGCAACGGCGTGACCATCGAAATTATCAGCACGGACGCGGAAGGGCGGCTGCTGCTGGCGGACGCACTGGTCTATGCCGGGCGCTACAAACCCGCGGCGGTGGTGGACATCGCCACGCTGACCGGCTCGATGGCGGTGGCGCTGGGCGGCGCGGCGGCGGGCTTCTTCTGCACCGACGCGAAACTGCGCGATGCGCTGGTGGCGGCGGGCGCAGCGACACACGAACGGGTGTGGGAAATGCCGCTGTACGAAGACTACAACAAACCGCTGGAATCGCTGACGGCGGACACCAAAAACAGCGGCAGTCGCTACGGCGGCGCGTGCCAGGCAGCGCTGTTCCTCAAGCGCTTCACCGACTACCCCGCCTGGGCGCATGTGGATATCGCCGGGGTGGCGGGCATTGAGACAATGGGCGGCAGCAGCGATGTGCCGTATATCAGCAAGGGCGGCACGGGGTACGGCGTGCGGTTGTTCGTGGAACTGGCGCGGCGCTGGGCAGCGGCGCAGGCGCAGTAGCTGCCCGGCAGACACAGGCGGCAATCTTTGCGGCTTTTTTACGGGCGCAGCGGACTCACGGCGTTACAATACGCGCTGATGCATGCCGGTGGTCACGGTGGGGATTGTGCTGTTTCCACTGGCAGTCAGCGCCTGGCTGCCTTAAGACACGGTTTCGTAATGATCTGTGAACCCGGATAAGGGGATGATGCTCTTTAAGAAAATAATCAGGTTACCGGCAGGGTTGAAGCATGCTTCTTCAACCCTACTACGGAAAACGCTATTCGCATAAATTCCTGAATTGCAGCATTCCCCTGGTCAGCAAGACAGGTTTATGGATAGGTTCCTATATTTTCGGGGAAGATGGCTGATGAACAACAACAATTACATGATGCTGCACAACTGTACGCTCATTGACGGCACGGGCAATCCGCCGCTGCGTGACGCCAGCGTGCTGATTGAGAACAACCGGATCAAGGCGATCACCAGCGGCGACACGCTGACCATGCCGCGTGTGGACCCGCGCACGATTCGCAATTTTGACCTCGGCGGCGGTTATGTGCTGCCGGGCATCATTGACACCCATGTGCACATGATGTTTGAGTACGCACCTCTGGAAAAGCGCGTTGGCGTGCCCTTCTCGCTCAATTTCTACAAGGCAGTGCACCACATGCGCAAAACGCTCGACGCGGGCGTAACCTCGGTACGCGACGCGGGCGGCACGGATCTGGGCGTCCAGCAGGCGGTGGAACCGGGCGATGTCGCCGGTCCGCGGATGCAGATCAGCATCAGCGTGCTGGGCATCACCGGCGGGCACACCGACAACTGGCATCCGTCGGGCATCAACGCGCCGCTGTTCCCGGCATATCCCGGCAACCCGGATGGCATCTGCGACGGCGTGGACGGCGTGCGCAAAAAAGTGCGCGAGGTGCTGCGCGCCGGGGCGGAGATCATCAAAATCTGCTCCACCGGCGGCGTGCTGTCGCCCACCGACCACCCCGAATTCACGCAGTTTTCGCCGGAAGAACTGGCGGTCATTGTGCAGGAAGCCGCTTACCGCCGGGGCGTGAAGGTGATGGCACACGCGCAGGGCGCAGAAGGCATCAAGAATGCCGTGCGCGCGGGGATACATTCCATTGAACACGGCATCTTTTTGGACGACGAAGCGATTGAGCTGATGCTGCAACACGGCACGTATCTGGTGCCCACCCTGCTCGCGCCGTTGTCAGTGCTGGAAATTGGCGAGGCAACCGGCATGATGCCCGAATATGGCATGCGCAAGGCGCGCGAAACCATCGAGGAACATAAGGAGAGCATCGCGCGGGCGCACAAGGCGGGCGTGAAAATTGCGATGGGCACCGACGCGGGCGTGATGCCGCACGGCACCAACCTGCGCGAACTGGGGCTGATGCAGGACATCGGCATGTCCCCGATGGAAGTGCTGGTCGCCAGCACCAGAACCGCCGCGGCGTGCCTCGGCTGGGATAACCGCGTGGGCACGCTGGAAGCGGACAAGCTGGCAGACCTGATCGTCTGCACGCAGAACCCGCTGGAAAACCTGCGCGCGCTGGAAGACACCAGCAATATCACGCTGGTGGTCAAGGATGGCGTGGTGGAGAAGAATCTGCTGCAATAAGGCACAGCGAAGAATCTGTCTTCCTGAACGACGGGATGATGCGCTTTAACGATTAAATACGGAGAACAAGGGCGGACATGCGCTGCGCTTAGTCCTCCCCTACTGAGTCCTCCCCTGCGAACCGTAGGTTGTGTAGGGTGCGGATTAAGGGCGGACATGCGCTGCGCTTAGTCCTCCCCTACTGAGTCCTCCCCTACGAACCGTAGGTTGTGTAGGGTGCGGACTAAGGACGCCTGCGTCCGCATGTCCGCCCAAACGCTGGATTATTTTGGAACACTGCATCATCCCCTTGTCCGGGTTAACGGATAGATACGATGATAACGCATGGGGCAAAACATCCGTTTAGGCACAGGGGCATACCGGGCGGTGTGCCCCTGTTGGGTTGTCACAGTTGCGGCGGGTTGGTGTACCCAGCCCGGCTATGCGCCGCTGCCTGCCCCCAGCGCCCGCAGCGCTGCCTGCAAATCGGGCAGGGTTGAGTCCATTTCCTGCAAAAATTGCAGCGCTGCGTCCAGCGTGTTCACAAAGCGGAAGCGCGCCGCAAACATCTGCACGATCATCGACGCCAGAAAACGCAGCAGATGGTTGTCCACGCCGACCAGCAGGGTCCAACCGCCGCCGGCAGGCGTTGTGCCGCGCAGCGCGGAGATTTCGCGCACACTGGGCAGAAAGTCGAGGTCGCTGGCTTCGATGACCACATGCACCAGCGGCGCGGACGAGCTGCGGCTCAGGTCGGCAATCTGCGCAACCATCTGTTCCAGATCGGGGTAGGTCAACTGCCCCCGGCAGGCACACAGGATCACTTGCTGTTCAACGAGCCACATGACCTGAACGGACATCGGCAAACCCTCCTCAGGCGCTTATGATTGCGTTTGGTAATGCTGCTGCACGTGCGCGGCACTGCATGTGCCTTACACAGCATGAGGCGGCAGGACAGCGAAGAGGAAGTGCGGTGCCACGCCCCACACGAGGAAAACGGTTTCAGTATTCCCCCACTATGTTCTAGCATAACAAATCTTCCGAAGATCGTAAACCATTCCAAATCGTCAGACCAATGCCAATCTGCCCGGCTGCGGCAGGCGTTCAAACGGCACATTGTTCCCGCGCTAATAATCCTCTATACTGTAAAGTGTTCATTAAACTCAAAGCCGAGGCTGATATGCGGGACTCATTGAATCTGCCGGACATTGTTGCACAGGGCAAGCTGTACCGCCGCCAGGGTAGACAAATACTGCGAAATCTGCTGGTCGTGCTGGTGGTTGGCACACTGGTGGTCGGCGCTGCGTGGGCGCTGGGCAGCCCCACGATTGGCGCGCTGTATCTGCTGCGCGCGGGGGCATGGGAAGCCGTCAACGTGCCGGGCAACCCGGTTGATGTGCAGGTGTCACCGAGCGGCATCGTCTGGGTGCTGACGGTTTCACCTGATAGACTGCATCGTTATGACGGCGAGGAATGGACAGATTATTCGCTAGGTTTCGACTTTCACGTGCCATGCATCGGAAGTTGTTTGCTGCGTTTCGCCCTGCAGGGGGAGCAAGTCTGGCTGACGGTGAATGATTCTGTGGTGCAGTTGGACGGCGTGGAATGGACTGTCTACGAGAATATCCTGCCGGACGAGTGGGTAACTGGCATTACCGCCACAGAATCCGCTGTGATTATTGTTAATCGGGACGGGCAGTTGACAACGCTGATCGCCGGGCAGTGGCGCACCGATCCCCCCGCTTCTGTACTGCCACAATACGAAGCAAACTCGCAACTGCCGCCCACCCTGAGCCAATCTCCTGATGGAATCCCATGGCTGGTATTCAATGGGGTATGGTACTTTGAAGATGGTCTGTGGAAGCGGTCTTTCGATTACGATGGCTATCTGCTGGGTGTTGACCGGGAATATCTTTGGTTTCTCACCAGCGATGGCGTTGCCGGGCTGAGTCTGGATACCGCGACATGGCGCCTGTTCCCCTTAGCGCAGGAAGACCACCCGATGATCCGCATCCGCGATGGATATATATGGGCAGTGGCAGACTCCGGTGTATTTGTCTTTGACAACGGTGAATGGCAGCCTGCCGCAGCGACACTGCCACCGACGCCGCTGCAACCCAGCAGCATTGCACCGCTCAGCGCTGACAGCGCGTGGGTAGTTGCCACTGACCGGACGGAAGTCTCAAGTACCATGCTAAAGGGGGTGACTTCCTCCTACGGCTTTGGCTTGTTAGCTACCTGCGGCATGCCAATCGTGTTGGGAGTGTCGTTTTACATGCTGATGCGATACGCAATCAGAAGCCAGAAGCGCGTCCGGCGCGCACGGGAAATCATCTCCACAGTTCTGCCGCAGGTGCCCCCACGCCCATCCCTGTTTGCCAATCACGAAAAAGCTACCAGGCGTCTTGCCCTTGCTTTGTTAGTTTACGTCCTGATATTCGTAGGGCTAGTGTTTGCCGGGGTGATACTGAATATGCCTCCTTGGTTGGGCGTGTTGAGTGTTGTGCTATTGATTGTGCTGCCCAGTATCGTAGGTCTATGGTGGTCAACCCAACGATTAAGAGATCGCACGCTGGATGCCGAAAGCAGGGCGCACGTGAGGAGCGCGTTTTTGTTCAATTTGATGCAGTATGGTGCGCTTCTGGCGGGCTGTCTTATCCTGCTTAGTCTGATATTCTCCAGTGCGTTTTTTCTGGAAAACCTGCTGGTGGGTTTTATGGTGTACTTCGGCAGTGTACTCTTGTTGTTTGTGCTCATCCTCTCTCTGGCAGTTGCTTTGCCCATGCTGCGGATTATCAAGGGACCGCTCGCCAGAGGTGACTATGAAACCGCGCTGCGCCAGATTTCCCGGATGCGGCGCGTGTTCCCCCGCCGGGTCAATCTGATGGGCGTGCATACGCTGATTCTGGGCACACAGGGGCAGTACGCGCAGGCGGAAACATTGACCCTGGATCTGATGACCGAGGCGCAGAACCAGGCGGTGCAGTATCAGGGTGTCTACATGGCAAATCTCGGTGTTTATCGAACCGAACAGCAGCACTATGCCGAGGCGCTGCCTGTGCTGGAAACCGCCATTCTGATGATTCCAGAATATGTCTTCGGGTACCTTTTCCTGGCAGAGTTTTATCTGCTGCAAAATGCCGAACCGCAGCGCGCGCTGGAGTTGTGCGAAGCGGCACAGACCTTCCTGCGGCGCAATTTCAACAGGTCGCTGATACCGCATGCACAGTGGGCGGCGGAAACCGCCCTGCATGGCTGGGCGCTCGCCGCCAACGGACGCCACGACGAGGCAAACGTACAGGTGCAGCGGGCGCTGGACGCTGTGCCGCCAAAACTGTGCTTCGCGGTTGCGGAGGTTTACCTGATCGCCGGGCATATCCGCCTGCTGCAAGAGGACCTGCCCGGCGCGCGAGGGTTCTGGGCAAAGGCGGCAGAAACCGACCCCAACGGCGGGCGCGGCAGCCGGGCGCGTGATCTGCTGGCACAGCACGCGGCATAGCCCCCGCCCCCCACAACCCGGCATTGCGCCTGTGCCTCTGGCGGGTACAATCGCGGGTGAGTCTAAGGAGGGTTCGATGACCATTCGCGCGTTTATCTTTGATCTGGATGGGGTGATTACCGACACGGCGGAGTTTCATTTTCAGGCGTGGAAGCGCTTGTCCGAGGAGGAAGGGCTGCCCTTCACCCGCCAGGACAACGAAGCGCTGCGCGGCGTGTCGCGGCGCGAAAGCCTCAACCGCCTGCTGAAAGGTCGCCCGGTTGATGAGGACACCGCGCAGGCGTGGATGACCCGCAAGAACGACTACTATCTGGCGCTGCTGGAGACGCTCACGCCGGAACACCGCCTGCCCGGCGTGACCGACTTTCTGACCGCTGCGCGCGCGGCGGGACTGCTGATCGGCTTGGGCAGCGCCAGCAAGAACGCCCGCCCGGCGCTGGAAAAACTGGGCTTGCTGGAGATGTTCGACGCGGTGGGCGACGGCTACAGCGTGGTCAACACCAAGCCCGCGCCCGACCTGTTTATCCGGGTTGCCGGGCGGCTGGGCGTCAACCCGGCGAACGCGGCAGTGTTTGAGGATGCCGAGGCAGGCGTGACGGCGGCGTTGGCGGGCGGCTTCCGGGCGGTGGGCATCGGCACATCCGACGTGGGGCACGCGCACATCGTCCTGCCAGGGCTGGCAGACATCACCCCACAGCAGGTGCTGGGGCGGCTGGAACAGGCGCAGAATTAGCCGCGTTCAGCTTCAAGCGCTGCCCCGCGACATAAAAAGCGGGTCAAGCCGTGAAGAACCAGCCGAGCATCTGTGCCAGCAGCAGCACCACCATCGCATTCGAGCTGGGGTATGGGTTGTGGCTGCGCGTATACGTGCGCGCGCCCCACAGCACCAGCGGCAGCGCGGCAAGGCTTGCCAGCACCACCGGCAGTGGGAGCAGTGTTCCTGCCAGCAGCAGCAGCAGTACGAATGCCGTCACTGCCACGCCCGCATACAGGCGGCGGAGCTGCGATACTGTCAGGCGCGTTGCCAGCGTATATTTGCCTACCTGTGCGTCGGCGCGGCGATCTGCCCATGTTGTCGCCAGCAGATTGTTGAATGTCAGCAGCGCAAACGGCAGCACAATCAGCCCCACGCGCAGGTCAAAACCGCCGCTTAGCACACTGTAGCCATACAGATGCAGCAGCAGCCCACCCAGCAGGGCGTTGTCCAGTTCGCCCCAACCGCGCCATGCCAGGCGCAGCGGCGGCAGCGAATACATCCACCCCCCCGCCGCCCCCAGCACCAGACATAACAACGCCGGTATATTCAGCCGCCCCAGCGCCACACCCAGCCCGGCAAGCGCCAGCCCCAGCAGCAGCGCCGCCCACGCCGCTTGCAGCGCCAGCACACGCGGCACAGCCCCACCCGGCGGGACACCGCTGCCGCCGCTGTAACGGGTCGGCACGGTCAGCGCGTCAGTTTCATGATCGGCGTATTCGTTGGTGTAGTGGATTGACACGGAGACCAGCAGCAGCGCAACCAGCCCCCAGACAATCTTTTCCGCCGCGTGCGGGGTGCCGGCATAACCGTGCGCGCGGGCAATCAGCAGCCCGGACAGATAGACCAGCACCACGCTGAGCATAATCAGCGGGCGCGCCATGCCCCACAGCGCCAGCACAATGCGGCGCAGTCTCAGATGCAGAGGGTCGGTTGAGATCACCTGGTGCTGTTGCCCCGACACAGTCTCTACCGCGCGAGCAGGAAGTCCGGCAAACGATCAGCGCGGCGGGACGCATGAGTCGCGCACGACCAGCGCGGGCAGCACCAGTTGATTAGGCGTCTGCGGCATGCGGTTGTTGAGCAGGTCTTGCAGCATCTCGATCAGCAGGCGTCCGATTTCCGCCAGCGGCTGCTGCACAGTGGTCAGCGCGGGTGTGGTATAGCGCACCATCGGCGTATCGTCAAAACCGATAATTGACAGCGTTTCGCCCGGCAGCAGCCCACAGCGTACCGCCTCGTGCAGCACCCCCACCGCGATCAAATCGCTGACAGCGATCACGGCAGTCGGCTGCAAATCCGGCGGCAGCGCCATCCACTGTGCAAACGCCGCCCCCGCCGCGCGTTCGTCGTGCAGGCTGCGCACCACATAGCGCGGGTCCAGCGGCAGCCCGGCTTCCAGCAGCGCCCGCTGGTAACCCGCCAACCGGAAATTGCCCGTCAGTGAATCTTCGGGCCAACCGATAATGCCGATGCGGCGGTGTCCCAGTTGCAGCAGGTGCAGCGTGGCGTCATAGGTGCCGCTTTCGCCATCTGTGTCCACCCAGGGGAAGACCCACTCCGGGTTGCTGCGCCCAAACGAGACAAACGGGAATTTCTCGTCCAGCAAAAAGCGGATGCGCGGGTCGTCGTAGATCGTGTCTGCCAGCACAAAGGCGTCCACACGCCCGGTGCGGATCAGCTCGTCATAGACGGGCACAGGATCGCCGGAGGGATGCGTGAAGGTGAGCAGGTGGTAGCCCGCGTTTTCGGCAGCGCGCGCCAGATGGTACATGAAGCGGTCGAGGACGGCGTTCACTTTGTCGTCGGGGGCTTCGTGCCAGGCATAGCCCAGCAGGCGCGTGTGGTTGCGGCGCAGGTTGCGCGCGTTGATGTTGGGCGTGTACCCCACCCGCCGCGCCGCGTCAAGCACCTGCACTTCGGTGTCTTTGCTGTAGAATTCGGATTTGCCATTAAAAACATACGAGACGGTGGCAATAGAGACGCCTGCCTCGCGTGCGACATCTTTGATTGTGGGCATTGTTCTGCTGCTGTTCGATGTACGTAGCTAACCTTTGATTGTACACAAAACAGAAAAAAACTCACCGTCCATTTTGTGATGGAAATCCCGCGCAATTTTGGGCAATCTGCCCTGCCGCCTGCGCAAGCCCACCTGTCACCCTTCGTCGCGCAGTTCGGCAGCCTCCTCAATCACGCTCCACCGCACACCTGTCTCGTGCCCCGCGCGTTCCAGCCGGTCGAACACCGCGCCGGTGGCAAGCGCCGCCAGCAGGCTCACCGTGAGCAGCAGCCAGGGCACCATCATGAGCGTGCTGATGACCACGACCAACAGCACGCCCGCCCACAGCAGCAGCGTAAAAAACGGGTTGAGGTAGACCATCACCGCTGCGTTGCGCAGCGCACCCAACAGCGATGGCTGCTGCATCTGGTAAAACAGGGGCCACAGGTAGAACTGCAAGCCGAACCACGCGATCAGCGCCAGCACCCACGCCGCGCGCAGCAGGTCATAAAGCGTCCCTGTACTGCTGCGGTAGGCAGCCAGATTGGTGATGTTGACCAGCACCACCGCCAGATTGACCACCCCCAGCAGCAGCCCGCGCCCCAGATTCTCGCGCAGCCCGTCCCAGAATTCGCTCAGGTCGGCAGCAGGCGAGGTGTAGGCGCAGCGCGACAGGCGGATCAGCCCTGCCCACGCCGCCGGCGCTGTCACCAGCGGCAGCGAGCAGACCACACACCACAGGTTACCCCAGATGTAGATGTAGCCGCGCTGGTTGAAGTGGCGCAGCGCACGCGCCCAGACGTTCAGTGCATCCATGTTAAGTCCCTGCGGGAAGGAGAAAGGGAAATCAGGAGGAGAAGGGAGAAAGGGATGAGGGTTAAAGCGAAAGCGAACGAGTTCCCATCCGCCGGTATTGTGTCGCTGCAAAAGGTGAACGTGCCAAACATCGCAGACGCTGGCTCCCTTCGCCCTGTCCGCTTCTTTTTCCTTGTACCTTTTCCTCACAGGGTGCAGGCGGGCGCGCAGTAGCACACCCCTACGGCATGTCGTCCCGCAGCGCCTTCCCTTACTCCTTTTCCCCTTCTCCTTTCCCCTTATACCTTTCTTCCGGGTCTACCCCTTCAGCCCGCTGTAGCTCACGCCTTCCACAAAATAGCGCTGGAAGAAGAAAAACAACAGCGCCAGCGGCAGCGTCGTAATTACCGACCCTGCCAAAAACGTGTTCCATTCCAGTGTATCGCCAAACTGCCCGCGCAGCAGCGCCAGCCCCAGCGGCAGATTGAGCAAATCCTGGTTGCCGCCGACGATAATCAGCGCATCCATGAAGTTGTTCCACGCGCCCTGAAAGCTGAAGATCGTCAGCGCGGTCAGCGCCGGGGTTGCCATCGGCAGCACCACGCGGAAGAACATCGTGAAGCGGTTCGCGCCGTCTACCTGCGCCGCCTCTTCAATTTCCAGCGGAATTGATTCAAAGAACTGCTTCATCAGAAACACGCCGAAAGCATCTGCTCCCAGCGATATGATAAAGCCGTGATAGCTATTCAAAAAGCCCAACTGCTGGAGGATGATGAAGCGCGGAATCAGCAGCACAATACCCGGAATCATCAGCGTGCCCAGAATCAGGAAAAAGATTGCCCGGTTGCCGGGAAATTTGATCCGTGCCAGCGCGTACCCCGCCAGTGAGTCGAGCAGTACGCGCATCAGCGTGATGGCGACGGCAAAGATCACCGTATTGACAAACCAGCGCCCCAGATTGAAGGCGAAGATATTCTCGTAGCCTTCTGACGCGGGCACAAATGTGAGTCCCGTGGTCAGTTCGCTGGCAGGGCGCGGCACACCGCTGGCGTCGCGGCACTGCTCAAAGCTGAGCTGCGACGGGATAAACGCCTGCTCCGCTTCGGTCACGGCGGGCAGACACTTGAATGAATTGGCAACCGTCAGGATAAACGGCACGGTCTGCACCAGCGCGAAGAAGACCAAAAACCCGATGCCTACCAGCCCCAGCACCCGCCGCCACGCAAACCGCGCAGACACACCCGACGCCCCGGATGGTGTCGTCGAAACAGCCGTTGTCATGCGTGCACCTCCCTATAGATCCCCGCGCTCAGACGTGAAGCGGCGCTGCAACATCGTAAACGCGAAGATAATCACGAACAGCACCAGCGCGGTTGCTGCCGCCAACCCCATCGCGGAGTTCTGGAAGCCGTTCTGGTAGACGATGTAGGCAATGGTCAGCGTTGTTTTTGCTGGTCCGCCGCTGGAAA
>DAOTWP010000007.1:0-5048 GCA_034435675.1 Anaerolineae bacterium
GCTGCCGGTGTGCGCTGCGTGGTGGTGCTCATCCCGACGAAAGAGACGGTCTACAACCTGCCGCTGGCGGGCGACTACACGACGCTGCTGGCAAATGAGGCACAGGTCAACGCGCAGCTTGCCGAAACCTGCGCGCGGGTCGGCTTGCAGTTTGTGGACACCACCCCGGCGCTGCAGGCAGCACTGGCGGCAGGCGAACAGCTTTACCCGGAGACAGACGATGGGCACCCGCTGCCCGCAGGCTACCGTGTGATTGCTGAGGTTGTCGCGGCGGCGCTGCGGTTTTACTAATATCACGCGCGGTTGTAGATTCTTGCTTGCCTGTGCTGGTGTTCATCAGCCTGCTTCCGGGTTTGTCTCCGGCGGTTCCACTGCTGATTGTGGTTAACGAGTTTGAACTGATCGCGCTGGCGGTCACAGCGTTCATTGCCGTGTTCATCGCGCAGGACGGCGAAACGAACTGGCTGGAAGGGGCGCTGCTGCTGGCGGTGTATATCATTCTGGCGCTGGCATTCTTTTTACTGCCGGGTGTTGGTGAAGCCGCTGCCGCCGTGATCCATTAAGCGCCGTAAGAGCGGTGTGGATCTGCCCGATTGCTCTCGTAGCGGCGGGTCTTATGGATAGCATGATATAGAAGCCGCCCAATCGTAGGGGCGCACCACTGTGTGCACCCGCCACGGGTGGCACGGGGACGACCCCTACATAAGGCGTTTTCTAATTGGTTTATCCATTAAGTACAACCACAGAAATCTCGCGGGATTATTTTCCGTAGGGGCGGGTCTCAGACCTGCCCCTACATCCGACATTTTCAATTTGGTTGTACTTAGACGCGCCCCTGTAAAGGCGGTAACGAGAGAATCTTCAGACCGCCTCTACAGCATAAAGAGCACAGCAGCGACAGGCAGCCAGACGGGCGCGCGCGCCGCGCCCCTACAGCGGTTCGAGGCGTGGCGGGCAAACGCGGTGCTTTGCCCTACCCCTCGGCAGCGAGTTCCTCCTCAATCGCGGGAAGCAGGTCGCGTGTCTCTTTGGGTAGTTCATAACCCAGTTCCTCTGCCCTGCGCCAGTCCTCCAGCGCCAGCGCCAGATCACCGCGCCGGTCTGCCGCGTCGCCGCTGGTGGCGCGCAGATAGTAGCTGACGCCCCGGAAGAAATAGGCGATGGCGTTGTCGGGTGCAAGGCGGATTACTTCGCTAAAATCGCTGATTGCCGCGTCGTATTGTTGCAGTTGCCCATGCGAGGCGCCGCGCCCCAGATAGGCGTTCACAAAATTCGGATCAAGCAGAATGGCGCTGCTGAAATCCGCGATTGCCAGTTCATAGTCACCCTGGGCGAAGAAGGCGTTGCCGCGGCTGAAATAGGCGGCGGTGAACTGCGGATTGAGGCGGATTGCTGCCGTATAGTCGGCAATCGCCAGCGCGTAATCGCCGCGCGCCGCGTAGATAATCCCCCGGTTCAGATAGGCGGGGGCGTTTTGCGGGTCCACGCGGATCGCTTCGCTGTAATCGGCAAGCGCGCGTTCATTATCGCCCAGATTGAGATAGACGCTGCCCCGCCTGAAATATGCCTCTGCAAGCTGCGGGTTCAGGCGGATTGCCTCGTCATAGTCGGCGATGGCGCGTTCGCTGTCTTCCAGCGCCGCGTAAGCATTCCCCCGGCTGACATACGCCACCGCGAACTGCGGGTCAAGCCGCAGCGCCTCGTCATAATCCTCGATGGCGCGTTGATAACTGCCCATCCCGGCATAGGTATTGCCGCGATTGTGGTAAAGCAGCACATTTTCCGGGTCGAGCCGCACTGCCGCGTCATAGTCGGCAATGGCAAGCTCCGGTTCGCCCAGCGCGCGGTAGGCGTCGCCCCGGCTGGTATAAGCAAGCACATACTGCGGGTCAAGCCGAATCGCCGTGTCATAGTCCATGACCGCGCGTTCATAATCGCCAATGCTAGCGTAGACCAGCCCGCGTGACAGATACGCGACAGGGCTGTCCGGATAGCGTTCGACAACGGCATTCATGCGCGCGAGCGCCTGCGCCGGGCTGCCATTTGCCACCTCAACATTTGCCTGCGCGCTTGCCTGCGCGATTTCGCGTTCGGCTTCGGCATCTGCGCGGATAACCGCCGCCTGGGTCAGCGTGGGCGGAATCTGCGCGGCAGTACCCTGCGCGTCTGCTGCCTGTGCGTCGGCGCGGGCGGCGCGGGTGGCGGCTGCGCCTGCCTGCGTCCCGGCTGCCTGCAAGGTGGCGGGCACGGGCGTCAGCGTGGCGTTAGCGCTTTCGACCTGCGCCTGTGCGTCGGCGACCTGCTCTGCCGCCTGGGTCAGCGTGGGCGGAAGCTGTGTGGCGGTGCTGTTGGCGTCTGCTGCTTGTGCCTGCGCATCTGCCGCCTGTGTCTGCGCGTCTGCCGCCTGTGCGTCGGCGCGGGCGGCGCGGGTGGCGGCTGCGCCTGCCTGTGTTCCGGCTGCCTGCAAGGTGGCGGGCACGGGCGTCAGCGTGGCATTGGCGCTTTCGACCTGCGCCTGTGCGTCGGCAGCATTGTCTGCCGCCTGGGTCAGCGTGACGTTTGCCTGCGCGACCTGCGTGCCTGCGGTGGCGGCTTGCCCGCGCGCGGTATCTGCCTCATTGAGCGCGGTGCCAGCGGCAGCGCCTGCCAGCACAGCAGCCACCAGCAGCACAAGGGCGGCAATCCCGGCGAGCGCCGCGCCCAGTGTGCGGCTGCGCAAACGGCGGCGGCTGCGGTCTTCTGCCGTGCGGCTGGCGCGAATATAGTCCTGCTGCGCCTGGGTCGGCGCGGGGGTCTTGCCCGTGCCTGCCGCCAGCCAGCTTTCGGCAAATGTCAGGTTAGCGCCCGCCAGCAGAAAAACAGGATTCTCGCCGCTGCGCTGCCATTCCAGCGCGCGGGTCTGGTAACGGGTGTGCGCCTTGAGGTGCGGCTGGTCGTCGTCAAGCAGGCGCAGCAGCGCGGCGAACTGCTCGTCAAACCGGGTCTCGTCATCGAAGGCAAGCCCGGTCAGGCTGGTGATCGTGTCCCAGTTTTCGCGGGCGGTCTGTGCCCAGGGCTGGTCAGCCCAAACGCTCTGCACTCGTGCGGCGGTTTCCGCGTCAAGCGGCTGGAGCAGCAGCGGCACGATTCGCCGGTTGTGCTGCCGGGCGTGCGCCAGCTCGTTGTGGCAGGTCTGGCTGGTCAGCCAGTGTTCGCTGATGACGCAGAGCAGCGTTTCGGCAGTCTCGATGCCGGTCTGGACTTCCTGCCAGCGGCGGCTATCACGCGGGCTGTCCTGCCAGTCCACCCAGACGACACGATTCTCGGTAACAAGGGCGGTGTTCAGGCGCTGGACGAACGCGGCGTCCGGGCGCGCATACGAAATAAAGACCTCTGCCATGATTTCCCTCGCAGCGATTGGGCAGTTGGTTGCAACATGAGCATCTTAGCACGGCAGGCGGCGCGGCGCATCAGTGAGTGCTGTTAAGGTTGGGTGAGATCGTGGTTTGCGGGCGGATGCAGCGCGACCAGATGGCGCGGGGGGCGGGGGAACAACATCCCTTACACTGCCGTCTGAAGGCAGCGTCCAAATCTTCATGAATTTTGATGATCGCAAACTCCTTAATTGTTGCGCAGATAAGCACTCATGTTATACTGCATGTGTAGTTTTTCATTTCTCGCTAATGTGCTACTCACGTTTAAAAAGGGGATCTCACCATGAAACAGTACCATCTCGTTTATGGCGGCATCGGCGCGGTCGTGCTCATCCTGCTGAGTGTGCTGGGGGTCTATAATGCCAGCAGCGGGTTTGGTGTTGGCTGCCTGATCAGCCTGCTGATTCCGCTGGTCATCGGCGCGCTGATTCCGCGTGCGGCGAAGCAGGTGCCCAGCAGCAGCGGTCAGCCGAAGGGCACCGGTCAGCTTGCGCTCGAAGGCGGCATTGCGGCAGGCATCGCCGGGCTGCTGGGTGGTCTGGTCACTTCGATCATTGGTTACGTTCAGGCAAACAATGCGCTGAGCAGCATTGGCGGCATCGGCGGTGCCTCAGCAGACATCATCTCGATTCTGCTCGTGGGCGTGGTTGTGCTGGCGATTATCTACTTCATTCTCGGTCTGGTCGGCGGCTTCGTCGGCTCCGCGATGGGCAACGCCTAAGCGTCACATTCCGGGCTGCGCAGTGTGCAGTCCATAACCGCATAAACTCGTACCGGGCGCAGAACACGCTACAGTCTCGCGCCCGGTTGTATTTTCCCCCCGCTGCGCGCACTCGCCACTTGCCCGGCGCAGACAAACCCACTACCATGATGCCCCGGTTCTGGCACACGTAGATTTGAGACAGTGACGCATCATGGGCAGATTTCGCCGCTTTCTGCTGGTCCTCGTCATCTGGGCGCTGGTCATCATCGCCCTGCTGGAAATTATGCTGCGGGTCTTCGCGGCGCAATTGCCTGTGCGGCTGCAAATTGGCGCGGTTTACGTGCTTGAGGGGCGTCCCTTTCGCGCCACGACCATTGATTACATGACCACCGACACCGATCATGGGTTCATGATGCTGCCCAACCTGACGGACATCACGCAGCCGGTGGGCACACACCACACCTTCACCTACAGCACCATTCCGCTGTGGGGCAGCCGCATGGGCTTCCGCGCGCGCCCGGTGGACTATCTCGTTGAGGCTGTCACTGTCGGCGACAGCTTCACCTTCTGCCTGACCGACCTGGACGACTGCTGGGTGACAGTCTTCGAGCGTGACACGGGCTTGGGCACAGTCAATCTGGGACAGCCCGCCACCGGCAGCGTCAGCCACCTGAACATGATCCGCACCTATGCCGAACCGCTGCGTCCCCGGCTGGTGCTGTGGCAGTTCTTCGGCAACGACTTCAACGAAGACTTTGGATTGGCGATCACGCAGGGGCGCGTGGATGCCCCACGCGGGGCGGGCGACCTGACCGTGCCCCCGCCGCCAGATGCCCCCCCGCTGGTGAACTGGCTGCGCCGTAACTCGGTGCTGTTCGCCGTGCTGGAAACCGCCTCCGGCAATATCTACCCCTATCTGACCGACTACGCGC
>DAOTWP010000008.1:0-1770 GCA_034435675.1 Anaerolineae bacterium
AGGGCCGCGTGGTCTACGATTGAAGTTCCGACTGCGGTGACAAGAATAAAGCCAGAAATCGATGGTCGCTCATGTCGCCATTCAGCTACACCAGATTTTATCTCTTGACTATCGACTCTGGACTTCAGACTATTGACTGTCTAATACGGCCGTTTGTAGCTGTATTCCGGCACTTCGTCCGGGTCGGCGGTCTGGTAAGTCAGCGTTGAAACTGACGCGGTGGACGGGTAAATTTCCGGCAGGCCAAGCTGCGTAAAGCTGACCTTTTTACCGGCGGCTGGCTCCACCCCTTTGGCGAACATGAAGATGAAGGCCACCACATCGCCATGCGTCACAGCGGCGATTTCCTGCCCGGCGCACTCCCGGCGCACATGGGCGATAAAATCGCGCGTGCGGCGCAGAATATCCGCCGGCTGTTCATATTCCGGCCCGATCCCGGTGTACAAGTCCCAGCCCAGCGAGGCCAGCTTGTTCAGCGGCGTGCCATCATACGGGGTGTGGATTTCGTTGATGCGTTCGTCCACATGCACCGTCAGGTGGGGGTGATGCGCGGCAATATACCCGGCGGTTTCCTGTGTGCGCTGCTGCGGGCTGCTGAAGATCGCGGCCAGCGGGCGTTCACGCAGGTAGTCGGCGGCAGCTTTGGCCTGCTTCTGGCCGTTGTCGCTCAGGCGGTAATTAGGCAGGCGGCCATACAGCACCTGTTCCGGGTTGTGGACTTCGCCATGCCGGACAAAATGAATGGTGATCGGTTGGGTCATTGGTAGCTCCTGAAAAACAGTGCGGCGTTCACAGCGTGACGTGCCGAGTCAAAGACAGGTGGCGATTTGCATAGCGGCGCTGTGAACATGCAGGGCACAGATTGTGGAATGGGTTGATTATAGGGCAGGATTGTTAAGGAATGTACCCCCGGTTCAGAAAAGGCCCCATCCGTCCGCACTCTGGCGTTCTGATTCCGGGCTGCGGAAAAGCCTTCTGAACACGCCCTGTTTTCTTTTGACGCAGCGATGCTAAAATGATGGACGCTCGTTCTGGGTTCCGACCCCGGCGGCTCTCCAACAGCTTAGACTGCTTTGTGTCCGTCGAACAGGCGTACCCTATTGATGGCATCCGATTCTGCCCCCGTCAATTCCGCAGCGTCTCTCGAAACTCAGGTCGAAACCAATGCCGGTGTGGCCCGCGCAACCGGCGTCCTGGCATTGGGTAACGTCGCCAGCCGTTTGTTTGGCCTGCTGCGCGAAGTCACCCTGACCAATCTGTTCGGCGCGACAGCGGCGGTGGATGCCTTCAACGTGGCGGTGATCGTGCCCAAAGCGCTCTACGATCTGCTGATCGCCGGACATGTGAACAGCGCCATTATCCCGGTGTTGAGCGAGGTCGCCACGCGAGAAGGCAAACAGGCATTGTGGCGGCTGGTTTCGGTGCTGCTCAGTCTCGTGACGGTGGTGCTGGCGGTGCTGGTGATCGCGCTGGAAATTTTCGCGCCGCAGATCGTCGGGTTTGTGGGCGGCGGCTTTGATGAAGCGACCCTGAACCTGGCGGCTGATCTGCTGCGGCTGACTGCCCCGGCGCTGATCTTTTTGAGCTGGTTCAGTGTACTGAGCGGCGCGCTGTATGCCCTGCGGGTGTTCCTGTGGCCGGCCTTTGCGGGAGCCGGGTTCAACGCGGTCATTGTACTGATAACCCTGCTGCTGGTTCCGCCCATGCAGGTCACGGCTGTGCCGACAGCTATCGGGGTGCGCTGGGCGCTGGCGCGTCCGGCCAATGCCA
>DAOTWP010000009.1:0-16320 GCA_034435675.1 Anaerolineae bacterium
CACCCCGGCAGCCCCGCAGCCTGCGGCCCACACCGCCCCGGCATACGGCGGGCATGTCACACCCGGTGTCGCGCGCATGGCAGCAGAGCATCGGCTTGACCTGGCGCAGATTAAGGGCACAGGGCGCGAAGGACGCATCACCAAAAAGGATGTCGAGGCGTATCTCGCCGGCGGGCAGCAGCCCCGCAGTGCCAGCGCCGCTGAAGCCGCGCCCTGGGATCGCCCCGGCAGCGGCGACCTGTTTAAGTCCACCGTTGACTATGAACTCGGCTCCGAAGGCGATACCGCAGCGCCCCGAACTGCGGCACTGCCCGAAACCCTGCGCGACGAACGCCCCAGCGCGCCGCCGCCGTTTTCAACCCAGCGCCCAGCCCCCGCCGCGCCCACGTCTGCCGCGCCGCCGGGCGTCTCGCCTGCCGCCGGTTCAGGTGCACAGCGCGTCCACCCGGTAGAACCGATCCCGGAAGGGGCAGACGGCGAACTGGTCACGCTGTCGCCGATGCGCAAATCCATCGCGGAACACATGGTGCGCAGCAAGCTGCAAACCGCGCCGCATGTGACCACTGTGTTTGAAGTTGACCTGTCCGCAGTCATGGCGCACCGGACCGCCAACAAGGCGGACTATGCCAAACGCGGCATCAACCTGACTCTGACCGCCTATTTTGCCGCCGCCAGCGTGAAGGCGCTGCAGGCAAACCCCTATCTCAACGCGCAGTGGACCGATCAGGGTATCTACCTGCATCACCGCATCAATCTGGGCATGGCGGTCGCGCTGGACAATGGCTTGATTGTGCCGGTCATCAAGGACGCGCAGGACCTGAACCTGATGGGGCTGGCGCGCGCGGTCAATGATCTGGCGACGCGGGCGCGGGCAAAACAGCTCAAACCCGACGAGGTGCAGGGCGGCACATTCAGCATCACCAATCACGGCGTCAGCGGCAGCCTGTTCGCCACGCCGATTATCAACCAGCCGCAGGTCGGCATTCTGGGCGTGGGTATGCTCGAAGACCGTGTCAAGGTGCTTAACGGCAGCATCGCCATTCGCCCGTGCTGCTATGTTTCGCTGACATTTGACCACCGCGTGGCAGACGGCGCGGTGGGCGACGCCTTCCTGCTGACGCTCAAACAAACGCTGGAAGGCTGGGCATAACCGCTATGCGTGGGGGCGACCTGCCGGCATGCAGATCGCCCCAGAGTGCGCCGCCCCGCCGTTTGCGCCGCTTTAACCGCCCGATGAAGTCGGCGTCCAGGTCGGTGTTGCCGTCTCTGTCGGCGGCAGAGTGGGCACTAACGTCGGCGTGAACGTGCTGGTGGCAGTCGGGGTTGCCAGCGTCACATTATCCGGAAGAACCGGTATCTCTCCGCCAGGTACGAGCAGGATCGGCACGCCCGATTGCAGCAGGAAAGCAAACACCTCAGCATCGTGGGGTGTAACCGCGAGGACGATGATATCCGCTGAATAGATACTCACTTCCGCGCTGACCTGCGTATCTGTGCCAATCTGCACGACTCGGGCATTGACAATCATACGCTCAAGTCTCAACACCGGTCGTGTATTTGGCGGAGAATCGGCGGAGACAAACAGGAAGTTCGCCCACACGTCCACCATGCTCCCCACCGTCAATTGCAGTCCATCGGGTGCCAGAATATTTTCCATTCGCACCGATATCGCCACCGTCCCCGGCGGCAGGACCGGATCGCCATTCGCGGTTTGCAGGCTTTCCACCAGCGCGGAAACAATCACAGGCTGGTAGCGGGCAACTGCGCTGATGGCATACAGTCCGACAACATCGTCAATGCTGTCCGCTGTAAGGCGCGGCGCTTGCTCCGGCTGCCAGTACGTCACTGCCAGCATGTCAGCAGTGATCGGCGTACCGTAAGGAATGTCCACCAGCGCGATGACCACCGGCTGCAACCCCGCAGCGGGCACAACATTCGCTGGAATGCCATCAGGCGGCACTGGTGTCACCTCGCCACCGGCAATGGTCGCGGTCACTATGATCGGCGACGGCAGAACCGCAGGAGCCGCGCCACCGACGGGAGTCGCAGTTATTATGAACGGCGACGGCACAAGGGTAGGACCGCCACCGACAATGGCAGTCGCGGTCAGCGCATTCGGCGGGAGCATGTTCGGCGAAACAGGAATATACAGCGTTTGCCCGACTTGCAGCAGCGTGGCGGATGCCTCGTTCAGGCAGTTTGCCGCCAGCAGCGCGGCAAGCTCCACATTCGCCTGTTGGGCAATGCTCGCCAGCGTATCACCCGACTGCACCACATAGACGCTGACACTGCCTGCACCCGGCGTGCAGGCTGGCGCAGCATCCGTCTGCTGTGCCTCAAACCCGGACGCCGCCGGGACAAAACCGCCTGAAGGCAGGTTGTTGATGAACAGCAGGGTAACGCCCACCAGCGCGGCAAACAGCGCGGCGGCGAGGGTCACCGGTATGTGTCGAACGACACCCTGCCGCACAGCGCGGCTGGACAAACGAGCAGGGGGGATCAATACAGGATTTGCCTGCATAGAGTCAAGCTTCCTTTCATAGCTGGCAGCAGGCGGCACAGCGGTCGCCAGTTCTGCCTTTAGCTGCATAAGCAACTGGTCTTCAAGGCGACGCTGAAACTGCGCGTCTGCCTGCGGATGTGTGTCGGTCATGGCATTCACCAGACGGTCTTTACCTGGTTTTCCGTCTCCCAACAGGGCATTGAGCTGGTCGAACAACTCCTGCGGGCGGGGGTCGTGGTCATTCATCGCGCCGCCTCCGGGGCAACATAGCTGTCATCGGCAAAGGCACGCTGCAAATCGGTAAGCGCGCGTGACAGGTGGCTCGCAATCGTGCGCTCATCCAGATTCAGCACGGCGGCGATGTCCTGATTGCGCAGCCCGCCGAAAAAGCGCAGCGTGACAATCTCCTGCCGGCGCGGCGACAGGGCGCGAATTGCCGTGTGCAGCGCGGCAAAGCGCTCCTGCAGCAGCAGCCCCTGTTCTGGCGTGGCGCTGCTGCTGTGCAGTTCCGGCAGGTCATCCAGCGACAGCGCGCTGTGCGCCCGGCTGCGATAGAACGAACTGACCTGATTATGCGCAATGCGAAACAACCACGCGGCAAACGATCCCTCACCGCGATACTCGAAACGCCCGATATGTTCCACAACCCGCGTGAAGGTCTCTGCCGTTAAATCCTCGACATCCTGCCTGCGCCCCACACGGTAAGCGATATAGGCATAGACGCGCGAAAAGTAGCGGCGGTACAGCTCGCGGAACAAATCTGGCTCCTGCGGGATGCGTTCGATCAGCTCCCGGTCACTCCAGTCCTGAGGTGTCATACCCGGCATGACTTCCATTGTGCGGTCATGTGTATCCGTCAGCTTTTTGCGTTAACGCTGCAAACAAAAACGCACTCAGGCGCGAATTACTGCACGCCCAAGCGCGGACATTGTGCACCCAGGGGAAAATGAAAGGCAAGCTCAGCGTACCATTCAGCGCAGAGGTTCAGCCCTTCCGTGGTTTCATCGTGCAAATCAAGCAACCATCCTTGACGACGAGTCGCCCGGCTTTCATGAAATCCTGAAGTGTGCGGGCAAGCTGGTCAGCGTTGGCGTCAATCGTCTCGGTGTGTAGAATCATCAAACCTGTCTTGTTGACGTTAGGCACCTGCCACTCCACGCCAATGCGCACAACGAGCCGTCCGGAGTCCGCTTCCCTGACCTGGACCATCGCGCTCGGTGACTGCACAAGATGTAGTTCAACGCCGCGCTGCGACTCCCCAAACCCGGCGGCGGTAGCGTCCGTCATCTCATCAATCACCACCGCCCAGCAGCGCTGATTGCTGCCGTCGCGCAGCCCCACAAAAGCGCCGTTGTCGAGCTGCGCCACGCGACACTTGCAGGCTGCGGCGGCAAAACGCACCACCGTTTGCTGCACCCGGTCGAGCAGCCCGCCCGCACTGCTGCCACCGCCACTGGTTTTGCCCACGCGGCTGCGCACGCTGGCAAGAAGCTGCTCATCCTTGCGCAAATCCGGGTGCCCCACACGCCGCTCAATGGCAATCACCTGTTCAAGATACGTGACGAGGGCGTCAGGCTGGTTGCGATTCGCCGCCGCCTGAATGCCGAAATGCAACCCCTCAACCTGGTAATTCACATCGTCGAGCGCAACGCCCAAGTTGAACAGCTTGTCGCCCGCCATCGCCAGATCATCCCAACGGCTGTGGCGCGCGCAGCCAACGCCGAAGAAATAGAAGGTCTTGGCGGCTCTGGGCTTCATGTCCAGCTTGAGGTAGGTGGCAATGCTGGAACGGAAATACGGGCGCGAACGCTCCGGCTGTCCGTCGTTGTCATAGGCTAAGCCAATTGACTCGGCTACTGTCGCCAGGGCGAAGGCGAAGTCAAAATCCGGCTGCACCGCCAGCTTTAGCCCGCGCGGGATCTGCCGGAACCACTCCCCTTCCTGATTGAGCACGCTTTCCAGCGTGTGGTAGACCTCCAGTGCCTGCTTCCAGTGATGCTGGTCAGCGTGGCAAAACCCGATCATCAGCATGACATCCACATACTGCGGCAGGGTGAAGGGCGCGCCGTACTGCACGGCAACGGCAAAACACTGCTCAAACGCGGCGATGGCAGCATCAAACTGCTGCCGCTCCTTCAATGCCAGGGCACGCCGGTACTGCTGCTCCAGCGCCGCCTGATACTGCTGCGCGCGGTTGTGCGATTGGTCGGGCATTTGCTCACTCCTGAAAGGATGCGATCTTTGGTGCCGTTTGTTTTGTTCTGTGACTTTGCGTGGACGGACAAAGGCGGCTGCGTGGCTACAACCGCCATTCTACCCTCAATTTTGCTTGATTTGCTACCGGGACCGGCATCAGCCGCCCGGCACGACCAGAAAAATCTGCATCTCGGTGTCGGTGATGACGAAGTCTTCGAGGTTGTTATCCGCCCCCACACGTCCGCTGAGGATGGTGTCAAACGTGGCGACCAGTGCGGGGAACAGTTCGGTGTTGATCGTGTTGACAAAGCCTTCCGGCGGCTCCGGCGCGTTGGTCTGAATATCCACAATCTGCGCCGCGATGAAGCGTTCGCCGCCGCCTTCCTGCTGCACCAGCGTAATCTCGAAGATGATATTGCCGCTGACCATTGCCTGCCCGCCCGATGCGGTAATCTGAATATCCATGCCCTGCGGCGTAAAATCCACCAGCGCGCCCTGAATCGCCGGATTGCCTGCAATCTGCAAGTTCAATTCTTCCTGAAACTGGCGTTCGCTGATGATCACGTCTGCTCCGCGCAGCCCGGCATTCGCACCATCCGGCGCGGGCGTCAGCGTGACAAACACCGGTGCGGCGGTAGCGCTGGCAATTGCTGCCAGTGTTGGCGCCAGCGTGGGGCGCACCACCGGCGTGCGGGTCGGCGGCGGGGTTGCGGTGCTGCTGGGTACTACCGACGGCGTCGGACTCAGCGTGGTAGTGGGCGAAAGCGTAAGGGTTGGCGTCAGCGTCGGTTCGGCGTCCTGCGCGGCGCTCTCCGGCGTTCCCGCCGGGGCATCCGTTGTGGGCGTGTCCGGCGGCAGTGTGGGCAGCACCGCCGAAGTCGGCAGCGGCGGCGCTTCAGTGGCGGCAGGCGCACACGCAGCAGCGGCAAACAGCAGCAGCACAAGAGCAAACAATCTCAGCATCGAAATATCCTTCCGGGTGCAGCGCAATCGGACAGCGCGGGCGCGTGCAGCACTGGCGCCTAGCAGCACAATACCACAGGTACGCGGCACCCGCTATGCAGATGACCGTCCGAACTGTGCGAAAGTTACGGGGCAGCGGCGGTCTGCCCCCGAAAACAGGGGGTATTACATCCGGCGCATGAATTCTTTACGAACATCGCTTGACCCCGTGCCTCTGACAGCGTTAGGATAGAGATAGTCATTCTTGGTGCATAAGATCATCATTTCCTTTATTGGTGGGGGAATCCATGAACAACCAGCAGGCAGTTCTGACCACGCGCGACGGTGCGCGCGTGCCGCTGCAAACCCGCCAGACACGGCTTGCCGCTGTCCCCGTGTTTGTCATTGGCAGTGACCCGCGCTGCGATCTCGTCCTTAACGATCCGCGCATCTACCCGATTCATGTGCTGATCGCCCGCAGCGAACAGGGTGACTGGTATCTCAAAACCCATGCTGCCGCAGAGACAATCAGCGTGGACGGCGAACAGGTCAACAAAGCACGGCTGGTTCCCGACAGTGTCCTGCGCGTGGGCGGCACAGTGCTGCGCTTTGAGCTGGAGCAGCCCGATACTGCCCTGAGTGCGCTGGGGCTTAGCTTTGATGACGACGATAACGCCCTGCCCTACAACGCCGCGCTGGCTGACACGCCGCAGGTGATCCTGCCGCCGCGCAGCCGGGGCGATGCGGCGAAATCGGCATTTGGCACGGGCATGTATGTGCTGGCGCTGGGCTGTGTGGTCGGTTTCTTTGTGTTGTTCCTGATCTCGCTGGCAAGCGAACGCGCGACAGGCAGTTCCACGTTTGCCGCGCCGGATACGCAGTTTGTCGGGGAGGATGGCGCGGCGACGGTGCTGTATTTCCATGCGGAATGGTGCAGCGTGTGCCGCCGTCAGGACCCGACGATGGAAGTCCTCACGCGGGAATACGATGGTGTCATCAACATTTACTGGGTTGACACTGATGATCGTGCCAATTACGGGCTGGTGTCGCGTTACAATGTCGACTCCATTCCCCGCACGGTGGTACTCAACGCAGAAGGGCGCGTGGTGCGCACGTTCTACGGGCTGGCGAGTGACCGTGACCTGCGCAGCGCCATGAGCATGGCAATGGCGGGGTAACTGCGACCCTGGTGGCTGTAAAACGCAATTGAACCGGGAGGCGCAAAGCAAAGGGTAGTGCAGCGGCGAGTGTTGTCCGCTGCCTTACAGCAGTTCTTCGCGCCTTCCTATCCGTCCCTGTACCGATGGGATTTCCCTGTTGAGCAGTCGCTACAGGTTAATCATGTGCCCTTCCAGCCCGTGCGCCGCCTCTTTGAGCGCCTCGCTCAGCGTGGGGTGCGCGTGGACATTGCGGGCGATTTCCGCCGGGGTGAGTTCGGCATAACGCGCCAGCGTCAGCTCTGGCAGCAGTTCGGTGACATCCGGTCCGATCATGTGCGCGCCGAGAATTTCCCCGTACTTTTTATCGCTGATCAGCTTGACAAAACCTACTGTATCGCCCAGCCCGTGCGCCTTGCCATTCGCCATGAACGGGAATTTGGCGACGTTGATGTCGTAGCCTTTGTCGCGCGCCTGCTTTTCGGTGTAGCCGAAGCTGGCGACCTGCGGCTGGCAGTAGGTCGCGCGCGGCAGCATGTCGTAATCCAGTTCAATCGTTGCTGCCCCGGCGATGTTCTCCGCCGCGATCACGCCCATTGCCTCTGCCACATGCGCCAGCATCAGCTTGCCGGTCACGTCGCCAATGGCGTAGATGTGCGGCACACTGGTCTGCATCCTGCCGTTGATCTCCACCGCACCGCGTTCCGTCAGCTTGACGCCGGTTTTTTCCAGCCCGTAGCCCTGTGTGCGCGGCGAAAAACCAATCGCCTGCAAGCACTTATCGGCTTCCAGCACCTGCTGTTTGCCGTCCTTGCCGGTGACGGTGACTTTGACGCCCTTGCCGGTGTCCTCGATGGTTTCGACTTTTGTGCCGGTCAGCAGCTTGACGCCCATTTTGGCGTACTGCTTGGCGAGTTCCGCGCTGACTTCCTCATCTTCCAGCGGCAGCACGCGCTCCAGGAATTCGACCACCGTCACCTGCACGCCGTAATTGTGCATGATGTAGGCGAACTCCATGCCAATTGCGCCCGCGCCGCAGATGACGATGCTGCCGGGCAGCTTGTCGTCCATGATCTGCTCTTCGTAGGTGACAACACGCTCGCTGAGCTTGCTGCCGGGGATCAGGCGCGTGGTGCTGCCCGCCGCCAGAATCAGGTGTTTGAACGTCAGCGTTTCTTCGCCGCCCGCGTTGAGCGCCACCGTGAGCGTCCTGGCATCGGTGAAGCTCGCCCAGCCGTCGAACTCGTCAATCTTGTTCTTCTTCATCAGGAAGTGGACGCCCTTCACGCGCCCATCTGCCACGCGGCGACTGCGCTTGAACGCTGCGCCGTAATCCAGTGTGACCTCACCGCTGACCTGAATGCCAAAGTCTTTCGCCTCTTTGGTGAAAATATGTGCCAGTTCGGCGTTGCGCAGCAGCGCTTTGGACGGGATGCAGCCCACATTCAGACAGACGCCGCCCCAGTACTGTTTTTCGACGACGGCGGTTTTCAGACCAAGCTGGCTGGCGCGAATCGCGGCGACATAGCCCCCCGGACCCGCTCCCAGCACAACAACATCGTATTGTTTTGCCATTGAGTTACTCCGTATGGTGATTGCAAAGGTCGTCAGCCGCAGGTGACACCTGCCGCGCGACCTTCTGCTGGCATATGACCCTGATTATACACTGCCCGGCTGTGCCAATACATGCGCGCGACAGACCAGCTTGCGAACCGTATTATTCGACCACATACGTGCAGAATTCGCTGCCCGAAATGCCACTGAGGTGCCACTGCTCATGTGCCAGATACGTGCCGGGTGCCAGTCGTCCCACGAAGAACTGCTGCTGCACATGACTCATGCCGCCGCCGTAATACCAGAATTTGCCGCTGGATGGCAGCAGCGGCGCGCCATCGTTAAGCTGTACCGTGAAGCTCACCGTGTCAAAAATCTGCTGTGGCGAAAGCCCCATTTCATGTTCCGGTGGTTCAGGGTTATCGGGGATAAAGCCGTAGCTCGCCTGATAGATAAAGATGCTGCGTTCGGTGCTGTGGACAACGCTGCTCGCCTCACAGCTTGGCTCCATCACCACCAGTTCGCCGGGGATTGATGGCTCAACCGGGCGCGGGCAGACTGCCAGCACGGGCGGCAGCGGTTCAATCAGCATTTCGCTGTACGGCTGCAATGCGCCTAACTCGCCGGTGGGCAGCCCTTCGGCATCCAGTGGAATCACCAGCCGTGTTCCCGCCGGGATAGGCTGCGCGGGCTGATCCGGAACCTGCGCGAACGCCTCACCTTCCAGGACATGCACGTACAGGGCGTCGGCGGGCTGTGCTTGCAGCAGCAGCGTTGACCCCATGCGGATGTCCACCCCATTGACCGTAAAATGCACCTGACCCGCGCCTTCCGGTGTTTGCAGCACAATGCCGCTTTCCGGCGCAGCGGCGCAGGGGGCGTCACCAATGCCGCTGCGGAAATAGAACGCCTGCATCGGCGTGCCGGGACTGTCCTCGGCGGCGCTCAGATCAACGGCGCCAAACAGCAGCATGGTCACATTCTGCCCCGGCAGCGAGTCGGGCAGATTCGCCTGAAGCCGCAGCAGCGCCACGCCCCACGCCTGCGTTTCCGTATCCATCGGTGTCAGTGTCAGCCGCTGAATATCCGCCACCTGTGCGATATCGCCCGGCTGCGCAAATGCCAGCCCCGTTACCCCCGGCTGTGCCTCCGCTTGCAGCGCAAAATGCCCGTAACAGGCTTCGTTGCGCCCGGTTTCGCTGCACAGGCGATCCAACGCTGCCAGCGCCGTTTCCACCACTACCGGACAAACCTCATCAGCCTGCTGCTGCGCCAGTACCGGCACGCCCAGCAGCAGCAGCCCACAGAAGAACAGTAAGCTTTTCATCCGTTTGAACCTTTCATCAGGAGCGGATCCGCCGGCGGGTGAATGCCAGCGGGCGTTAGCTTCACTGTAATGGTGATTCTGACAGGTGTTAACTGACGCAGTGCAGGCACAGCCCGTGATCTTTGTCACCATACGCACAGCGTCCGGCAGGCATGGGCGGCGCGCAGGACACCCGCCGGACAACTGGCAGGCGGCAGCAAGCGTTTTGAATAGACTGAATGGCACCGGCAAAGTGTATTTCGGAGGTACAACCCATGCATCCTGTTCGGTTTGTAGCGCTGGGACTGCTGCTGGCGCTGCCGCTGGTCGCCCACGCGCACACGGCACAGGTCGCGGCGCAGGTCGCCGCGCAGGTCGCCGCGCGGATGGCGGTACGCGAGGCGGATGATCACCCGGTCTGGTCGCCGGATGGCACGCGCATCGTCTTTGAGTCCAGCGTGGCGGGGCAGCCCGACCTGTTTATCGTCAATGCCGATGGCAGTGACCTGCGCCAGTTAACCTTTGACGAGTTCAGGGACTCGCAGGCAGTGTGGTCGCCCGACGGCACAAGGATTCTCTACCGTTCGGCAGCGGGACCCGTTGCGACCAGCGGCTTCGAGCTGTTCGTAATCGACGCGGCGGGCGGTGAGCGCGTGCGACTGACAGACAACACCACGGACGATCTCACGCCGGTCTGGGCGCCGGATGGGCAGCGGGTGGCATTCGTGGCGCGGCGCGACGGCGAGTTCGGACTGTATGCCATGCTGCCCGATGGCAGTCAGCAGCAGCGCCTGACCCCGCCGGGCGGCAGTGATTTCGCGCCGGTCTGGTCGCCGGACGGCACGCAAATTGCCTTTTTCTCGCAGCGTGATGCCGATTATTACCAGCTTTATGTGATCAACAGCGATGGCGATGGTCTGCGCGTGCTTGCGCCGCAGTCCATCGCCGCGTTGATCGCTCCGCCCTGGGCGGCGAAGGTCACGCCCGTGTGGTCACCCGACGGCACACAGATCGCCTTCTTCGCCGCAGACCCGGCATTCTTGCAGGCGGATGGACCCGAAGCGGCGTGGCTGGTGCTGGTCGATGTGGCGGCAGGCACGGCGGAAATTCTGACTGCGACCGTCAGCGCCCCCAGCGCACTCACGTGGAGTGCCAGCGGGGACGAACTGTTCTACACCGCCCTGACCGAGCCGTTCGCCACCGTGCAGCTTTTCAGCCTGCTGCTGGAAGGAGAACGCTTCGCCCTGCCGCTGACCCTGGATACCGACAGCATTACCGGCGTGAGCCTGTCGCCCGATGGACGCCTGCTGGCAGTCGCGCGCAGCAGCACGGCAGATCCGGTGCGTTCAATCTGGCTGCTCTCGCCAACCTACGGCTGCCCGGTGGCGCAGCTCACGCGCCCGCAAGAGGTGGACTATAACGCGGCGGCTGTGGTTGATCTGGAGACGGCGCTGGCAGCGTGCGAAGCAGGACCGTAACAGGGCAGCGGGCGCGCAAAACAGCAGGGGCACACGACTCATGTGCGCCCCTGCGGAACAAGAGGATGAAGTGACGCCAAAGGGCAGTTTGCTAAACAGGGAGATTATGCAGGTTAAGAATTAGATCGAACAATGTTTCTTGAAGGGTTGAGGCATGCCTCAACCCTACCGATAACCGACTATTCTCTTAGAGCGCAAAATCCCCTTATCCTTGTTTATCCCATTACCGCCCGCGTTTGCGCAGGAAGGTCGGGATTTCGATATCATCTTCTTCGTACACCCGCGAGGGGCTGTCGTTTGCCGCTGGCGGTGGGGCTGCGGGTGGCTGCTGCGCCGGGGGCTGCGGCTGCTGGTACTGCTGTGGCTGCTGCGCCGGGGGCTGCGGCTGCTGGTACTGCTGCGGCTGCGGCTGGTACTGCGGGTAGCCCGGTGCGGGATAACCCTGCTGTGCCGGGCGCTGACCGGGGCGTCCCTGCTGCAACTGCTGGCGCTGCTGTGCCTCGCGCACCTTTACGCTGCGGCTCTGCTCGAACCCGGTAGCAATCACGGTGATACGCACTTCGTCGCCCATGCCGTCGTCAATCTGGGCACCGAAGATCAGGTTCACTTCAGGATGCGCGCTTTCCTTGATAATCGCCGCTGCCTCATTGACCTCGAACAGGCTCAGGTCTGGACCGCCAGTGATGTTGAACAGGATACCCCGCGCGCCGTCAATGGTCACATCCAGCAGCCCGCTGCTGATCGCCGCTTCTGCCGCCTTGCGGGCGCGATCATCGCCTGTCGCCCGTCCCACAGCCATCAGCGCCGCGCCGCCTTCGGACATAATCGTGCGCACATCGGCGAAGTCCAGATTAATCAGCGCCGGGACGGTAATCAGTTCCGAAATCCCTTGAATACCCTGCCGCAGCACATCGTCCGCCAGCGAAAACGCCTGCTGCAAACTGGCGCGTTTGTCGGCAATCTGGAGCAGTCGGTCATTGGGAATGACAATCAGGGTGTCCACCTGCGTTTTCAGATTTTCGATCCCGGCTTCTGCCGCCTGCTGGCGGCGCGAGCCTTCAAATGTGAACGGCTTCGTCACGACGCCAATGGTCAGCGCGCCAAGTTCTTTGGCAATCTGCGCCACTACCGGCGCAGCGCCCGTGCCCGTGCCGCCGCCCATGCCCGCGGCGATGAAGACCATGTCCGCCCCGCGCAGCACTTCATAAAGTTCCTCGCTGCTTTCTTCGGCGGCTTTACGCCCAATTTCCGGGTTGCCGCCCGCGCCCAAGCCGCGCGTCAGTTTGTCCCCGATTCGCACGCGGGTTTTCGCTCTGGCAAGCATCAACGCCTGATTGTCCGTGTTAACAGCGATGAAATCAACGCCGCCAAGTCCTTCATTGATCATGCGATTGACGGCATTGCTCCCCCCACCACCAACCCCGATGACCTTGATTTGGGCGAAATGTTCACCCGGTACGATTTCGTGATTATCCATATGCGCGATCCCCTCGTCCAATAGCAGCGGACTTGCGCACGCTGCTTTGATTCACAATTGTAACGATATTGTTTTATTCGGCAAATCAGCCCTGCGCCCTGCGCCGTTATTCTTCCGGGTTATCCGGCAGCAGGCGGCGGAAAAAGTTCCCCAGCAGGCTCCCGATTTTCGCGCCCGGCAGCGGAGCGCCATTTGCTGGCGGCAGATCCGGCGCGGCGGCATCCATTTGCAGACCCAGCCGCAGCAGCCCAACGCTGGTGCTGAACGAGGGGTGCTTGAGCGTGTCTGCCATGCCGGTCAACCGTTCCGGTTTGGCGACGCGCACAGGATACCCCAAAACCTGCTGCGCGATTTGCTGGATGCCTGCCAGTTTGGCAACCCCGCCGGTTAGTACCGCGCCTGCCCGCAGCAGCCCGTCATAGCCGGAACGCTTGATTTCTTTTTGCACCAGTTCAAAAATCTCTTCCACACGCGCTTCGATGACCATCGTCAAGTCGGCGCGCTGCACTTCTGTCGGCATACCTTCGCCAAATGGCTGCACAAGGAAAGTTTCCAGCGGGTTGACTCCCTTCACCTGCGCATGCCCGTGCTGAATTTTAACGGCTTCTGCCAGTTCGAACGGTACATGCATCCAGTGGGTAATGTCATTGGTGATATGGTCACCCCCCACCGGAATCACCGCTGTATGCCAGACTGTGCCCTCAATGAAGATCGCCAGATCGGTCGTGCCGCCGCCAATGTCAATGACGACCACGCCCATCTCGCGTTCCTGATCGGTCAATATCGCATCACCCGCCGCCAGCGGGTTAAGGATGAAGCGGTCTACCGCCACACCAGCCCCCTGCACCGACTGCTCCAGATTGGCGACACTGGTGGACGACGCGGTGATGATGTGCGCCTCGACTTCCAGCCGGAAGCCGTGCATGCCGATGGGGCTGCGCACGCGATCCTGCCCATCCAGCGAATAGCTGCGCGGCACCACATGCAGCACCTCGCGGTTGTGCGGAATGGCAATCGCGCGGGCGGCTTCCATCGCGCGGTCCAGGTCTTCTATTCGCACGCCGCGCTGCCCGGTGATGCCCACCACACCGCGGCTGTTGATGGAGGCGATATGGCTGCCGGCAACGCTGACAAATGCGCGCTCAATATCAAAACCGCTGCTTTTTTCCGCCTTATGCACAGACGCGGAAATCGCGGCGGTGAGCTGTCCCATATCATTGACGACGCCCTTTTTCATCCCCCGGCTCGGCTCAATGCCCACGCCAACCACAAAGATACTGTCCGGGCGGACTTCGCCAACAATCGTACAGATTTTGTGCGTTCCTACATCAATCCCTACAACCAGATCACGCATAACGACTTCAGCGTCCCCACAACACACTGTAATACGGGTGGTTATGATCCACCACGTTGATGACACCAGGCTGAATGCCGCGTGCCTGCAAATTCGCTACAAGGGCATTATACACCAGCAGCTTTTGTGGCATATCCGTGCCGCTGCCAAACCACGCCTCCCAGCCGCCGGGATCTGCAAAACCCAAACCATAGTCGGGATGATAACGCAGTACCGGGACATCCGGGATCAGGGCGACCAGTTGCAGGGCACCCTGCACCACCCCGACCGGAACTGTATCATTCGGACCCAGCGGAGTGGTCAACTGCGGCTCGGCGATGACCCGTGGCAGACCGGGGCGGTCATCGCGTTGGCGCATCACCCGCCCTTGCAGGTCAATCCACCCCGCTACGCCTGCCTGCTCCCAGACCAACTGCGGTTCACGCTCGCGCACGACAATCTGCACCATATTGGGGGGCCAGCCAAGCACCACTTCCACGCCCGCTACCGTTGGGGAACGCAGAATATTTTGCGCCACCTGCTCTGGGTTAACCCAGAAGATGTGCATCTCCGCGATATCTGCCAGCGCGAAGATTTCCTCCTTGGTCATTGTGCTCAGCCCGCCAACAGCAATACTGCGCACATAAAAGATGTCCGCCGACATAAACATCAGCAGCAGCGCCACCAGCCCAACGGACATCAGCCCGCTGACCAGCCGCCAGCTTGTAAAGCTGCGCCCGCGCGTGCCGTGCTGCACCGCCGGGCGATCGGCAGCATGTTCCTGCGCCAGCGCCCCGTGCCAGATGGCAGGCGCACGGCGATCACGGGCAGCGCGTACTGCCCGCAGTCGGCGTCTTTCGCGTGATGATGATGCCATTGAACCCTGCTGCTACCCCACCGTCAAGAATTGTACCGCAACATTTGTAACAGTAAAACCGGATTCTCAGGGTTAGAACTTTCACCTGTACACCTGCGCATAAGCGGGTTAACCCCCTTATTCAGGCGAGCGTTTACTCGGAAGGCACAAGTTCTCAGGGTGTGAACCCTTCGCCGAGGAATTCAATCTCAGGATGCAGCAGCACGCCGCTGTGCTTGAGCACGGCTGCCTGCACCTGCTGCACCAGCGCGTAATAATCGCTCGCCGTTGCCCCACCCGTATTGATGAAGAAGTTGGCGTGTACCGGCGACACCTGCGCGTGCCCGATGCTGAAGCCTTTCAGCCCTGCTGCTTCGATCAGTCGTCCGGCATAATCGCCTGGCGGATTCTTGAAAATGCTGCCCAGGCTTGCCCCCGGCGGCTGCGTGCGCTTGCGATAGGCGATGTTCTCCTGCATACGCGCTCTAATCGTGTCCGGGTCACCCGGCGGCAGTGCCAGCGTTGCCAGCAGCACCAAAAAGCGGCGATCTGCCCGCGCCTTCAGGCTGCTGCTGCGATACCCATACTGAAGGTCGGCGTTGGTCAGCAGTTGCACACCGCGTGCGGCTTCCAGCACCACTACATCACACACCGCCTGCGCCATGTCACCGCCGTGCGCCCCGGCATTGTTGATGATTGCGCCGCCCACTGTGCCGGGCACGCTGACCGCCCACTCCAAACCCGCCAGCCCCTGTGCCGCGCATTTATGCGCCAGAATATGCAGGCTTGTGCCCGCCGTCGCCGAAACACTGCGCCCGTCGTGCCAGTCGCCAAACTGTACCTCGGTCACCATGTTGACGACCACCAGCCCGCGAAAGCCATCATCAGCCACGAGCAGGTTCGCCCCACCGCCGATGACCCGCACCGGGATGCCGGTCTTCCAGGCAGCGCCGACCACTTCAAACAGTTCGTCCGTACTGTTCCGGGCTATGTAGACGTAATCTGCCGGTCCGCCCAGCCGCGCCGCTGTATATTTCGCCAGCGGTTCATTACGCAGCAGGTGCTCGCCCAGCTTTGCCAACAACGTGTCCACCGCGTTCCCTTTATGTACGCCGCGCTGCTAAATAGTCTACACCAACCTGCGGTGCGTCGCCTGCGCTCAGCAGCACAATTACTGCCGGCGGCTGCACACGCGCCAGCAGCAGTTGGGTCGTGCCCACCAGGCTGCCGGCATGTCGCGCGTCAGGATGCCGCAGCGCCGCCGCCACCCCCGCGCCATCCACACCGGGCACAGGCTGTTCACGCGCCGCGTAGATGTCCATGACCAGCACGTGATCGGCAGCATCAAACGCCCGCGCATAGTCGTCAAGCAGCGCCGCCGTGCGGCTGTAGGTGTGCGGCTGCCACACCGCCCAGATTGCCTGCCCCGGAAAACGCGCCCGTGCCGCTTCCAGCGTCAGGCGTATTGCGGTCGGATGGTGCGCGTAGTCGTCCACCACCGTCACGCCGCCCGCCACC
>DAOTWP010000010.1:0-41957 GCA_034435675.1 Anaerolineae bacterium
AACCATCACCAGCGCGCCCGGTTTGGTGACGGCATAACCCAGCGCGGCAGCAGTTGACTCATCCACAATGCGAATTTTCTCCGCTGGAATAAGCTGGATGACATCGTGCAGCCACGCGAGATAGCCCTCAAACGACCCTACTGGCGCGGACAGCACCAACTGCTCAATTTCGTCAGGCTTGTAGGGCAGCGAGTCAATCAGGGCGCGCATGAAGCGGCTGCCAACATCACGGTCTGACCATGCTGTGCCATCAATGATACGCGGATCAGGCGCCGGTGCGGCGACGATACCCCGCTTGAAATTGCGAAACAGCCGGTTATCGTGCTGGCGATCCAGCCCGCGATCACGCACCGCCTGCCCCATGCTGATACTCTCTGCCCTGCCATCCACGACATAGACCAGTGACGGAACGAATGACGGACGTTCTTCCGTTGCTTCTGTGCTGATCTGCGGAATGCGCAGAAGCTCCGCATTGCTGTTGTCGCCCAGCCACAGCGCAATCACGCTGTTGGTCGTCCCAAAATCAATCGCCAGTTTGTAGCCCATAACCATCCTGTCGCCGATTGTATCTCTAACCAAACTTTGACCATTGTAGAAGAGGCTGAGCCGATTAGCCAATTAAGGTTGTTACAACTTCGGCAGGTTCGTTAGCCCTATTCAAGCTCCTTGTAGAAATCTGCCGGATGGTAGTTTTCGAGGCTGGATTTGCCGATAAATTCGCGCAGGATGGACGTATCGGGAATAATCTCTGCCTGTGCCGGGGTAAGCGGCTGCACCCAGCTTAGGAAGGACAGCAGTCGGTTGGACTCAATGTATGCCGGGCTGCCCGGCGAAACTTGCAGCAGCAGCGGTTCGACCAGTGGGCGCAGCGCCGCCAGTTCGTAGGTCAGCGCGGAATTAAACATGAAGTCGGCATTGTCCTGATAGGGGAAGATATTGCGTTTTTCGCCCCGGCGCACGCTGCCCCAACGTCCCAGTGTGTCGGTTGCGTTGTAGCCCCGCGTGTTCGCGTCGCGCACAATGCGGCGCAGCAGGCGCACATCGGTTGTGGGGACACGATTATGCGCGTCAAGATTTAACTGTGTAAGCGCCGAAACATAAATCCGGTACAGGCTTTCGGGTGGCAGATCGGTTACGAGCGCGGGATTAAGCCCGTGAATGCCTTCAATGATGATCACTTGTCCGGCTTTAAGTTGTGCCTCGCGCCCATTGCTGCTTTTGCCAGTATAAAAATCGAAACGCGGCAGTTCGACCCGTTCGCCGCGCACAAGCTGCACAAGCTGCTGGTTGAACAGGTTCAGATTGATTGCCGCCAGCGACTCAAAGTCGTAATCGCCGTTTTCGTCGCGCGGCGTGCGCTCGCGGTCCACAAAGTAGTTGTCCAGTTCGAGTGTGAACGGACGGATGCCATGTGCCAGCAGTTGGATCGCCAGCCGTTTGGAAAAAGTCGTTTTGCCTGCGGATGAGGGTCCGGCAATCATCACGACGCGGACACCGTCCTGGTGGCGCTGCATGATTTCACCGGCTGCCCGCGCGATTTTCTGTTCATGCAGCGCTTCGGCAACCAGAATCAGCTCCTGAATCTGATTGGTAATGACGAGCCGGTTCATGCGACCCGCGTCTTCCACCCCCAGCCGTTTCAGCCATTCGTCCGCTTCCTGAAAAACCAGACTCAGTTTGTCTACCGCACGGATGGGAAATAACTCACCCGGAGATTCGCGCCGGGGATATTGCAGAATGAATCCTTTGCCACTGTTGACCAGCCGGAATGTGGATAAATAGCCCGTTGAGGGCAGCATATAGCCATAGTAGTAGTCGGAACGCCCGCGCAGCGTGTACAGCACCAGACTGGGGCGGGTGCGCTGTTCCATCAGGCGCAGCTTGTCGGTTTCGCCGCGTAACCGGAACAACTCACGCGCTTCGTCCAGCGGTACGGTGCGCTTGTGAATCGGCTCATTGGCAGCGACAATCGCATGCATATGTGCTTCCAGCCGGGCGAGATCGTCATCATTGAACGGCGGACGGTTCAGCGTGGTACAGTAAAAGCCGCCATCCGGCACCGCATAACGCACACTGACATCGCAATCATGCCACAGTTCGGCAGCAGCCGTTGCCAGCAGCAGCACCAGCGACCGCCGGTAAATGCGCCCGCCATCACTGCTCGAAAGCAGCACCGGTTCCAATGTTGAATCGTGCCGGATGGAGTACGCCAGTTCACGCAGTTTGCCATTGCAGATTGCGCCCATAATCGGGCTGGCATAGCGTTCGGGTTGCCGCTGTTGGTCGGCAAGCAGGAGGGTTTCAATGCTTGTGCCAATCGGCGCGGCAAGGATGCCCCCATGTACCAGTGTTACGCGCACATCTTTGCGCGGTGTTGCAGCCCGAACTATCGAGATTTTGCGCGCATCCATTATGCTGCTCCTAAGTTAGTCTTTTGTATGTTCACCCAAATTCCCGTAAAATTTTCGGTTATCTACAAGAAGTCATGCTATAATCATTCAAAGTTCGTGAATAACGTAAAAAGTTCTACTGAGTTCTTGCGATCAACGATCACCTATGGACGATCAGGATAACAAAACACTCCCGCGGCAACCGATCAAACGTGTTCGGGCAGAAAAGAGTGACACCGCGATTCTGGCGTCCACGCGCAGGAATCGCCGTAAACTCGGTGGTGACAGTGTTGCGGGCACGTCATCGCTGGGGTCGCAAAAAGAAGTTCTGCTGATGATCCGGGGCATGATCGAACGAATTGTCCTCACGGATGATTTGTCTATTGTGCTTGGGCGCTCAGACCTGAACGCCCGGTTTGACCCGGATATTGATCTAACGACCTATGGCGCGGTTGATCGCGGTGTGTCTCGCGCGCATGCGCGCCTGCATCTGTCCGAAGGGCATCTTTTCATCACCGATTTGGGCAGCACCAACGGAACCTTCGTCAGTGGTAAGCGTCTGGAGCCGGATAAGGCGCAGGTGCTGCGCAAAGGCGAAGAAATTCTGCTTGGGCGGCTGCCGGTGCAGGTGCTGTTTTAGCTATTATACCAGACGTGTTCTTGCAGAAACCTGGAACTGCCCACCACATGCGGATGGGCAGTTACACTTTGTGACCCTAAGGATAAACGCAATGCCTCCCGCTTATGCGCGCTATTTGCAGGAAGTCCTGATTGACCAAATTACCCTGCAAGCCCGAATTGTCGAACTTGGTCAACAAATTTCGCAGGATTATGAGGGACAGCCGCCGCCCCTGTTGATTTGCATTCTCAAAGGCGGGGTGATGTTTCTCTCCGACCTGACCCGGCACATCAGTGTGCCGCATGAAATCGACTTTCTTGCGGTGTCCAGTTATGGCAAAGGGGCGCGCGAGTCCAGCGGCGAAGTACGTATTGATATGGATCTTTCGGGCAGGGTGCAGGGGCGTCATCTGCTGCTGGTGGAGGACATTATTGACAGCGGACACACGCTGCATTTTGTGCTCGATGTCCTCAAAGCGCGTAAACCGGCTAGCGTGCGCCTGTGTACGCTGCTGAACAAGCCCAGCCGGCGCACTGTCGAGATTAATATTGACTATGTCGGCTTCACGATTGAAGACAAATTTGTCTTTGGCTTTGGGCTGGATCTGGATGAAAAATTCAGGAATCTGCCCTTTATTGCGGTCGCCAATCTTGACGCCTTGAATGAGTCATGAGTGATTTGACGCCGCGCATTCCCCGACGTCCGCTGATCTGGATGGATTTTGTGCTGGCACTGCGCGACGCGCTGCTGCCGGAGACCATGCCCGTGTATCTGGTGGGCGGTGCTGTGCGCGATGCCCTGCTGCATCGTCCGATCAAAGATCTTGATCTGGCAACACCGGGGGACAGCATTCGGCTGGCGCGGCGTATTGCCAACCACTGGCACGGCGACATCTTTGTGCTGGACGACGCACGCGGGGTGGCGCGGGTGCTGCTGGATGTGCCGGAAACTGGCGCACTGACACTGGATATCGCCCGTTTTCGCGGAGCATCACTTGCGGATGATCTCGCAGACCGTGATTTTACCCTCAACGCGATGGCAGTGGATTTGCGGGGCGATCTGGAACTATTGATAGACCCTCTCAACGGTGAACAGGACGCCATCAACAGGATTCTGCGCCGCTGCTCCCCGCATGCGCTGGCAGATGATCCGCTGCGGGCACTGCGCGCCGTGCGGCAAAGCACGCAGTTACAACTGCGCATCGTGTCGGAAACTGCACAGGATGTCCGCGCAGCAGCGGACGGGCTGCGCCAGGTTTCGCCGGAGCGTCTGCGCGATGAGCTGGTGGCGCTGCTCAGTCTTACGCGTGCGGCAGTGGCGCTGCGGGTCGCAGCGGTCATGGAACTGCTGAACCCTGTGCTGCCGGAGGTCAAGACTCTGCAAGCGACACCGCTATCACTGCCACATGCTCGCACATGCTGGGAGTATGCGCTGGCAGTCGTGGAGCAGCTTAAGCGCATCGTTGCAGTGATCAGTCCCGGACGCCATGAAGGCACAGCCGCTACCTTCGATATGGGCATGCTGGTGATCCAGCTTGACCGGTTTCGTTCACGTTTGCAAACGGAGCTTGGCAGCATTTGGGCAAATAACCGCACGGAAGTGTTTCTGTTGGCGCTGGCAGTGCTGCTGCATGATGTTGACCAGCCCGCCGACAGCCCATCGGCAGCAGCAGGCGAACGCGCTGCTGCGCGGGCAGATGCGCTGCGGCTGAGCAATGACGAAAAACGCCGCCTCATCACCCTGACACAGTACAGTCGTCTGCTGCTGAGTCTACCGGATAACGCACCGCTGACACTGCACCGCTTCTGGCGGCAGGTTGGCGAAGCTGGAATTGGTGTCTGCCTGCTGGGGCTGGCACACTATCTGGGTAATGCTGGGGCGCTGCTGATGCAGGATGACTGGCTGCGGTTGGTCGAGCGTGTGCGGATGCTGCTGCTTGCCTATTATGAACAGTATGAACAGATAGTTGCACCACCGCCGCTGCTGCGCGGTGACCAGCTCTCCAAACGCCTACAGCTTAAGCCCGGACCGGCGATCAAACGACTGCTTCGGGAATTGGCGGAGGCGCAGGTGCAAGGGCAGGTGACGACAGCAGCGCAGGCACTGGCATATGCCCGCGCCCTGCTGCCGCTAGACGATAGTGATTCTCAGCCGAGTTCCTGAAGTCGCAGGCGCGAATCTTCTTCGGGAACCTCAAAATGCATACTCATGGCAGTGGGGTTACGCGCCCCCGCGCTCAACGCCCGGACCATGCTGGCGGGCATAATCAACATCCGCGCAAAGGCGCGCACCGCGCTATCGTCGGACAGGATGTTGGGGATGCCGCGTGATCTGCCCCATTCGCTGGCGATAATATGCCGTGCCAGCAGCCGCGCCAATGACATTCGCGGTGAATAATGATCCTTGATGCTCAGGAAAGTTCCCGAAAGCTGGCTGATGTCCACCTCCTCCCACATATCAGGGCGGGGGTTTTGCAGCATACTTTCAACTGGCACCGGGGGAGAATGAATTTCAAAAACCTCGATCAGTTCTGCTGCCGCCGCTTCAAGATGCTCTAGCTGCTCAGAGGTCAATTCTGCCACCGTGATGATCTCCTCCACACACACGCACACTTTCAGTATACTGCATATTCATGGGAGTATTGCCTACTCTTCCGGGACTTGCTGAGCGGTGGGATCGCTGGCGGCGTGGGCGGCGTGGGCTTCAAAGAACCAGAGCAGCGTTTTGCCGTAACGCCGTTCATCGTAAGGGCTGAGGTGTTGCAGCGTGACCGGCGCATATTCGTCCGGGTCAATCTGCACAATGACGAGTGTACCCGGTGGAATCCATGCCGGTTTTGCGTCGAGCAGCTTCAGGGTTTCTAGCCACAGGTTCTTATACTGCGGTGGCGCGATATAGATGCAGCTGTAGACCTGATCGGGCGCGTGCCGCAGCAGCGATAGGACATCCGCGCGACGCACTATCGCGCGCTCTGCCAGCCGGGTGATTGCCAGATTTTCGTGAATCGTGCGTACTGCCAGCCGGTCCATCTCGACAAAGACTGCCTGCCGCGCGCCCCGGCTGAGCGCTTCAATGCCGACGCTGCCTGTTCCGGAGAACAGGTCAAGAAAGGTCATGCCAACGACCTCACGTCCCAGAATGCTGAACAGCGCTTCCTTGACCCGATCCATAATTGGGCGGGTGGTGTCCCCCGGAACCAGCTTCAAACGACGCCCTTTGGCGCTTCCTGTGATGACACGAATAGGCATAAGCAGAGTCGATTCGACCAATATGGATAATTAGAGTTAGCGGGTGATCTCAACGACCTGCCTTGTGGCACGGGCATTGGATAACGGTGTGGTCACGAGCATCACGCAGCCGGTGGATAGTATGAGCCGCCGCCCCGCAGTCTGGGCGATGCTGTCCCGCGCCGTGTTGCCAATTGAGGCGGGTGTACCCTGATGCAAGTCTTCCCACTGCGCCAGACCGCCGCAAACTGCTCCCCGAAACAGGGTCTTGCCCTGCGGCAGATCGGGTTTGGTGTGGCGATCATGCCAGTTTAGCACCTGTGCAGGATAACTGCTGACGAGTTCAAACATGGGTGCATCCCCATGCAGGTGGAGCATGTTCAACCACCACTTGTCCGGCAGCGATTCTAGAATTTTGAGGTCATATGGGACGCCAAATGCCTCGTATTCTGCCTGGGACATGATATCAAAGCTGGCGTGCTGCATGGCATAGAAGATTCCGGCAATTGGCAGGCGCCGCAGTGCATCAATGAACCGCAGGATGCTTTCCGTAATGCTGTTCAGTCCACTGCGCAGGCGGTCTGGGTGCGTGCGCAACTGACGAAGCAATAATTCCTGCCCGGCAAGCTTTTTGGCGTGTGACAGCGGGCTGAAGATGGTCGCCAGCACGGGGGCTTCATGGCTGCTGTCCGTCAGCCCGTCCGTCACCATACGCAGACATTCCAGATATTTGCCCAGTTCGCCCCGCAGTGGATCCAGCACGCGCAGTTCGGTCCAGTCCAGCGAACGTTTGACCACATATTTAGTCACTTCGCGGTTGCCTTCAATGGCGCCGCGCCATTCATCCTGTACGCCGTAGTCAAGGACGCAGTAGGTACTGGCAGGGGTCACTTTGACCAGATCCCAGTCATAAGTCCTCTGAAACTCGACTACCGACTGTGCCAGATCCGCCGCCCGCTGGTCATCGCCGGGGAAATGCCGCCACAGAGCAACCGGTACACGATCGGTTGCCTCACCAGCAATGGTCTTTTCAAGGCGTTCGCGTTTGTTCATGCTCGCCCGTTAAACAGCCCTTTGATTACTCTCAAGCTTTGAGTTCTTCCAAACGTTGCCGGATCATCCGTCCCATCATCATCAACCGGTCACGGGTGCGGCGCTCGCTGATGTTGGATTGTTCCAGCGGACCAAAAACATCATAGAGATTTTCGATTTCACTGCGATACTGTGTCCGTGCCTGAGTCGTCGCTTCGGCACTGCCTGCCGCGCTGACGACTGCTGCTGCTCTGGCTCGCAGCGCTTCCAGACTTTCGCGGTACTTATTTTCCAGTTCGCGGACATGACCGTGCTGATCGGCATCATGCTGCCTAATGTCTTCCATTGCTGCCATCACTGCATCCATAAGCTTGACAGCATCATTGTGACGGTTCTGGAAATCGCCTACCGGGTCAGCCGCTGTGGGTTGTTCCACTGCACGGATAGCTTGATTAAAGCCTTTGACGGCGTCATCGTGCAATGCTTTCAGTTTTCCGAAGCGTTTGCTTCGGTTCGCCAGCGAGTCAGCCGCGTGTGTGACCAATGTCAGTGCCTGTTCAAACGAGTTGGTCGCCGCGGCTTTTTGACCGCTGGCGCGTTCCGCCAGACCTTTGCCATAGAATGCATCAATGTTATTCGGATCGCGGTTTAATACTGCCTGAAATGCCTTAACCGCTTCATCATTGTGATTCTGGCGGTGTGCGCTCCACGCGCTCCCAATTTCAACGCGAATCGTTTGTTCTGCCATTGAGTTCTTACTTTCTCGAAATAATAAATCTGACTGCGTATTGTACAAACAGCGGGAACGCAAAACAAGCAACATTGTGCCGGTTTTGTCGAAATTCCACCAACCGCATTCGAATCTCTGTGCGCGCTGCCCATCCGACAGTTATTCACGTTGGCTGGCGCAGCGGTAAAACCCAGCAGACTAATTCTCCGCCCGGTCAATGCGAACCTGCGTTGGCAACCGCAGTGCCGTGCCAATCTGCATCCCAACATCTTCGAAGAATGTCAATGTGCCGTCATCCGGCTGGCAAACCAGCCCACAGGCATAGACCTGGATGGTAATCCAGTATGAACCCGGTGCGATGGTTGGGGATAATTCGATGCGGTGAACATCTTCCATATATGTTTCGGTTGTCCAGCGGCGTGTTGGATAACCGCCCGGATGCGCCGGGGTGCTGCGCAGCCAGCGTGCCCCTTGCAGCATATCTTCCAGATAGACTTCCACACGGTAATTTGCCGGCAGCAGTCGCAGCGCCCGCCAATAAAGCGCAAATTCCAGCGTTTCACCCGCCTGGTAGTTTGTGCGCTCAAGCCGGTACGCCAGCGGCTCCAGCCCTACGCTTGTGACCACACGCTGTTCCAGTGTTCCGGAGATAGCAATGCTGTTTTCCAGCCCATAGCCTGCCGGCAGTCGCAGGCTAACGGGAGTAGTGGGTGCTGTGAACAGCACCACAAAGCCGCTGATCAGCGCGATCAGTGCAGCCAGCAGGCGCAGTTCGGCGGGGGGCATCAGCGCAATCTCGCCCGTATAGCGTTCCGCATCCCAGCGGCGCAGGCGCACCCGCCTCCACAGGAACAGCGCCAGCAGCCCCAGCAGGCTGACGGCAGTGCCTGCCGTTTGCGCCGGGGTTGAACCCAGCCAGACTACCATTTCGGCAATGAGATTACAATCGCGCTGAGTGCGCTGGTCGGTCCCGGGTAGTGCCGGGTCAATCCCAGCCGGAATCTCAATAATCGTCAAGCCTGTGACGGGATTCAAGCGTACCGGCAGGGCGCTGGTAGCAATGCTGGCGTGCCAGCCGGGGTGATAGGTGATCAGGTAGTCGAGAGTGATTGGCGGGTTGACACAAATCTGGTAGCGTGCCGAGTGGCTGTTGACTGCCAGCACCGTGATTTCGGTGCCGCGTGTTTGCCCGGTTTCAATGCGATTGAGGTTGTTTGCCTGGTAGCCATTGACCAGCATACCGCCGATTTCGGCGTTTGCGGGCAGGGTGGTGGGCAGCGGCCAGCCCGGTGGTAGGCTGGCGATACCATAGCCAAGCTGTTCGTAGCGAATTTCGGTCAGCGGGTCTACGCTGCCAAATGTGGACTGCTGCTGCGGCAGCAGCCAGATGGGTGAGGAAAACACCCACAGCCCGATGAGCAGCAGCGGGAGCAGCAGGCGTTTGCCGCGCTCTGGCAATCGCGCGCGGGGGATCAATACGCCGGCGCCTGCGACGGCAAGGCACAACGATGAAGGTGCCAGCAGCCATGTTTCCGTGGGGAACAGCAGCAGCCCAACGGCGGTAAGCAGCCCGGCGTTAAGCAGAAACAGCAGGAAGAATCCACCGGATTTGCGCAGCAGCAGACTGCTGGGGAGTGCCGCCAGGGCGAATGCCGGGTGCAGCCAACCCAGCGTATACTGTGCCGGCGGGCGCAGGGATGCTGCGTCAAGCTGTCGGACGGGAGTGAACACCCTGCTGATTTCAAGCATTTCCTGAGTCGGGTAAGCGCTGGGCTGCCAGTGGATGCTGGATTGTTCCAGCAGTGCGGGCATCCAGAAGACTGCCGCTGCCGCTGCTCCCAGAAGACTGCCGCCCAGCAAGCCGAGCAGGGGCGGGCGTGTTCGTTCGCCGGTCACATGCGCTATGACAAAGCTTATCGTCAGCACCAGTCCGGCGAGTGCCATGCGCAGGTCAGTCAGCAGCAGCCCGGCGGTAAACAGTCCTAGCAGCACCGGATCAGTTGGATGCCCGATTTGCAGTAGACGGTTGGTGCTCCACAGCAGTCCGGCCAGCAGCGCCAACCCCAGTTCACCGGGCAAGTCCCCCAGGACATGCGGCGCGATCAGCCCAATATACGGACTGAGGATCAGCAGCGCACTCGCCAGCACACCTGTTGCGGCATCGCTGCGCCGCGCTACCAGCAGATAAACCATTGCGCTGCCCAGCACCGCCGCCAGCAGATACACCACGCGGACCGCGCTGACCGGATCGTTCGTGAATAACACCTGTACAACGCCTGCCAGATATGGCGCGCCGGGTGGATAAAAATTGGGGATGGGTGCGCCATAGCCGCCGGAGACATGCGCAAACCACCGCGGGTACAAACGCCCTTCCAACAGTGCATCGGCATAATTACGCGCCATAAAGACAAAATTCTCGTTGGCATTGGTGCGCGGCAGTCCGGGCTGTGCCGTAAAGCTCCACATTGCCAGCAGCGCCAGCAGAATCACCAATGGCAGCCCCCAGTTGATTTGTTGGCGTGCCTGGCGCATCCAGCGCGGCATATCTTGTGGTGGAATAGCATGTGGCGTAGTTGTCATCATAGCCTTTATTGTACCGGGTTTACGCCGCCTGTGTTTCCTTGATTTGTCCGCAGCGCGGTGCTATCCTGAATGTCACTTATCAACGATACAAATAGTTTATGCACGCCTTGATCGTTCGTCCTGCTGTATCTGGTGATATACCGCGTCTGGCGGAATTATGGCAAGAAAAACGGCTGCTGCTGATGCAGGCGGATCGCCGTTTTGGTCTGCTGCCGGATGCTGCCGTTCGGTGGGCGGCGGCGGCAGAAACGTGGCTCAATGACGAACGCTGCGCCCTGCTGGTTGCCGAAGACGACACCTTGATTTACGGCTATATCATCGTCTGGATTCAAGCGGCTCCGCCCGGTGCCAGCCCTGCCTTATACGGGTGGGTCACAGATGTTGCGGTGGATGCCCACCGTCGTGCAGGTGGTGTGGGGCGAATGCTGGTTGAGGTAGGGCGCGACTGGCTGGCACAGCGGGACATTACGACGATGGTGGCACAGGCGGCGCGGCGTTATCCCCTGGAACAGGCATTCTGGCGGGCGCTGGGTGCGACAGACTGGATCGAACTTTTATGGCTGACATAGTGGTGCGCGCTGCGACCATTGCCGATGCGTCGGGCGTGGGTGATTTGTGGCTGCGGCTGGTGGAGTATCACCGGCAGTTAGATGACGCCATGCCAGTGCCCACCCCGCGCGGCACACAACTCTATGCCCGCCGTATTGCCAACCAGATTGAGGACCCCGACGCGCGGGTGCTTGTCGCAGAACATCGTGGCAATCTGGTGGGCTATGTCGTCGGCATGGTCATGGACATTATGCCGGACACCTTCGAACAGGAACGCACAGGCTTTCTTGCTGATATTTATGTTGATGCTGCTTTTCGCGGGCAGGGAACCGGGCGGGCGCTGGTGGATGCGCTGGCGGGCTGGTTTCGTGACAAGGGATTGCGCCACTACGAGTGGTATGTGGCGGCGCAGAATTTCGCCGGGCGGTCATTTTGGCGCGCTGTCGGTGGGCGCGAAGTAATGATCCGCATGCAGGCACCTGTTGAATCGGCGTATCGCAGCAATATCAACAGTGAGGAGTGAAGCATGACTGAACTGATATACCAGACCGATAGCTATTGTCGCGAATTCGACGCGCAGATTACCGCTGTTGAGCCTGAACAAAATGCCGTGCTGCTGGATCGCACCGCTTTTTATCCCGGCGGCGGCGGACAGCCTTATGACAAGGGTATCCTCAGAGTGGGGGAAACTTCTTACATCGTTCGCGAGGTCAAACGCGGTAATCTGCATGTCCTGGAGGGGGCGGATTTACCACCCGCGGGCGCGCAGGTGCAGGGCGAATTGGACTGGGACCGGCGTTACAAACTGATGCGCACACACACGGCAATGCACATTCTTTGCGGGGTGGTCTGGCGCGATTACGGCGCGAGCGTGACCGGTGGCAATATGGAACCGCTGCAAGGGCGCATGGATTTTGAGTTTGAACGTATGCAAAAAGAACTGGTTCAGGAAATTGAAGCGCGCATCAATGCCGAAGTCGCTGCTGCCCGCGATGTACGGGTGAAGATTCTCCCGCGTGAAGCGGCGTTTCAAATTCCTGACCTGATTCGTACCAAAATCAACCTGCTGCCCGAAGGAATCCCCGAAGTACGCACGGTGGAAATCATTGGATTGGATTTGCAGGCGGATGGTGGGACGCATGTCGCCAACACCCGCGAGGTCGGGCAGATGCGCATCACCGATTACAAGAGCAAGGGCGGTATCAACAAACGCATTTATGTTGAACTGGCGCAGTGAGGTCCGGCATTCTTATGCGCTACATTCATCCGGTTACTGTACACGAGCAGTTCGTTGCCAGTGGCGTCTACGACTATTACACGGATGCCGCCGTGCCCGCCGGAATCACGGAGGCGTGGAGTATCCATGAACTGCCGGATGGATCACAGTTTGTGCGGGTTGACCATGATTTGCGGGGGTCCTCCGGCGCAAGTATGCTCGTTGAACTGCTGCGTAACCAGGCGGGCAGCCCCGAACGACTTGATCTGTATTTCTACCCGCAGGCACAAGTTGGCGCGAATGTGCTGCGCGCCAATTACAGCTTTTACCCGGCGCATATTCAGCTTACGACCTACTGGCGGCATCAACCGACCGGCACAGCGGAAATCGAACTTGAGTGCCAGCCTATAAGTACACTGCTGCTGCTGCCTGCGCTGGCGGGCAGTCTGATTGTAGAGGTCGTCGCGCGTGGTGGCGAGCATGTGCCCGTGCTGCTGATTGATGACCTGATTGTCACGGACGATCATCAGCAGTTTGCGGCAGTTAACCTGTACCACTTTTCCGTACAGCGGGGGCAAGCAGAATCGCTTACGCTGGGCAGCAAGCAGCACTCTGCCCAGAAGTACCACCTGCTGAATTTGCGAAACGGCGCTGCCCCACCGCAGGAGTACTGGCTGGATGCCTACGCGCAGGTGTTGCGGTGTGCTGGCAAGCCAGCACCGCTAGTGGGCCCGGTGCAGCACGCAGTGCTGCGCGATTATGCGCGCCGCCCTGACCCGCAAACCTGAGCGCATTCACGAAAGGCATTAGCCACATAACCCTATGATTAAACGTTTCCTGCTTTTTCTTGGTCCAGAACGCGCGCGTTTTCTATTTCTGCTGCTTACGGGTACGGGGCTGGCAAGCCTGCTGCTCAACGTCATTGCCGAGGGCAATGCGTGGGTTCCGACAGTACAGACCATCCTGGCGCTGAGCTTTCTGTTGATAACCTCTTTTGTCATCGGTGCGCGGCTCGATCCATTTCAGCGCGGACGCTGGGCAGCAATACTCGCGCCTGCGCTGGGGGCAATCATTCTGGGTGTCACCGTTCTGCCCAATCTGCTGCTGCCCCTGCTGGGGGGCGCACTGGGCTGGGTTGCCGCGGGCGCATTTCTGTTTCAGGGCGCCGGGCGCATGGAATATCAAAAGGCGGTCAAAGCGCTGCGTAAGGATCGCTACGAAGAAGCAGCGGAAATCATGGACCGGCTGATTAACGTCGAGCCAAAAGTGGCGCAGCATTACCGTTTCCGCGCCGAAATCTACCGTCTGTGGGGCAAACTGGATCGGGCGAAGCGTGATTATCGCAAAATGGCGGATATCGCGGGTGACAACGTGCTCAAAGCGGTGGCATATAACGGTTTGGCAGAAGTGGGGCTGCAGGAGCAGAAATACGCCGATGCGCGTGAGGCAGCGCTGCGAGCTTATGAACTTGCGCCCGATGAATGGGTGACCCCGTACAATCTGGGCATGATCGAAGACCGGCTGAAAAATGCGCCTGCTGCGCTGGAGTATCTCAACAAAGCGCTGGCGCTTAATGTGCCGGATGCGCGCCATCGCCTGTTGATTAATCTCTACATTGCCCGCGCACACAGCCGCCTTAACCAGACCGACGAGGCTGAACAGGCGGTCAAAGAGCTGCGCAAACTGCGCGGCGGGCTGAACGAATGGCAGATTATCCTGCAAAGCGACAGCGCAACAGTGCTGCGTGCTGTACTGGCGGCAGATATCGAAGCGGCGCAGGCGCTGGTGGCAGGCACAATGAACGTGCAGGCGCTGGCGAATGCCAGCGTGTAGTGGATGGGACTGTCTGTGGGACTGCCTGTGGGACGGTTGACACCTTTTTTGATGCGCACCATTGGTACATGGGGGCGGACGGCGCAGGGGCTGCTGGCGGTGGCGCTGGTGCTGATTCTGTTCGCGGCGTCCATTGCAGCGCTGGGACCTGCCGACTGGCGTGCCCCGGCGGTCATTGGCATTTTTGCTGGACTGGTGCTGCTTCAGGCTGCGGTACTGTGGGGCATGCGCGGCGCAATGCTCACTCCCTATGCACAGGCGCAGCGAGCATATCTTGATGGAGATTTTGAAGGCGCGCTGGCACTACTGCAAGCGCAGCGCGGAACCCGGTCGGGCGATATGCATGTGCTGACGCTGCTGGGCAATACGTATCGCCAGCTGGGGCGATTGTCAGAAAGCCGTTCGGTTTTGTCACAGGCGCTTGACATCGCGCCCGATCACTATTTTCCTCTTTACGGATTTGGACGTACACTGCTTGCAGAGGGACACTACACCGAAGCGGCGGAGACGATTCGCCGGGCGATGGTGGCAAACGCACCCGCAGTGGTCCAGTTTGATCTTGCCGATGCGCACTACCGGGGAAATCGGTTTGACGATGCGCGGCGCATACTGGAAACAATTCTGCCGGAACTGCATGAGCCGCACCGGGTTTTGATGGCGACTTACCTGCTCTATTGCCTGAATGCGGGCGATCCTCCGGATATGGAGGCGCTGGCGGATGGGCTGGCGTACTGGCAGGCAAGCGCTGAACGCTTTCGCGACACGCCTTATGGTGCTGCCCTCACCACCGATATTCATACCATGCAGTCACTTGCTGTGAAAGGAACATAAAAAGATCATGTTTTCACGCGATGGCAGCTTCAATATTTTCCGGGTCGGCTTGATTGCCGGGGGACTGGGTGTCCTGGTCATCGTTCTGGGTATTATCGCCTTTAGCATTGATCAGGCGTCGTATCGCGCGGCGCTGGAAATTGCCCCGTTCCCCGGTGCAGGCCAGTGCGGGCAGCAGGACTTTTCGCGTGTGCAGCGTCGGACAATCTATTGTGTTCCGGGGGGCAATATCGAAGCCATCAAGGATTACTATCAGGCACTGCTGGACCAGCACTACGGTCAGGATGCCAATACGCCGCAAAGCGATCGGTTCACATGCGAACGTATCGATACCTTCGAAACGACCAGTGAAGTGCCCTACTACTACACCTGCCTGTTTGATCGTTCCGGGTTTAACGCCACCCATTATACGCAAATCATCATCCAGCCGGGGGTGACGCCAGAAACTCAGGGGCAAATCGTGATTGCCCATGATGCGACCTGGATGCCCTGAGGCAGATGGCTGTGGTGCAACCGCCAACACTATCTGACGCGCATGCTTCGTCCGAAGTGCCAGCAGCTTCCCGGCGTCTGCCCTGGCGTCTGCTGATTCTGGGCACTGCTGTGCTGGCGATGGCTATCTTTATCGCTACGCAGGTGATCGGCATTCTGTTTGCCATTGTGCTGCCCCCTGCGCCGCCTGTCCCACCTAATTCGACGGTGATGGAACACAGCAGCGCGGCGCATGGGGTAGATGACTGGTTGTATGGGTCTACGACCAGTGCCTGCGATGTAGTGCGGTATTTTGTCGCCAGCGGAGGGGAATGCCGTATCGCCCCGCTGACCTGCGGGACTGAGCAGCAGTTGGATGTTGACCGCGAGGGGCAGCATGTTGCCCGCTGCACAGGCGAGAGTTACTTTTCGATTTTTGCGATGCGCTGGGATGTCTCGATTGCAACCGGGTATCGTGAAAACGGGCAGACGCATTTTCGCCTGACGCGCGAAATTTTCTGGACGGGGGCGATCCCCCCGCGCCAGATGCCCAATCTCGGTCAGTAAGCCGCCTGTACTGGCACTGAAGCAGCGTTTTGTCCGGGGCACGCTGTCGGTGTGTCCCGTTTTGCGCAATGCTGGCATATCTTGCCACCCGCCCCTAGCCAGATTGCCCAGATTTTCGCATAATAACAATATTCTGAATTTGCGCGACAGAGGGTGAATAGACCCTTGAAGGAGGTGCTTCCGTGGGGCGGCGACGAGGTGCGCTACCACCGCGGCGGATTGCCAGTCTGCTTCGAATACGGTGATGACGGCAGTTTTATCTATCCTGACCCGCAATTCGATCAGATCAATCATGGAGTAAACAATAACCATGTTCAAGGCAGTCAGCCCGAAAGTTGACATCCAAAAACTCGAACGCGAACAACTGGACTTCTGGCGCGTCAACCGCATCTTTGAGCGCACGATGGAAGAGCGCAAAGGACGTCCAAAGTACGTGTTCTACGAAGGTCCGCCAACAGCCAATGGCAAACCAGGCACTCACCATGTTCTGGCGCGCGCCTTCAAGGATATGTTCCCGCGCTATAAGACCATGCGCGGGTATTATTCTCTGCGCCGGGGAGGCTGGGATACACACGGTCTGCCGGTGGAAATTGAGGTCGAGAAAGAACTCGGCATCAAGGTCAAAAGCGAAATCGAGGAGTACGGTGTCGCAGAGTTCAATGAGCGCTGTCGTGCCAGCGTCTTCCGGTACATCAGCGACTGGGAAAAACTGACCGAGCGTATCGCGTTCTGGGTTGACCTGAACGAAGCGTATGTCACTTTCACCAATGACTACATCGAGAGTGTCTGGTGGATCCTCAAGCGTTTGTGGGAAAAAGGGCTGCTGTATCGCGGTTACAAGGTCGTACCCTACAGCCCGACATCGGGCACACCGCTCAGCAGTCACGAGGTGTCACTCGGCTATAAGACCGTCGTGGATCCCAGCGTGTACGTCCGTTTTCCGCTGCGTGACAAGCCGGGCGTGTATTTTCTGGCGTGGACCACGACCCCGTGGACGCTGCCCAGCAATGTAGCGCTGGCAGTGGCGGAAAATGTTGACTACGTGCAGGTGGAAGGTCCTGCGCCAGATGGCGAAGGCACCGAGAATCTAATCCTGGCAGAAGCGCGCCTGAGCAGCGTACTGCTCCAACCGGATCAGTATCGTGTGGTCAAACGCTTTAAGGGCAGGGATTTGCTGGGACAGCACTACCACCCGCTGTATACCTTCATGCCTGTTGAGCAGGACTACGCTTACCTTGTGCCCGGCGATTTTGTCAGTACGGAAGATGGTTCGGGGATCGTGCATATCGCGCCTGCTTACGGTGCGGATGACATGGAGGTCGGTCAGAAATACGGACTGCCGGTAGTGCAGGCGGTCAATGAAACCGGGCGTTTTGTCGATTCCGCGGCGAAGTTCCGGGGAATGTGGTTCAAGGATGCGGATGGTGAAATCGTCAAGGATTTGACAGATCGCGGGCTGATGTACCGCCATCTGCAATATGAGCACGAGTATCCGCACAACTGGCGTGATGATACGCCGTTGATGTACTTCGCGCGCGAAACATGGTTTATTCGCACCACCGCATACAAGGACAAACTTATCGCGCTCAACCAAACGATCAACTGGGTGCCGGAGCATGTCAAGAACGGGCGCTTTGGTAACTGGCTGGATGAGCTGAAAGATTGGGCGCTTGGACGCGAACGCTACTGGGGCACACCGCTGCCCGTGTGGGTTGATGATCAGACAGGCGACATGCTCTGTGTAGGCAGCGTTGCCGAACTGAGCCAGCTTGCCGGGCGTGACCTGGGCGAACTGGATTTACATCGCCCCTATGTGGATGACATCACGTTCCCGAATCCCAATGGCACCGGTGGAACGATGCGTCGCGTGAAAGAACTGATCGATGTTTGGTTCGATAGCGGTGCGATGCCAGTGGCGCAGTGGGGCTATCCACACAAGAATCAGGCGGAATTCAAGGAGCAGTTCCCAGCAGATTATATCTGCGAAGCTGTGGATCAGACACGCGGCTGGTTTTACAGCCTGCATGCTATCGCCGGGCTGTTGTTCGAGACTGTTGCCTATAAAAACGTGATCTGTCTGGGGCACATTCTGGACAGCGATGGCGCCAAAATGTCCAAGTCTAAAGGCAATGCCGTCGATCCCTGGTCGGTGCTTGACCAGCACGGCGCAGATGCCTTTCGCTGGTACATGTATACCGCAAGTCCGCCCGGTGAATCGCGGCGTTTCTCGGTGGATCTGGTCGGCGATGTAGTCAAGAAGTTCTGGTCAACACTGTGGAACACGTACAGCTTCTTTGTCACCTATGCCAACGTTGATGGCTGGACACCTGCCGCCGCTGCGCCGCCGGTTGGCGAACGTGACCCGCTGGACCAATGGGTGCTGGCGGCGCTGCACCAGCTTGTTAAGGATGTTACCGTCGCCTACGACAACTATGACGTGCCCGGCGCAACCCGCCCGGTGCAGGCTTTTGTCGAAGCGCTGAGCAACTGGTATGTGCGCCTTAGCCGCCGCCGCTTCTGGAAAGCGGAAAACGATGCGGAAAAGCTGGGAGCGTATGCGACGCTGTACGAATGTCTGGTGACTGTCGCTAAGCTAATCGCCCCGGCAATGCCATTCCTCAGTGATGCGCTGTATCGCAACCTCGTCGCCAGCCTGGACGAATCGCAGGCGCCAAGTGTGCATATGGCAATGTGGCCTGAGGTGAACGAGGCTGCGCTCAACCCCACTGCCCTCGACGAGATGGCACTGGTGCAGCGGCTGGTCAGCCTGGGACTGGCGGCGCGGCAGGCGGCAAAGATCCGCGTGCGCCAACCGCTGCTCAAGGTTGAGTTTGCGCTGCGGGAGGGGGTTAACCCAGCACTGTTGGGCAAATATGCCGAGCTAATGATGGGCGAACTGAATGTCAAGGCGATTGGCACGACAACCGTCGGCGCAGCAGCGGCGCTGGTGCAAACACGCTACGAAGTCAAGCCGTATCCCAAGCAGCTTGGGCAGAAATATGGCAATCTGCTGCCGAAAATTCAGGCAGTGCTAAAAGCCGCCGATGCCGCGCAGATCACACAGTTCGCGCAGGTATGGCTGCGCGAGGAAACGGTCACGCTGGATGTTGAAGGACAGGCGCTGGAGATTGCGCCTGGTGATGTCGAGGTGAAGGTTTTCCGCGACGTTGCCGCGGGCGTGGGCGTTGCCGATGAAAGCGGTTTCTGGGCGGTGGTGGATACTACGCTGACCGAGGATTTGCTGCTCGAAGGGCTGGCGCGTGAAGTGGTGCGTCGTGTGCAGAATGCGCGGAAAGAGGCAAATTTCGATGTCGCTGACAACATTGAGATGGTCTACAGCGCTAGCGAACGGCTGGCAGTGGCAATCGAGCGCTTTAGCGACTATATCAGCGCTGAGACGCTTGCTGTCACGCTGAAGACGGGGGATGTAGTGGACGACGGGTATCATCGGGAGGAATTCCTGCCCCATGACGACCCCAAGAAGGACAACTCGGTGATCGGCGAGCGCCTGTCGGTGGCAATCCGCCGGGCGGAGTAGACGCCTCAACCGCTTGCGCTGTGCATTTTTGCCAATAAAGGTTAACAGGGTAGACGCGAAAACAGGCGTCTGCCCTGTTTCTTTTGTGCGCTTTTGCTGTATATTATGGGTGTTCACCAAAAGCTGGCGTGGAGCGTTGTCCAAAATGTGCATAGGTTTGCACTCTAACACACTCTACAATCCATGCATCCTGTGGAAAAGTGTCCATGAACGACAAAAATACCGCTACACTTCAGGCATTATTACAGTTTGCGCTGCCACTGGGCACTACCCTGCTCAACGGGTCTGCGGATACCGCCATTAGCTGGGCGGTGACGGTGCGGGCACAGCCACCCGCCTTCCCGGAGCTTTACGGCGGCGAACTTGCACTCGTCTCGATCGACATCCTGCGCGGTTACGACAGCCGTATTACGCTCGCCGAAGTGATACAGCATATCGCCGAAGCCGGTGTTGCGGCGGTTGCTGCCAAAGACGACATTTCACAGACTGCGATTACTGCCGCAAATGAGCGCGGTATCAGTCTGCTGGCGCTGCCCGATGAAAGCAATATGCCCGCTGTTGAACGTGCCGTCAACACGCTGATTGTGAACCACACCGCACAGATGACACAGCGTGCGATGGAGATTCAGCGCCAGCTCTCGCGCCTGTCTGCCGAAAACCGCGATCTCAACAGTCTGCTGCAAATCATGTCCCGTGCGACTAACAAGCCGGTCGTCATCCACGATGATGCCGGGGTGATGATGGCGCAGGTGTACCCCAATCTGGCGCGCCGGGGGGGTACGGGCGGGCGTTCGCTGCTGCAAAGTGTACCCTACAGCGCCTTTCAGAACTGGCTTGATAAGGATGCCCCCACTGCACAGGGCACAATTGTCGCCAGCCCGATCGGGTTTACTACAGTGCTGAAGGTCGAGAAGCGCGTTGCCGGGTATCTGTCCATTGTGGATCAGGATGACCATCTGGATGATTTTGACCGCTTGATTCTGACCTACGGGGGTGATGTCTGCGCTATCGAACTGGCAAAGAACCGCGCCATCGCCTCTGCTGTTGAGCAGGCGCGCGGGGACTGGGTGCAGATGTGGCTGAGCGGCACCCCGGCGGATGATGATCTGATGGCAACACGGGCAGGGCAGTCCGGGTTCGAAATTAACTCTGAGTATATGGTGGCGGTTTATCGCGCTACCACCGAGACAGGCACGGCACTGCCGCTGGAAGCGCTGATTCCGCTGGTACGCGATGATATCTCACGCCGCCAGCTTAACGGCGCGGTGGGACAGTATGTGGATGTGATTGTCGCGCTTTATCCGGTGAGCGCTGCAACGAACATCCCGCGTATTCGCGAAATGGTCGAGGATGTGCGCACGCAGCTTGCCACACGCACCCCCAGCGGTGTGGTTGCGGCGGGCATCAGCCGCCCCGCGCGTGGGCTGTCCGCCCTGCGCGAGACCTACCGCGAAGCAAAGGACGCCATGAGCATTGCCCAGGAACTGGGCGAACGCGAAAAAACGACCTACTATGGCGACCTGAAACTGTATCAACTGCTGTTGGCGCTCAAGGATCGCAGCCTCGAACACCTGCGGCGCTTTTATGGGCAAACGCTGGAACCGCTGGTGGATCATGACGAACGCAAACAGGGCGACCTGATTCGCACGCTGAACGGTTTCTTTGAGGCAAACGGCAATCTGGCAAAAGCCGCCACCGATCTGGATGTCCACCGCAATACGCTGGTATACCGGTTGGAACGGATCAGTGACTTGACCGGGCTGGATCTGAACGATGCCGATAACCGCTTGATCCTGCATCTGGCGCTCAAAATTCAGCGCGTGCTGGCGACCCTGCCAGAACACATCCGTTAACTTGCTGCGTTCTGGATACCCGGAACGCTGCCCGGCCGGACCAAACGCGACGTTTCGCCCGGTTTTTGTTGTTATGCTGTAGATGAATGCCCTGCCGTGCAGACCGCCGCGCAGACGGGGTCAATCTGTGCTACTATGGACACAGTTCTGGCAAGAACCCCGTGCGTAAAACCGAGTCGGGGATTGATCTTTGGCGAACGCCTGAGGCTCAATCACCAGGCTCGCGTTCAAACTTTGTGATGCGGTACAGCAGCCTGTGGTATCGTGGAAGGATAGCTGACTTGCCGGGTCGAATGCCTCTCATTTGTCCTGTGAAGGAGCCGCTGCTATGGGCGAAGATCATGGACTGGTACTGGTCGTTGATGACAACGAAATGAATCGCGATATGCTGGCGCGCCGCCTGAAACGCCAGAATCTTGATGTCGAACTGGCTGAAAACGGGCAGCGTGCGCTGGACCTGATCCGCCAGAAGGCATTTGATCTGATCCTGCTCGATGTCATGATGCCGCAGATGAACGGATATGAGGTATTGGAATACCTCAAAGGACAGGATGCCTATCGCAGCATTCCGGTCATCATGATTTCGGCTGTGGACGATCTCGATAGTGTGGTCAAGTGTATCGAAATGGGCGCAGAGGACTATCTGTTCAAGCCGTTTAACCCGGTGCTGCTCAAGGCGCGGGTGAGTGCCTCGCTGGATAAAAAGCGCCTGCGCGATCAAATGACTGGGGGTGCTGTGGCAGCGCTGCAAACACTGCTGGAGGAGCTTTCTGACATGAAACTCACTGTCAACCAGCTTGTTGCCGGAAGCGCTGGGGTGTTGAACGATGCTCAGGCGCAGTTGGTTGAAGCGCTTGATGCCAGCGTAGAGCGTATGACCCTGCGCCTGGCTGAACTTGGTATCCGCTAAACAATTAACTCTTTAAGGAAATCAGCATGACATTAGGCGCGGATGCGATTACGCAGCGAATTGACATTGTCTGGGTGCTGGTCTGTTCGGGGTTGGTCTTCTTGATGCAAGCCGGGTTCCTGTGTCTGGAAACCGGTTTGACCCGCAGCAAGAACAATATCAACGCGGCAATGAAAAATCTCGCTGACTTTTGTATTACAACAGTGATTTTTTGGGTGTTTGGGTTTGGAATAATGTTTGGGACTTCGCAGGGCGGGTTGATCGGCACCTCGGAGTTCGCCTTTGATTTTTCAATTGACCGTGCGCAGCTTTTTGCCTTCTTCTTTTTTCAGGTGATGTTTTGTGGCACGGCAGTCACCATTCTGGCTGGCGCAGTTGCAGAACGCATGCGCTTTCCCGGCTATTTGCTGGCAGCGTTAGTCGGGTCGGCGCTGATTTACCCTATCTTTGGGCACTGGGCATGGAACACCAATGACCGTATTTTGGGTGATCCGACTGGCTGGCTGAACGCGCGCGGGTTTGTGGACTTCGCCGGGTCCAGCGTGGTCCACAGCGTCGGTGGTTGGATTTCACTGGCGATGCTGCTGATTCTGGGGGCACGCACAGGGCGCTTCCCGAAAGACGGTCCGCCGCGCAAAATTCCCGGCGCGAATGTCCCACTGGCGACACTGGGCGTGTTTATCCTGTTTTTTGGCTGGTTTGGGTTCAATGCAGGCAGTACCTTGCAGGTGAACGATCAAGTGCCGCGCATCATTGTCAATACGGTGATGGCGGCGTCAACCGGGATGGTCGCGACTCTGATTATTGGCTGGGGCGTGCGCCGCCGCGCGGAAATTGACCTGCTGATGAACGGCATTCTGGCGGGGGCGGTTGCCGTGACCGCCAACTGTCACGCGGTTTCGCTCCCCTCTGCGGCTGTGATTGGTGCGATAGGCGGCGTGGTGATGCTGCTTGTGGATGCCCTGTTGATTCGCCTGCGGATTGATGATGCGGTTGGCGCAATACCGGTGCATCTTGGCGCGGGTATCTGGGGAACCCTTGCGGTAGGAATTTTTGGCGATCCTGCGCTGCTGGGCACTGGTCTGGCAGCTCTTGATCAGATTGTGATTCAGCTTATTGGCATCATCGTGGCGGGCTTGTGGGCATTCGGCGTCACATATCTGTTGTTCCGCATTATCAACCGTTTTTACCCGCTGCGTGTGACTGTAGCTGACGAACAGATCGGTCTGAATGTCTCCGAACATGGGGCAACCACAGAACTGCTTGACTTTTTCATGGTAATGGATGAGCAGAGCAAAACCGGCGACCTCAGCCTGCGCGTGCCGGTGGAACCTTTCACCGAGGTTGGGCAAATCGCGCAGCGTTATAACACCGTGATGGATGCACTGGAACAGGCGATAACACGCACCGAAGCGATTGTCCGCAGTGCGATGGACGGTATTATTACCTTTGCCAGAGATGCCCTCGCCATCATTGCCATGAATCCGTCCGCAGAAAAAATCTTCGGCTCGCCCGCCTCTCAACTCGTGGGCAGTCCTGTCACTTACCTGATGGGCAGTTCCGACCAGCAGTCGCAGGATGCCGCCGTGCCGGTTTATCAGCACCTGTTCTCGCAGCTTGCGAATGCCAGTTTTACACACGAACTGGTGGGCGTCCGTGCGGATGGGTCGCTTTTCCCGATGGAAGTGCAGGTGACGGAAACGAACACCGCACGCGAGGCGTTCTATACCGGCACCTTCCGCGATATTACAGACCGTAAACAGGCGGCTGCCGCGCTGGAACGCAGCGAACGCTATTTCCGGCTGTTGATCGAAAACGCTACCGATCTGATCGCTATTCTGGGGCGCGATGGCACGATTCGCTATCTCAGCCCATCTATTCGGCGCATCCTGGGGTACGAGCCGGGCGAAATGCTGCGCGAGAACCTGACTGCTTTTATTCACCCGGACGATTCAGCAGCATTCATCAATACCTTTGTGCGCACGGTTCAGCATCCCGGCATCGGACCGATGATCGAGTTCCGCATGCTGCACCGCGACGGGTCATGGCGCGCGATACAGGCAATTGGCAGCAATCTGCTGGATGAAACTGTTGTGTCCGGTGTGGTGATTAACTCGCGCGATGTTACCGAAGCGAAAGCTGCTGAAGCAGCGATCCGCCGCCAGAACGCTTATCTCGCCACGCTGCATGAAACCGCGCTGGCGCTGATGAATCGCCTTGATGTCAGCGATTTGCTGCGCGGCATCGTCAGCCGTGCGGCGCAAATGTCCGCGACTGAGCACGGGTACGTTTATCTGGTTGACGGCGATGAGGAAATCGAACTCAAAGTCGGTATTGGTACATTTGAATCCAGCACGGGCAACCGACTGCGGCGCGGTGAAGGGCTGGCAGGCACTGTGTGGGCGCGGAATGTTCCGCTGGTGATTGATGATTACAGCATATGGGCGGGACGACTCGTTCGCCAGATGTACGACAGCCTGCGTGCGTCTGTCTGCGTGCCCCTGCAAAGCGGCGGACAGGCGATCGGGGTGATTGGCTTGTCGCATCTTGATCCGGCGCTGCGCTTTGAAGATGATGCTGTCGCCCTGCTGGCGCGTTTCGCGGAACTGGCGTCGATTGCGCTGGATAATGCCCGGTTGTACAGCGCCGCCCAGCAGGAGATTCTGGAACGGATTCGCACGGAAGAGCAGTTGCAGGAAGCGAAGGAAGCCGCAGAAGCAGCGAACCATGCCAAGAGCGCGTTCCTTGCCAACATGAGCCATGAACTGCGCACTCCGCTTAACGCTATCATCGGTTACAGTGAGATGCTCGAAGAAGAAGCCGACGATATGGGCTATGCGGATTTTGTGCCGGATTTGCGCAAAATCCAGTCAGCAGGCAAACATCTGCTTGATCTGATCAACAACATCCTTGATCTGTCCAAAATCGAGGCTGGTCGTATGGATTTGTATTTGGAAACCTTCAGTCTTGTGGACATGGTGCGCGATGTGCAGGTCACAATCCAGCCGCTGATCGCGAAAAATCACAACCATTTTGAGGTGTTGCTGGAAGAAGGCGTGGGCTTGATGTACGCGGATTTGACCAAAGTGCGCCAGACGCTGTTTAACCTGCTCAGCAACGCTGCCAAGTTCACCGAATCCGGCACGATTCACCTGAAGATTGAACGGCGCCTTGACACGCAGTCGGAGCAGGACTGGATTATCTTTACTGTCAGTGATACAGGTATTGGCATGACGGAGGATCAGGTCAATAAGGTGTTCCGCGAATTCACGCAGGCGGATGTCTCGACGACGCGCAAGTATGGGGGCACAGGTCTGGGGTTGACCATCAGCAGGCGTTTCTGCCAGATGATGGGCGGGGATATTGAAGTGGAAAGTACGACGGGCAGAGGATCGAAGTTTACGGTATATTTGCCCGCCGTGGTACATGATCCCAGCAGAGACCGCAGTGCAACCGCTACGCAGGAGATGATCGCGGAGGTTGAGACCCCCACAGGTACTGCCGGGTTGGTGTTGGTTGTTGATGATGATCCGGCGGTCTGCGAACTGATTACCCGCACGCTTAACCGGGAAGGGTTTCGGGTGGAGGTCAGTTATGAAGGCACGCAGGCAGTCGAACTGGCGCGGGCGCTCAAGCCCGATGTCATTACGCTCGATGTGCTCATGCCGTCAATGGACGGTTGGGCGGTGCTGTCTGCTTTGAAAGCCGACCCCGAACTGTCGGACATCCCGGTAGTGATGATGACCATTATGGATAATCGCAACATGGGCTTTGCGCTGGGTGCTGCGGATTACCTGATGAAACCCATAGATCGTCGCCGTCTGGTGACTCTGCTCCAGCGCTTCCGGCATCATGAGCCGGGCATGGGTGATGCGCATCCCGGTGGCAGCATTCTGATTGTCGAGGACTCCGAAGAGACACGTGAGCTACTCCAGCGGACACTGGAAAAAGAAGGTTGGCAAACCCACACGGCGGAAAACGGGCGCATCGGGCTGGAACAGCTTGAAACCCTGCTGCCAGATTTGATTCTACTGGATCTGATGATGCCAGAAATCGATGGTTTCGAATTCTTGCACCTGCTGCGGCAGAACCCGCTATGGCAGGGTATTCCGGTAATTGTGGTTACGGCGAAAGACCTCAATGAACAGGATCGGCGGATGCTGGAAGGCAATGTCGAGAATATTCTGGAAAAAGCGGCGTACAGCCGTGATCAGTTGTTGAATCACGTATTGGAACTGGTGGTTGGTCGCGTTGGCAAACGGGGCGGCAACCCCTGAGGATTGGTGGGATGGCAACCATACTGCTGGTAGAAGACAACGAAATGAATCTGGATATGCTGTCCCGGCGGTTATCGCGGCGTGGATACAATGTGTTGATTGCGACAGATGGCGCTGCAGGGGTGAAACTGGCGCAGGAACACCTGCCGGATTTGATTCTGATGGACATGAGTCTGCCTGTGATGGATGGTTGGCAAGCCACCCGCCAGTTGAAAGCAGACACAAACACCCGGCACATTGCGATTATTGCCCTGACGGCACATGCCATTGCCGGAGATCGCGAGAAGTGCCTCGCAGCAGGCTGCGACGAATACGAAAGCAAGCCGGTGAAATTTCCAGAGCTGATGTCCAAAATTGCCCTGTTTCTAGGGGAACCTGACGGCGCATCCGAATAAGAATCTATCCGTAAATTCATCAAGTCGGGCGAGGCATGTCCCTACAAGTAATTCTGATTTCTCAGATAGATACCAAGGGCAGGACCTGCCGCTGTGAAAGATGCCGCGCATGCCCTGCCCGACTAAATTTCACCCTGACGGACAATCCCGGTGTTCAAAAACAGGATTTCCGTATAGATTCAAGTTGAAGGGTTACCGCTTAGAACAGCGATTCGAGGTACAGCATGACAACCGGGTTGCCCGTCGCACCTCTTCCAGAGGTGATTGGCAGACGCTATGCGCTGCAAGAGTTGATCGGCGTGGGGGGAATGGGCGCGGTATATCGCGCGGCAGACCGCTTTACGGATCACCCTGTCGCGCTCAAGCGGGTGGTAACTGACCGCGAACAGCTCAATCTGACTGAGAGTATTGATCTCGAAGATTTTCGGTTGGCGTTGGCGCGGGAGTTCAAGCTGCTTGCTTCCTTGCGACACCCCAATGTCATCAATGTCCTCGATTATGGCTTTGACACCAGTCAGCAACCATACTTCACGATGGAACTGCTGGAAAATCCGGCGACGATTATCGAAGCGGGGCGCGCCCGTTCGCCTGAGAATCAGGTCGAGCTGTTGGTGCAGATGCTGCAGGCACTGGTCTATCTGCACCGGCGCGGCATCTTGCACCGTGACCTGAAGCCTGCCAATGTGCTGGTGACGGATGGCGTGGTTAAGGTGCTTGACTTTGGACTGGCAACCATGCGCGGGCGTGTCAGCGACAGCGAACAGTTCACTGCCGGAACGCTGGCATATATGGCACCTGAAGTGCTGATGGGACACCCGGCGAGTGAGGCATCCGATCTTTACGCGGTGGGCATTATTGCGTTTGAATTGTTTGCCGGGCAGCTTCCTTTCGCGGAAACGCAGGATGTCAGCCAGCTAATTAACAGCACGCTCTACGGCATCCCTGATACAGATTCACTTGACATCCATGTTGAACTCAAGCTGGTGATTGATCGCCTGCTGCTCAAAGACCCCTTCGCGCGCTATGCGACCGCTTCGGAGGTGCTTTCTGCCCTGAACGCAGCAGCCAATCGCCCGCTGCTGGCGGAAACTGAAGCCACACGCGAATCCTTTTTGCAGGCAGCGCGGCTGGTTGGCAGGTCTGCCGAACTCAAGCAGTTGTCTGCGGCGCTGGATCAGGCGGTGCAGGGCAGCGGTAGTGTGTGGCTGATTGCCGGGGAAAGTGGGGTTGGCAAATCGCGTCTGGTCGAAGAACTGCGCACGCTGGCACTCGTCGAGGGTGCGCTGGTCATGCGCGGGCAGGCTGTGAACGAAGGCGGCAGCCCATATGAATTGTGGCGACTGCCGATGCGCTGGCTGGTGCTGATTGCCGAAACCGAGAATATCGACGCCAGTGTGGTCTCGGCGCTGCTGCCCGATCTCAAGGTCGCGTCCCCCGCTGCCCAACCGCGTTCCAAATCTGGAGATGCACAGGAAAAGCTGGTACAGCTTATCGAAACAGTGCTCAGCCAGCAGTCGCAACCAGCAGTGTTTCTGTTGGAAGACCTGCACTGGGCGCGCAGCGAGAGCCTGATGATTCTGGCACGGTTGGCGGAGCGTGCCCAAAAACTGCCGCTGCTGATCGTCGCCAGTTTTCGTGATGATGAAACGCCCAATCTTCCGGAGACCCTGCCGCCTCTGCCGTTGATGAAACTCAACCGGCTGAACGATGCCGAAATAGCGGAGTTGAGCGAGGCGATGCTGGGCGAAGCCGGTAAACAACCGCATGTACTGGGCTTGCTCCAGCGCGAGACTGAAGGCAACGTGTTTTTCCTGATTGAGGTCGTGCGGACGCTGGCGGAAGAAGCCGGTCAGCTCGATGAAATCGGGCGGATGACCCTGCCGCAGCATGTATTTGCCGGTGGTGTCAAGCGCATTGTCGAACGTCGGCTGACGAAAATCCCGGCTGCGGGGCGCAATCTGCTGCAGGTTGCCGCTGCTATCGGGCGCATACTTGATTTGCCGCTGTTGCGCACGCTTGAGCCGGCGCTCGATTTGGATCGCTGGCTGACTGACTGTGCCGATGCCTCTGTGCTGGAAATCTTTGATGAGGAATGGCGCTTTGTTCACGACAAACTGCGCGACGGTTTGCTGACGCACCTGTCCGATAGTGAACGGCGTGCCCTGCATGCGCGCGTTGCCAGCGCGATGGAACGTTTTTTCACGGGTGCTGCCGAACAACCGGCGACGCTCGCCTATCACTGGGGACTGGCGGGTGATACCGCCAAAGAATTGTATTACACCGAGCGCGGCGCAAAACACGCGCTGGTTAGCGGCGCTTACCACGAAGCGATCAAGCTGCTGCGGCGCGGCGGCGAGCTGCTCAAGACCAGAGAATATGTTGCGCGCACGAACCCGGACGAAGCACAGCGCCACGAGGCGCGACTACGTGATCTGCTGGCAGAGGCACAGTCCGGGCTGGGCAACTATGACGGTGCGGAACGGCTCTACCGCGAAAGCCTGCGTGCCTATGAGGCGTTGGGAGATCGTGCCAGTACAGCACATGCGCTGACCAGCCTGGGAGAAATTGCGCAAGCGCAGGACAATCCCACTGGCGCGAAACTGCTCTACGAACAGAGTCTGGCAATCTGCCGGGCGCTCAATGATCTGGCGGGGGTTGCGCGTAATCTGCACGGTCTGGGCAGTATTGCCTTTGATCAGGATAATCAGGAAGAGGCAAAGCGGTTGTATCAGGAAAGCCTGAATATTTCACGTGAACTGGGAGAACGTCGCAGCCGCGCGAGCACGCAGGATACCGCCGCCAGCAGCACTGAAGCCTACATGGCGGAGCGCCAGCGCTTGCTGGATGAGGTCACCGTTTATCGCCAGCGCAGTGACCAGCGCGCCGAGGCTGACGCGCTGATCCGGTTGGGACATCTGGCGTTCGATACGGGGCAGTTTGATACCGCCCGGCAGGATTATCGTAAGAGCATGGCGCTGCTGCGCCTGCTTAATGACCAACCCGGTATGGTGCAGCTCTATGCGCGGTTGGGGGCAGTTTGTCTGGCGCTGGAGGACTATGAACGGGGCTGGAATTATTACCGCGAAGGGCTGGCGGTAGCGCAAACCCTCCAGGCAACTGCCGCGCAGCTTGCTCTGCTCAAGGGTACTGCAACCTTGTTGATTGCTGCGAATCGTAAAGCGCTGGCAATGGAACTGCTGGCGATTATCCTCAATCACCCTGAGAGCGATGAGGTGCTTGCGGATGACGCCGAACGCGAGTCGTTTGAACTCGAAGCACAGTTGCCCGTTGATGCAGTTGAAGTCGCCTGGGAACGCGGTAAGACGTCTTCGCTGGAAGCGATTGTCACTGGGTTGTTGAACGCGCCGTTCTGATCTACTTGCGCGGATTGCTATAAACGGCGTGGGCTGGTCCCGGTTGCAGCGCATGCCAAGAACCAACCCTGCGCCAGAGATGCGGTAACGGCATACGCGCCGCCAGCTGCACCGTCTCACCTACTCCTACATGTTGGCGATGACCTGGGCGGCAAATTCGCTCGTCCTGACTTCTTTAGCGCCTTCCATCTGGCGCGCAAAATCGTAAGTCACGATTTTTTGATCGAGCGTTGTTTCATAGGCATGGGTGATCATGTCTGCCGCCTCGAACCAGCCGATGTGTTCCAACATCATCACGCCGCTGAACAGCAGCGATCCGGGATTCACTTTGTCGAGATTGGTGTACTTCGGCGCGGTGCCATGCGTGGCTTCAAACAGCGCCACTTCGTCACCGATATTCGCCCCCGGCGCGATTCCCACCCCGCCTACTTCGGCAGCAATCGCGTCGCTGAGATAATCACCGTTGAGATTCGAGGTGGCAATAACGTCGTGTTCGGACGGGCGCAGCAGCATCTTCTGGAACATGATGTCGGCAATCGAGTCCTGGATCAGGATTTTGCCTTCCGGCACTTTGCCGTCATGTTTTGCTTCCACCTCCGCCCACGAAATAACCTGCTCTGGGAATTCCTGCGCGGCGACCTCGTAGCCCCACTTCTGGAAAGCGCCTTCAGTGAATTTCTGGATATTACCTTTGTGGACCAGCGTCACGCTGCGGCGTTTGCGTTCAATAGCGTACTGTATCGCCGCGCGCACCAGCCGTTTGCTGCCAAATTCGCTGATCGGCTTGATGCCCAGTCCCGCGCCCTCAAAGAACGATGCTCCCAGTTCTTCACGCAGGAAGCGCGCCAGCCTGGCGTTCTCCGGCGAACCCGCTTCATATTCGATCCCGGCATAAACATCTTCCGTATTCTCGCGGAAAATGACCACATCCACCTCTTCAGGGTGTTTCAACGGGCTGGGCACACCTCTGTACCAGCGCACGGGACGCACACACTGATACAGATCCAGCACCTGCCGCAGCGTAACATTCAGACTGCGAAAGCCCTCTCCCACTGGGGTCGTTAGCGGTCCTTTGATACCCACGACGAATTCACGCAGCGCGTCAAAGGTTACTTCAGGCATATAATTGCCGTCGTAGATGGTCGAGGCTTTTTCTCCGGAATAGACTTCCATCCAGAAAATCTTGCGTTTGCCATGATAGGCTTTTTCGACGGCGGCATCCCAGATACGCTTGCTGGCGGTCATAATGTCATAACCGATGCCATCCCCTTCGATGAACAGCAGGATCGGGTTGTCCGGCACGTTCAATTTACTGTTAGTTACAGTAATTCTTTGCCCGCCTTCAGGCACGGCAATTTTCTCAAACCCCATAGTTGGCTCCTATGATGCAATTGGCTGTTCAAAATCAACGCGCGCAGGCATTATAGCATAGCCCTGCTGCGCCCTTGGCGAATTGGTGCTACACTCATCAGCGGATTGGTATCAACGGGGAGGTCGGTAATGGGATCAGCAATTATTGAAGTGGGCATTGGTCTTGTACTGGTTTACCTCGTGCTGAGTATTGTCATTACACAGGTCAACAATGTGATTGTCAACGTGCTTAACCTGCGCGCCGAGAACCTGCGTAGTGAGCTGGAGAAACTGCTCAGTGACGAGGATCTGTCCGGCAAGCTGTTGACACACCCGCTGGTCAATCTGATTCACAATCAAGTGATGCTTATCAAGCGTCCTGGACGGTTGGCACGCCTGCGGCAGTGGCTGCGTAAATTAATCGTGAATTTTCTCATTCCTGGTTCCAGGCAGTCTATCAATACCATGGGCGATACAACTGGCGTGTCGTGGATTGACCCCGAAGTCTTTGCGGACGCGCTCATTGATCTGGTGATCACCGACAAAGAGGTCCAGCGCAGGTTAGATGAACTGGCACCACATGAAGCTGTGCAGGTCTTGAGTACTTACATTCAGGAAAAAGTAACCGATACCAATCTCGAACGCACACTGGATACAATGATTACCGCCGCCAAGAATCTTGACGACGCGCGCGCGAAGATTGGCGCGTGGTTCAACAACGGTATGGTGCAGGCAGGCACGGCATTTAAGGGGCGGGTGCAGTTTGTTTCCTTTACGATGGCACTGCTGCTCGCCGTGATATTCAATGTGGATACGCTGCATCTGGCGGAAACCTTCTGGAACGATTCGGCGCTGCGCCAGACTATCGTCGCTGTCGCCGAACAGACCATTCAGGACACCGATTTTGTAGCAGACTCATCGGCGAATTCTGGGGACATCCAACAAGAAACACAGCAGGTTCAGCAGACGATTGATTATCTGTTCGGATTGCGTGCCCCAATGGGTTGGGTCTATACCTTCCCGGCTGCAGGTGCAACCCAGGCGCAAATTGATCAGGCAATCTCGCCGCTCAATCTGTGGGCAATCCTGCCCGGCAGCCACGCTAACTGGATGGGCATGCTGCTGGCAAAGTTGATCGGCTTGCTGGCGACCACCTTTGCGATTATGCAGGGGTCGGATTTCTGGTTCAATTTGCTGCGCAACCTGACCGCGGCACGCAGTTCGGCGTCTTCATCAGCATCACAGCCTGCCGCTGGCACCAGCGCAGGCTGAGCCAGCAATAGCAGTGAAGCGTGCGTTGGGGCGCTGCGGACGCGCCCCTGCGTGCGCTACCAGGTCTGTTTCAGCCAATCACCTGCTTGCCCATCGCTGTGCCCAGCCCCAGTAATGCGCTCACAGCATCAGGGGTCGGCGCTTCAGCATAGACGCGCAGAATGGGTTCTGTCCCGCTGGGGCGCACCAGCAGCCAACTGTTGTCTGCCATTATGTATTTGATCCCGTCTGTAGTTTTGACTTCGACAACGTTTTGCCCATGAATCTGTCCCGGTGCGCTGTCTACCAGCCTCGTGACCACCTGCTTTTTAGGCATCTGGTGTGCCAGCATCACGTCAATACGCCCGTAATGCGCCGGACCGTATTTTGCCTGCAAATCTGCAACGATTTCGTGCAGCGGTGCGTCCGCATATGCCATCACTTCCAACAGCATCAGTCCCATCAGAATGCCATCGCCTTCGGGGATATGCCCGCGAATGCTGATACCGCCGCTTTCTTCACCACCGACGAGAACATCGCGCTGCATCATCAGATCCGCGATATGGTTGAATCCGACCGGTGTTTCGTGCAGGGTCAGGTCATATGCCTTTGCCAGATTGTTAATCATCTGCGTTGTCGAGGTTGTTTTGACCACCTCACCGCGCAGCCCTTTGTTTTCCACCAGATGCCGCAGTGTGAGCGCAAAAATGTGGTGCGGGTCAATGAAATTGCCGCGTGCATCAATCGCGCCAATGCGGTCAGCATCTCCGTCTGTTGCCAGCCCCACATCCGCCTGTACGCGCTGCACCGCCGCCACCAGCTCGTTCAGGTGCTTCAGGATCGGTTCAGGGTGAATGCCGCCGAATCCGGGGTTTAACTGCCCGCGAATCTCGGTCACCTGCGCGCGCGTGCGCGACAGAATGCCCATAAACGCTCCGCGTCCCGCGCCCCACATGGCATCCGCAACGATGTGCAGCTCCGCGTTGGAGATTTTGTCAATGTCAACCAAATCGCCGAGATGCTGATAATACACCCAAGCCGGATCAAAGCGCCGGATGAGTTCCATTTCTACGGCGCGTTCATAATCCATGATGTTCGGTCCGCGCACTTGCCGTTCCATCCGCACCAGTTCTTCTTCGATCAACGCCGCCTGCTCCGCTGTTGCTGAGCCGCCATAGCTGGCTTTGACCTTGAAACCGTTGTAGCGTGGTGGGTTGTGGCTGGCAGTGATAACTACCCCCGCGTCCGCTTTTTTGGCAACTACATTGTAGGAGATAGCCGGTGTGGGGGCATCAGTGCGCGTCAGCCAGGCGACAATGCCATTGCCTGCCAGCACGCGCGCTGTTTCCATGGCAAAGCGGTCAGATAAAAAGCGAGTATCATAGCCCACGACCACTTCGGGTTTTTTGTCGCCGGTGTGCTGTTTGTTGACATAGTCGGCAACCGCCTGTGCCACCAACCGCAGGTTAGAGAATGTGAATGTGTCGGCAATGACTGCACGCCAACCGTCGGTTCCAAAACGAATCATAGCGCTATAATGCCTTTCTGCTGGCGGCACAGAGGTTGAGTCGAATGCCCCTGAGTCTGCCGGTGCGCAAAATCAAAAAGACCCTTTATCAAGATAAAGGAAGTTGGACATGAAGTGTGTAAAAAGCCTGCTGACCGCACGACTTAGTTGAACGGCAGTGGAACCTCGCTCTGGGTGTCCAACCCTGTTCGCAGCATTACGTTATTGACCAGATCAGGGGTCAGTTGCAGTTCATGCAAAATGCTGTAGGGTAGATTATGGGTTTGGACATACTCCGGCAGTTCCAGCAGCGTCTCTTTGATGAGCGCCGGTTTGATCTGCCCGACGCGTACCCCTGCCGAGATCAGCGTCTCGCGGATGGCGGCAACATCCTGTCCATGCAGCGCCGCCGAAATCAGAATGCCCGGACCGACGAGATCGGCATAGGGGATCGTGCTGCCCCGTGCAATTCTGGGTTCAACCGCATAGGCAAAATACTGTTCGCTGCCTTCCTGCGGGCGATTATGCCCTAACTGATTGGTGAGCTGCACTTCCATCAGGATCAGGTCAAGCAGATTGCTCAGCGCGTCAATGCGGCCTTCGCCAACACCGGGTGCGATTTTAAATGCTTGCTGGGCGATGCCTGCTGCGATCTGTGCCGCCCACTGCACAAAACGGGTTTCCGGCGTATTTTTGTTGCGTTCTGCCGCATAGCGCCAGTCCAGCAAACCCGTGACAATGCTTAGAATCTCTGCAATGCCGGTCCCACGCAGATTGGGCGGTGCCTTGCTGACGATTTCCCAGTCAATGATGACCTTTTGTGCCGGTCCGGTAATTTCGTAATCGACGCTGCCCTTTTCGCGGACTGCAACCAGCGCCGTGAAAAAGCCATCCACGCTCAAAACCGTCGGAATTAGCACTACCGGGAGTTTTTTCTTCCAGCCAATGTACTTGGCGACATCGCCGACGCGCCCGCCGCCAACCCCGTAGACCACTTCGACCTGTGGGGGCAGGCTTTCAGCCAGGGTTTCCAGATAGCTGCGTTCTGCGCTGTGTGGTTCCGCCTGAACAACCAGCGGCAGATCCAGCGCAGAGGCGGCTATGCTCCACGCAGTTGTGCCAGTCACCAGCGCTGTAGGGCGCGCTTCACGCACCGCTCCCAGATTAGTCGTCTCAATTAGAGGTAGGGGCCAGACAGTTGCCATGCAATCACGCTCCATCGTCGTGCGAATTTGTCACATATCAAACCGCGCCGTATGATTGTGTCCTCAATAGTAGTGCGAAATGCCATTCTTCGCCAGCATTGCCTCTTTGCCGGCTTTGCCACGGGCTTTTCCGTCTGCATCGTGTTGCGCAAATCTCCGGCAGTGACTGTTCTCGAACTGTGGACTGGAGTGGCGGAGATGCCTTTTCACCTTGCGAACGTCGTAAGGATGGTTCAGAATTACAGGCACTCCCGACGCCCGATCCCATGCGTGTACGAGGTGCTCAGTATGGACACACCCTTGCCGTCGAACCAGACCCTGATTGACTTTGCCCGCGACGTGCCCTGGCAGGAAATTGAGCGCCAGAAACGCCTGTTCAATCAGAAGTTACAGGAACTCGCTAATCAGTCCAGTGATACCCAATATCCGCTTGAAGCCCTTTCCGCTGCGGTGGGGGTTCCGGTGACAACAGTGGATGCTCCCTCCGAAACGCATGGCGCGAATGTGCTGGTGGGGCACGTTGGGGATAGAGCGCATGTCATGGGCACTGTGGTCAGTTCGCGCTACCGCAGCGGCAAATCACTGCTGAAGAGTGTTGTACCCTACAACCTCAATCCCAGCGTCACCCACCAGAATTTGCATGAAACAGATATGCCGATTACACGGATGCGCGCGCTGGGTGCCGAAATCGAACTGGGGCTGGTGCATAACGAGGGCGAATCCCCCAGCGAAGAGGAAATGCAGGCGTATATGCGCGCCTACCAGAAACATGCCCGCCGGTTGGGGATTACCCCCCAGCTTGACCGCGAGGCGTGTCAGTACCAGATTGAGACGCACATTGCGCCTGTCGTGGGTTATCATAATACGCGCAATGCCCTGGTGGGCATTTTTACGGCGTTGGCAGCCTCCAGTGAAGAAACCGGACTGCATACCGCGCTGATGTCCGCCTACCCCACAGAGAGCGATTTTAAGCTGACGGATGATCCCAAAGTTCATACTGCCGTTGACCTGATGGTTGAAGTCAACAGCTATTTCGACGACTATGCGCGCCTGCTGGCAGATGCGCAGCAGCGTTATTTCGTGACCCTGCCCAGCAATGTAGTGCAGATGTTTCGTTTGCAGGGCTGTCATATTCATCTGGACATCGCCGGGCGTTCCGAGGCACTGGGGCTGCTGACCTTTTATACGATGCTGCGCAGCGCCACCGCGGTCGCTAACGCCGCCGTGCTGAAGGGTGGTCCCTTCGTCAACGGCACATGTGACGCTGAGCTGCTTTGCACACGCGAATACCTGCGCCGCACGACAGTTACCGGGCGCTACATCGAGATTCCGCTTAGTCCGCACCTGATGCCCCAGGGACTGGAACGCTATACGGCGCTGCTGCGCTCTGAGCGTGTGAATTCCACCTGTCGGGCGATGCTTTATGAAGATGGTCTTGGCGATATGGTGTCCGCAATGCATAACGGCATCGGGCGTATTCGACCAGATCTGATGACCGCTCGGCGCATCTGCACGGTAGAAAGCACCGGCATGCCTGCGAATATCAGCGCCTCGCGGATGGCGGCGGTGCTGACCGATTTTGAATTCAGCCATCTGCTGATTGAGAATTATTTCCGCAAGTACGGCTGTGACCTTGAACCGATGTACGCCGACAAAACCCTGTGGGCGGTGCTGGGTCCGCTGGATGCGCAAACATTCCGCGCTATGCATGATGCTTCGGATCGGGAATGCACCGATATAGCGCTGACCACCGCCGCCGGGACACAGATGACGCTCGCCGAATTCTATGAGCTGAAGCGCATCTATATGCACAAGGCACTGGCAGATCAGGACGAAGTCACCCCGCGCGAAATTGATGATGTGTACGGCAGTTTCGCCCGCATGCTTGCCCCCCCCAGCGGGCGCGAGGCGCAAACGGTGCAGCAGTACGTAGCGGACCCCAAACTAAAAAGCACGGGTAACTGGGGACGCATTCTGCGCAATGCCTATCTGGAAGCCGGGGGTGTTCTGGGTAAACAATCCTCTGAAGCCGTCCTCAGCGTCGTTAACCAGATTCACGCCGCGTTGCGTACCCGCTACCTGACAAGCTGATTTTCTCTCACGTTTCATCTGCCAGACGGGAGTTCAAGACGTGAACTCCCGTTTTCTTTTGCCTCAACCCCCCAATCTCTGGGGGGCGCGTACTCTTGACCGCTGCCTGTAAATTGCTGTACGATTTGACCGTATAACGTTATCTGGTCAAAGTGTACACTAAATCCAGTATATGAGCGAAATAGACAGGCGTGCAGGTCAGGACGACATCAACCGGCGTATTCTGGACGCCGCCCGGCAGTTGTTCATGCGCTTCGGCTACGAAAAGACGACACTGAATGACATCGCCGAACAGGCACGGGTGTCTAAAACGACGTTGTACAACCGCTGGAAAAACAAAGATGTGTTGTTCAACCGGCTGCTGTGGCAGGAATCGCGGCAGTACATGGAGGAATGGATGCAGCGGATAGAAGACGACCCTGAAGGAGGAACATTTCCGGGTATTTACCGGAACGCTCTACTGGCACTGCGCAATTATCCGTTTCTTGAAACGTTGTATAGTGCTGATCGTCTGGCAGTCAGCAGGCTGTTGCAAAGATTGGGCATGGAATCACTGTTTCAGCAACGTATGGAAACGTATCGCGTGTTTCTGCGCTTGATGCAGCAGGTGGGCAATGTCCGGCAGGACATCGACATCAATGCCATCGCCTACGCGATTACGAGTATGAGCTACGGTATCTACAAACTCGTCGAATTTATTCCCCAGGACCAGATCCCGCCGATTGATGCCGTTGTTGACATTACCGCGGCAATGCTCGAGGGTATCGTCACACCCGAAACCGGCAGCAGCAGCGAGGCTGGTAAGCAGGTTATCCGGCAGTTGATGGTGCAGATGCGTGCGCTGGTCAGTGACCTTGAGGACAAAGCCGAAAAGCTGGCGGACGAGTGAACAGGCAAGTGTGCTTGCAGGAGTGAACGATGCAGGTGGATTGGGTACAGACGCCGGAGATGCTGACACAACATGTGCTGGACTGGCGCGAGTGCCGGTTGCATTACTGGATGGGCGGACCGGCAAATGCCCCGCTGCTGGTATTTTTGCACGGCGCAGGGATGGATCACCGGATGTTCAATGCACAGGTGCAAGCGGTAGTGCCGCATTACCGGGTGCTGGTATGGGATGCCCGCGGGCATGGCAAATCACAACCGGTTGGGGCTGGGTTTTCGCTTTCCGGATGCGCTGATGATTTGCTGGCGGTGCTGAATCACGAAGCTCTCAGGAGCGCCGTCCTGATCGGGCAGTCGATGGGTGGCATGATTGCGCAGTATGTTTACCATCGTGCGCCGGAGCGCGTGCAGGCGATGATCATGATTGGTTCGGTAAATATCACCTTTCCCTATAAACGCTGGGAAGTGCTGGCGCTCAAGTTGACGATGCCGCTATTCAACCTGTGGCCCTACCGTCATTTTGTCAAAACGGTTGCCAACAACACAGCGCTGCGCCCTGAAGTCCGCCATTATGCGCGCGCGGCAATGTTGGGCATGGGACGGGCGAACTTTTTGACCATCTGGAAATCGGTGTCTTTGGCAGTGGATTCACAGGGTATTCCTGACCAGCATATTGCAGTGCCGCTGCTGCTGACACACGGCGCGCAGGATACCGCGGGCAGCATCCGTCAGCAGGCTCCCCAGTGGGCGGCGTTTGATCCAGATGTGGCTTATCAGGTCATTCCTGATGCGGCGCATAATGCCAATCAGGATAACCCGGAAAAATGCAATGAGATCATGCTGGCGTTTTTACAAGGGCGACTGCCTGACGCTTATCAGGCGCTTTAGTACCTGAAAGGGCAACTCATGGGTACACAGGATGCGGTTATTCTGACCCGCCAGCTTACAAAATCCTACGGTACGAGAATGCTTGCACTGCAAGCGCTGGATCTTGAGGTTCGTCGTGGCGAAATCTTCGGGTATCTTGGCCCGAATGGCGCGGGGAAAACCACAACGATCAAACTGCTGCTGGACTTGATCCGCCCGACCAGTGGCAGCGCGGCACTGTTTGGGATGGACTCTCGTGCGAACGCAGTTGACATTCACCGCCGCATTGGTTTTCTGCCTGGCGAACTCAGCCTGTGGCGTGGACAAACCGGCACACAGGTGCTGCGCTATGCTGCGCGTGTGCGTGCCATGGCTGACATCCGCTATGCGCTGGAACTGGCTGAGCGCCTCAAACTCGATCTGACCAAGCGCGTGCGCGATTATTCGTCGGGCAACCGGCGCAAGCTTGGGCTGACCCTTGCCATGATGCACAAGCCGGATCTGCTGATTCTCGATGAACCGACCAGCGGCTTGGATCCGCTGATGCAGCAGACGTTTAACCAGCTCATGCTCGAAGCGCAAGCCGAGGGGCGCACAGTATTTTTGTCGTCGCACCTGCTCAGTGAAGTACAGGCAATTTGTGATCGTGTGGGGATTTTGCGAGATGGGCGACTGCAAGCGGTAGAAAGCATCGAACGGCTGACACAGGTTGATTTCCGCTGGATTACGCTGCGACTGCGCGACGGAGCCGCCGCCGTGAACCTGAACACCGTGCCGGGGATCAGCGCCATTCAGCCAAATGGCAGCGCATTGCGCTTCCGCATGACCGGCGATTTTGACCCGCTGCTGCGTGCGCTGAACGGGCACTATGTTGTGGATCTGCGTGTGCAGGAGCCGACGCTGGAAGAAATCTTCCTCACTTACTATGACAATGGTGCGCGTTCCACGCAACAGGTGAACGCCGGACAGGAGCAGCAGTCATGACTGGGGTAGTCTTTTTCAACACACTGCGGCGCAATCTGCGCAGTACGCTGTTGTGGGCAGTTGGGATGGCATTTCTGGGTGGATACATCGCGCTGTTTATTGGCGATGTGGATGCGCTGGAACAAATGCGCCAGCTCGTCGAAACGCTGCCGCCCGTCCTGTTGCAAATGGTGGGTATGAGCGACGTGCAGGCGTTGTCCACACCCGAAGGCTTCATCGTCTTTGGTTTCTTTGGGCGCGCGCTGCTGTTCCTGTGTGCCTATGCGGTCATCGCGGGAATGAGTGTTTCTGCGAATGAAGAAGACAGCGGCATACTCGATATCGTCCTGAGTCTGCCGTTGGCGCGGGCGCGTTTTCTGCTGGAAAAGCTGTTGGCTTTTACGCTGATGACGCTGTTAATCGTGTTCGTCAGCCTGCTGGGCATTGTCATTGGGGTGCAGCTTTCCGGGCAGCAGGTCAACATGACCCCGATTCTCGAAAGCAGCATCATGATGCTGCCGGGGCTGCTGCTGGTGACTGCCTTCACTGCCTTTTCCGGAGTACTGCTGCGCCGCCGCACTGCCGCGCTGGCAATCGCCGCTGTCTTTGTAGTCGGCAGTTACTTCAGCGATTTCATCGGTAGTGCTGCCAGCGATACCTTCGCCAGTAGTTTGAGTAGCCTCTCGTTCTTCAGCTATGTTGATCCGGAGCAAGTGCTGGCGACAGGGTTGAATGCTGGTAATCTGCTGCTATTGCTCACGATCACGGGCGTACTGGTCACTGGCGCTGTGTGGCTGTTCAACCGTCGGGACATTGGCGTCTAACCTGTCAGTGGGTAGCAGTGTTGCCACTGGGAGATCGTTCATTGTGCAAGAGTGTCGTTGGTTGAAAACGGCACTCCTGCCATTTTTCACTTCAAGTGGTTTCTTCCCCTAGGTGCTTTGAGACAAACTAAACAACTCCGCGAAGCAATCGTTGGCGCTTTGTTTATTGCAACTTTTTACACAAGTGGTAAGATTCTCAATTGGTTTCCAGTTTAACTATAACCTGACGCTACCGTCATTAGGAGGCAAATTAGTTATGAAACGGACCTTGATTGTTTTGCTGCTGATTGTCGCCATGCTGGTAACAGCCTGCGGCGGCGGTGCAACGGCAACACCTGCACCGACAGAACCACCTGCTGAGGTCGAGGCGACCGAAGCAGAAGCAACAGCGGTTGTTGACGAGGTCGAACCCACTGCTGAAGTCGAAGCGACTGAGGCGGCTATGGAAGAAGCCACTGCTGAAGCAGCCGAAGCGACTGAGGCGGCTATGGAAGAAGCCACTGCTGAAGCAGCCGAGGCGACCGAAGCCGCAGTAGAGACCCCGCTGGCAGAAGCGACCGCAGTGGCAGGGGAACTGGGTGCGACGCCGATTCAGACGCTGTGTCTGGTGACGGACGTG
>DAOTWP010000011.1:0-26653 GCA_034435675.1 Anaerolineae bacterium
ACAGCACAGCAGGCAGCAGCGCGCCCAGCAGCGTGTCCAGCCAGCCATCGCTTTCGGCGCACTCGTCCAGGTTCAGCCCCAACGCACTACCGAAGCCGCGCACGGCGGCAGCCGTCTGCTCAAGCAGCCCGCCGAGGATGCCGCCCTCGAACATCTGCCCCGACGGGTCGGTGTGGTTGACGGGATTCGCGCCCGCGTAGACGTAGGGGTTCCAGCGCACCGCCATGTCGCCCTTAGCGCAGCGGCATGCCGATCATTGACGATACCACATCATCCACAATATCTAAGCCATTGTCGGAAAGAAGTTAGCGAAATACAATAGGGGGATGAGCAGACGAATCGACTTCACCTTAAGTGCAGAACAAGTGGCAGAGATCGACCAGGCTATCAATCATGCCGTCCAACCCGAAGTGCGCCAGCGGGCGATAGCCATCCGCTTACTGCATCTGGGTCACGCGCCAGAAGCGGTAGCTGAGATGCTGGCGGTTGCGTCCAGCACGATCTGGAACTGGCATCGGCGTTATCGGGCATAGATCAATAGAAATATGATCAGATTTTGGGAAACCATATTCCACGTTGTAAAGGATTCCCCATGTTGGGCAAAATGTGTTTACTATCTAGAGATGAGAAATCCACGTTTTCAATCACCTCCAATATAGGCGGAAAGGTGAATCCTTCAAACACCGATGTTTGCAGCATCTCCAGTGCATCTTGCAAAGACCAAGCTGTTACTCCACAACCCGCCCTTACCCCAATTGGGTGCCGTGAAGTTGTAGCTAGTTCAAATCTGATCCAGAATGCTACGAGTCCCATCGCAATTCCTACTTTCCCCCTTGCGACCCTGGAACGAACACGGGACCACTAAAAGGCTCAAATCTAACAGCGGGACCCATAAAGGGATTATGTATACCTGGAACAATACCATGCTCTGGATCCAACAGGGGTAGTCTTTCCTCAAGTCCAGAAAAATACGCTCTGCTTGATGGTGGAACGAGATAGTCAATATCACTTCCTTCCCTTCTACTACCTCTGGCTGCTGAACCTACTACTTCGAGGGGACGCTGTGCGCTGTCAACGACCTCCTGAATTTGGCTAATTTCTGTCGGAGTAAGATCACCTAAAGGTTGCTCTCCCCCACCCCCCTGCCTGCTCAGCCTTCTACCATCAGACAGTTCAATTTCGTGCTCTGAGATCGGGCGATAGGTGTGAGGCGTGCCATCAGGGGATCTGACCGTCACCCACCTGTCGGCGTCGGGGCTGAGCACTCGCGCCTCCGGGTCGAGGTTGATGCGCGTCTCTGCGTCCAGGCTGAGCCGGGTGTCCACATCCATATTGGGACGCACCCGCTGCGTGCCTGGCACATGCACGTCGCCGTTCGTCGTCCCGCGATAGTGCGGCGCATCCACGTGCGTGGGGATCAGCCCGGTCGCCTCGCCCAGCCAGCGAATTGCCATGCCGATCATCGACGACATCACGCCGTTGATCAGCGCCTCTTGCAGCGAGCGCCCGCCGAACATGCGGTTCAGCGCGCCGTCAATCGCCGCGTTCGCCGCCTGCCACGTATTGCGCGCCAGCGTGCCCACCGGCTGCTGGCGGGGCAGCGCAGACGCGATCGTGAGTCTGCGCCGCCCCGCCGCCCGCCTATGAGCATGCCTTCAGCATCGCGCGAATGTTCTTGTTCGGGGTGAGCATTTGCTCATGCATTTCCCCGCGGTTCGTCTTTGCGGTCCGGTTGAGGGTGCGATCTGCCCCTACGCCGTCACGGCGCTGTCTGGCACCACCGGGTGTTCTTCGCGCGGCTGCCCCAGATACCCGCGTTCCAACGCGACAATTTCCGGATCAAGCTTGACATACAGCGCCTTCGGCTCGCGCAGCGGCTGACCGGGTTGTAATTCGCTTTTTGCCCATCTGCCGGATGCCTTGCTGCCATCGTAGACCAGTGCCTTGTGACTGCGCGTGGATTCGTGATATTCCTCGATACGCAGGTCGCCGAACAACTGCCCGTCATAACCCAGTGTCTCGTGCAACTGCTGCGCGCTGAAGGGCAGCACCGGCGCAAGCAGAATCTTCAGGTTGTCAATCACGCGCAGCGTCGTGTAAATCGCCCGCGCTGCGTCTGCCGGGTCGGTCTTGATCCGCTGCCAGGGTTCGCGCTCGTTGAAGTAGGCGTTGGCATCACGCGCGAGCGCCATTGCCGCTTGCAGCGCATCGCGCAGGCGCACGCGGTCATACAACGCGCCAATCTCCGCAAAACCCGCCTCGACCTTCGCCAGCAGCGCCTCGTCAGCCGCGGTCAGCGCGTCGTACTGCGGCACTTTGCCGTCAAAGCGCTTGTAGGCGAACGTCAGCGCACGGTTGGCAAGGTTGCCCCACGCCGCCACCAGTTCGTTATTCACGCGCGTGAGAAAGCCCTCCCACGAAAAATCGCTGTCCGCCGTTTCGGGGAAGGTCTGCGCCACGTAATAGCGCACCGCGTCGGGCTGGTAGCGTTCCAGCACATCGGGCAGCCAGATCGCCCAGTTGCGGCTTTTGCTGAACTGCGCGCCTTCGATATTCATGAACTCGTTGGCGGGCACGTCAAACGGCAGTTGCAGCGGCGCGTCGTGGGTTTTGCCTGCGCCTGTGTTGTAGATGCCGTCTACGCCCAGCAGTTCCGCCTGCCAGATGATCGTGTGGAAGGGAATATTGTCCTTGCCGATGAAGTTGTAGATTTTTGCGTCCGGGTTGTACCACCAGTCCTTCCACGCGGTCAGTTCCGGCGCGGCTGCCCCCGGATTGCCGCTGACATTGCGCGCCCATTCCACCGACGCCGTGAAATAGCCCATCACCGCCTCGAACCAGACGTAGAGCTTCTTGTCCTCCCAGCCGGGCAGCGGCACATCAATGCCCCAGTCAATATCGCGGGTAATCGGTCTGCCACGCAGCCCATCCGCGACAAAATTCTGACTGAAGCGCGTCACATTGGGCCGCCAGTTTGTCTTGTTCTCGTCCAGATACTTCAGCAGCGGTGCGCTGAACTTGCCCAGATCAAGAAAATAGTGCTCACTTTCCCGCACAATGAGCTTGTCCGCCGGGTTGTTGCGGTTATAGGGGTTGATCAGCTTGGTGGCGTCCAGCAGGTTGCCGCAGTTGTCGCACTGGTCACCGCGTGCCGATTTATAGTGGCAGATGTAACATTCCCCTTCTACGTAGCGGTCAGGCAGGAAACGCTTTTCCTGCTCGCTGTAGAGCAGCGTCTGGATCTCTTTGTACAGGTGTCCGCGTTCCAGCAGCAGTGTGAAGAAGTCCTGCGCGATGCGATGATGGTTCTCCGTGTCAGTATGCGTGAACAGGTCATAGCTGATGCCGATTTTCTGCTGGGTCAGCAAAAAGCGTTCGTGATAATGCTCAAAGACCTGCCGCGCGGGAATCCCGCGTTTGTCCGCCTCCACACTGATCGGTGTGCCGTGACTGTCCGAGCCAGACACCATCAGCACGCGGCTGCCTTTCAGCCGGTGGTAACGGGCGAAAATATCGGCGGGCAGGTAAGCGCCGGCAAGATGTCCCACATGCAGGTCGCCGTTGGCATAGGGCCAGGCGACAGAAACGTGTATGATTTCGGGCATTGCATCCTCCGCAAAGGGTCGTGCCTGGGGCAGGGCGCCCCGGCGTCATAACAGGGTGTTGATGAACTGCGACTGGCGGATGCGCTCGATCGTCTTTTCGATCACTTCCGCGTGCGCCGGTTGAATGATATCCCGCAGTTGGTCCACAATCTGAATATAGTAACTGAGCGCGGCAGCACCGCGCATTCGCACCGGCGGCACATCATACCCCTCTTCATCAATATCCTCAAAGCCCAGCAGCAGCGGTAAATCGCTGTCCTCAGGCAGCAGCGCCTGCGCCCAGGTGAAGAAGTCGTTTTCGCTCATCAGCAGAATGCCATGCTGCACCAGAAAAACCTCGGTCAAGCCCAGCAGCAGCCCGTAAGTGCCATAGAGTACGGCGGAGTCCTGCCGGGTAGTCAGCCCGCCCAGAATCTTGTGGACTTCTTCGGCATAGCCCATCAACTGGCGGCTGGCGTAGAGATTCGCGCGCTCCTGCATCTCCGCATCCCAGACAAACTGCTTGGACTCGCTGTGCAGCTTCTCGAACGTGTCGGCACGGTCGAGCAGCATCTTCGCCTGCCGAATGCCCTGCACCGCCCAGACCGCCGTTTCAGGACGCTGCATCTCAGCGCGTTTTTCGTCGGTGGTTGCCAGCGTAATGCTGATCAGATAGTTGTCAACATAGCGCAGGCTGTAGCGCGGCTCCTGCTCGGCAATCGTTTTGACGAAGTGCAGCACATCCACATCACTGTAACTGTTTGCCATCTCACGCGCGAAGCTGCCGGTCAGCGCCAGCGCCAGCGTGCGTTCTTTGTCGTCAAGCTCATTGACCAGCTTTGCTAAAAAAGCCTCGGAGAGTTCAATCATCGTAACCCGTCGCTTTCTGTCTGAGCCTGTGCCTCTCGTTGGTTGGCTATTTATAAATCATAACCTGAATGCGCTTGCGCTGCATCAACAGATGGCGGCAAACAGCAGCAAAAAACCGCCTGCCAGCACTGACAGACGGTTCGAGTTTTCTTACTTGCTAACCCTGCTGGTTCGCCCCTTCGCCCCCCGCTGCTGGCAGGGACACCTGCATCAAGCAGGCAGGGTTCAGCGCCGTCTGTCCGGTGTGGGCAGGCGGAACATTCGCTGGGTGTGGGCAAGGGAAAAGGCAGAATTTGTATACATAGCTGTCAGTATACGCGGGCGGCGCAGCGCTTGTCAAGCTGGGCAAAAGGGCGGGGCGCATTCGGGAATGGGGCAGCGCGTAAAAGAATGCGCAGCGCATGGCTAAGCGCAGAAACACGGAGTAAACAGAGGGATAGATGCAGGCTTCTCAGTGCCCTCTGTGTCTCTGTGGCGAAATGAGCTTTGTGCCGGGCGAACACAGTTCCTTGCGCCCCGACAGCAGCTTTGCGGTTCGCTTTGATGCGCCGTAAGGTTTTGCACCGAAATGCGAATACGCCCGCACTTTGGGGCTGCTGCACGAACACGTCCGGTTGGCTGGTTTCGGTTGGTGCCTAGACTTCGACCTTCACGCCGCGCCAGAAGGCGACATGATCCTTGATCTGCGCGGCGGCATCCTTCGGGTTAGGGTAGAACCATGCCGCGTCCTTGTTCTCTTTGCCATCCACCAGCACCGTATAATAGCTGGCAAGCCCTTTCCACGGGCAGGTGGTATGCGTGCTGCTGTCCGCAAAGAATTCGCGCTTGACCGATTCCGGTGGGAAGTAATGGTTGCCTTCGACCACCACCGTTTTGTCGCTTTCTGCCAGCACCACACCGTTCCAGATTGCCTTTGCCATCGCATCGTCTCCTTCGTCATACTGCCTGGGTTGGGCAGTCATCGTTTTCGGAGCAGTAGACGGACACAGCAAGCGTGATCTTACGCCGCGCGGGTGAGTGCTGGCTAAGTGTGCCGGCTGAGAACGGCAGTCAGGCAGGCGCGACAAACGCCAGCGCCTGCGGCAGCACGGCATCCCAGTCCGGCGGGAACTCGTGTTCCAGTTCAGGGTAACGGCGCAGTTCACATGCCGCGCCGTGATCGAGCATTGCCTGCTGGAGTGCCAGCGCTCCCGGCAGACAGGGCGCGTCGTGGTCACCAATCACGATAAAGCCGCGAATACCCCGCGCTGCGGCGGTTTGCAGATGTGGCTGCCAGCTATCCAGCACATCTTTGGGGATAAAGGGTCCCAGCGCGATGAATCCGCGCGCATTGACCCGTCCGGTCAGCACCAGCCAGGGCGCAATCTGCGCGCCCATCGAGAAGCCGCCCAGCACAGTGCGGTGGGGGTCGAGCGCCGTGCCCGCCCGCAGCGCCGCGAGATGTTCGCTGATTTCGCGCTCGGTGCGCGCCAGATTATCCCAGACGAACTTGTCCGGTCCCGCTGCCTGCGAGGACTGCGGCAGGGTGACGAACCAGCCAAGCTGTGCCGCAGCGCGCCAGCGCGGGATATGCCAGCGCACATTGGAAGTGTTGCCATGCAGCGCGACCAGCAGCGGCGGCGTGCTGCCGGATTCGGCGGGGGCAAAATCCACGCGGTAGGGCTGCTGCTGCGCTTCAACATCCGCCCGATATTTATCGTTACGCGCCAGCAGTGCTTCAAACGCCGGGTTCCCCCGCAGCAAGATCAGGTCGGGGTCATCGCGCAGCATCGACTCGCCGAAGAACATGCCTTCGTTCAGCGCCCGCTCAAACGTCGCCAGCGCATCCGCCCCATCCCCGGAAAGCGCACTGAAGCACATACGCCAGAAATAGACCGTGTGCGCCTCGTCGGGGTAATTGGTGCCTTCTGCCTTCAGAACAGCCGCCGCCTGCGCGTAACGCTGGCTGCGGTGCATCTGGATCAATGCCTGCCGGAACTGCGACCAATCGGCATACTGGCTCATGGAAGCCTTCCTTCATCCAGCGTCTACATCAGCAGCGCCAGAAAGCGCTCGACATCGTACAGTGCCGCCTGTGTGGACGGCGAAAAGGGCAGCGATCCCAGATCAAAGGCGTGGTCGTTCTGCGGGAATTCGACATACACCGCCTTGACGCCGCATTCGGTCAGCGCGCGGTACAGGTCGCGCACCATCACCGGGTTGACCATCCAGTCGTGCGCGCCTTGCAGCAGCAGCGTGGGCGGGCAGTCCGGGTGTACATGCGTGATCGGCGAGGCAAGCGTGTAGGTATCGTGCGCGCCGTTGCCCGGCAGCCCGCCAAGCAGGTTGGTCATCATCGTATCAATGCTCAGGATGCGCTGGTCGGGTTTGAGCATTCCGACAAGCCGCCAGGAGTGCGTGACGAGGACATCTGCAAGCTGACCGCCGGGCTTGCTGCGGTCGGTCAGCACACGCGCATCGGCATAGGTCATGTGCATGTTGGTCGGACCGTAGTAGGAGATGACGCCGCGCACCGAGGTATCCACGTCGCGCAGGTCGTCGGGGGTCAGCGCCGGGAGATTGGGGGCATACGCCGCCAGCAGGGCGAGCTGCGCCCCGGCAGAGCCACCTGCCAGCACGACCTTTGCCGGGCTGACACCCAGCCGCGCTGCGTTGTCCTTCATCCAGGCAACGGCGCGTTTGGCATCGCCGACCATATCGTAAATGTTGCCTTCAGGGCACAGGCGGTACGCTACATCCATGACGACATGCCCCTGATTCGCCAGATAGCGGAAGAATGGGCGCGTCTGGTAGTCCTTGTCCAGATAATGCCACGCGCTGCCATGAAAATAAATCAGCGCCAGCCCGGACGGACGCACACCATCCGGCGGTTGCCACAGGTCGCAGAGCAGTTCGCGCCCGCTGCCGGGCACAGTCCAGAAGGGGATGTTCTGCTCGAAGCGCGCGCCTGCGGGCACACTGAGCCAGGGCGTCCAGCGCTGCGGCAGCAGTTTGTTCGCCTGGGCGGGGGTGAGCGCGGCTTTCCAGTCTGCGCCGAAAGCACGTTCAAAGCCGTCGTGTGGCGCGCTGACCTGCCGGATATATCGGGCTGTCAGCCCCGCGCCGAGCAGTCCCAGCAGCAGCGCCCGGCGGTCACGCCGCAGCAGACCGATCAGTGCTGCCAGCCCGCCGAACAAGCCCCACAACGGCGCGAGGGCAGTGACGAGCAGTTTGGGCGTGTAGAGCGCGGTCATCAGCGGGGTGCGCACGCGCGCGGCAATCAGCGCATAGTTGAGCAGGCTGAGATAGGCAAGCAAACGGGCGAGGCGTTTCATGGTGGGCAATCTCCGTTTTTGAAACGTTGCTGACCTTATTATAGCGCAGAACCGGGCGAGGTGGGTGCTGGGGGGGAGGGAGAGAAGCTGCGCCAGAACCAGCATGAACGAAATTCGCACAGTTTCTGGCGATGCCCCTTGCGAACACCTCTCCCGTTCATAGCGTCGGGGAACTTTAGTTTCCGGCAGGCATGGACATGCGTTATACTGGGGTAACATCACCGGGGCAATAGACGAGCACACAACCATGAATAACCTCATCGGGCAAACCCTGCGCGGCTACGAAATCCGCGAACAGATTGGTGCGGGCGGTTACGCAATGGTCTTTCGCGCCTACCAGACAGCAGTCCGGCGCGAGGTAGCGCTCAAGATGATCCTGCCGGAACACACCCATGATCCGCAGTTCGCCAGCAGCTTCGCCCGTGAGGCGCGCATGGTCGCCGGGCTGGAACATCCCTATATCGTCCCGCTGCACGACTTCTGGCAGGATGAAAGCGGCGCATACCTGGTCATGCGCCTGCTCAGGGGTGGCAGTCTGCGCGATTTGCTCAAGCAGCAGGAACGGCTGACGCTGGCGCAAACGGCGCAGGTCCTGCGCCAGGTGACCGATGCGCTGGCAGCAGCGCATGAAATCGGGGTCGTCCACCGCGACCTGAAGCCCGCCAATGTGCTGCTTGACCAGCATGGCAATGCCTACCTCTCGGACTTCGGCATCGCCAAAGACCTGAGCTTTGACCCTGCTGGCAAGACTCCGGCGATTACATCTACGGAGGGTATCAAGGGCACGCCCGCCTACATGTCGCCGGAGCAGATTAACCTCGAAGCGGTCAGCCCGCGCAGCGATATCTACAGCCTGGGGGTCATGCTGTTTGAGATGCTCACCGGAGACCTGCCATTTAACGATGGCGCGCCGGTGCGCGTGATGATGCTGCATCTCACCGAACCCCTGCCGCTGCTCGCAGACCGCGTGCCGGAACTGCCACCCGCGCTGGACGCCGTGCTGCAAACCGCCACCGCCAAGCTGCCCAGCGAGCGCTATCCGGATGTGCAGGCATTCACGCAGGCATTTTTCGAAGTGCTGCCGGAAGGCATGCTGTCCGGCAGTGCTGTGCGGATCACGCCCGCGTCCGTACCTGCCCCTGCACCGACCCACCTGTCCGTGGATGATACACCTGGCACCCCGGCAGACCCGGCAGCACGCAACCGGGCGAACATGCTGCGCAACGTGCGCGCCTTCTGGATCGACGGTGTGCTGCAAAACTCGCTGCACGGTGTGGCGTTGATGCAGCTTGGTCTGGTGCAGGACCCCAATGCGGTGGAACACCCCTGGGAAATGGTCATCAGCCTGCAGGACGGGCGCGCGGAACCGCTGCCACCTGGCGCGCGGGTGCTGGACGTGTTCGACCGACTGAACGGCAAGCTGCTGCTGCTGGGTGAACCGGGCAGCGGCAAAACCACGACGCTGCTTGAACTGGCACGCGACCTGCTCCAGCGGGCAGCGGGCGACCCGCGTTGTGCCATCCCGGTGGTGTTTAACCTTTCCTCTTGGAACAGCGAATACAATTCCCTCGTGGAGTGGCTGGCGGACGAACTCAGCAGCAAATATCAGGTACCCGCCCAGATCGCGACGGATTGGGTTCAGGATGATGCGCTGCTGCTGCTGCTGGATGCCCTGGATGAGATTGCGCCGGATCAGCGCGGGGCATGTGTCGCGGCGATCAACGAATTCCGCGAGCAGCATGGGTTTGTTGATATGATCGTATGCAGCCGCAGTGCCGATTACCGGGAGCTTGAAGAGCGGCTGAAGTTGAACGGCGCGTTGGTCCTGCAGCCGCTGGAAGACGTACAGGTCGATTCGTATCTGCGCCAGTTTGGCGACAAGCTGAGCGCTGTGCGGGCGCTGCTGGCAGAAGACGCGACGCTGCGCGAGATGAGCCGTTCGCCGCTGATGCTGAGCATCATCACGCTGGCGTACCAGGGCATCAAGCCGCAGGATTTGCCCCAGTTTGACAGCCTGGATGCACGCCGCAAACACCTGCTGGATGTGTATGTGGAGCGCATGTTTGAACGGCGCGGCGGCGGTCAGCAGCCCTACACGCGCGAGCATACGCTGCGGTACCTGCGCTGGCTGGCGCAGCAGATGCTGGCACAGAAACAGAGTGTGCTGGAAATTGATGATGTGCAGCCGGACTGGCTGACTCCGCAGCAGCGCAGCTGGTACCTGACCTTTTTTCAGTTGTTGATTATTCTGACCTTCGGGCTGACAGCGGGCGGCATTACCGCGCTGACCGGCGCAAACTTCGGCGTGCAGCCGGGGACTGCCTTTTTTGCCTATGGCATGGCGGCGGTCTGCACGGGCTGGGCAATCACCAGCAATTTCTGGCGGCTGCCGGGGGCGGGCGTGGTGGGGGGGCTGCTGTTCGGGCTGGCGGCATATGTCAGCGCGGACTCAGACGAAATCCGCCTGCGCTGGGCAGTCGCGACTGCGGTGACAATTGTCGTGGTTGATTTGATTGGCATTTCGGTCATGCAGCGCAGCGGCATCCGCAGCGACCGTATCGCCAGCGTGGAACTGCTGCGCTTCGGCGCGCGGGCGGTGAAGCCCTGGGCAGGGCTGGGCGGGCTGTTGGCGGGCGTCGGGGCGGCAGTGTCACTCAACGGGCTGTCCGCATCCGCGGACCAACTGCTGCTCAGCATTGGGCTGGGTTGTCTGGTGTCGGTGCCGACAGCCCTGTTTGTCAGCGGGTTGACCAGCGATACGGTGCAGCGCACCACCCAGCCCAATGAAGGCATGCGCCGTTCGTTCCGCAATGCGCTGCGGATGGGGCTGGTGATCGGCTGCGCACTGTTCATCATGGGTTTTCTAATCACAGTGCCGGTACATGGGCTGGTCTTCGCGGTCAGTCTGAGTACATTCATCGGGGTCGCCATCGGTTATGTGGGCGCGATGATCTACGGTGGCTTGCCGCTGATCCAGCATGTGATTTTGCGAGCGGTGCTGGCGCGCGAGGGTGTGATCCCCTGGAACCTGGCACGCTTCATGGATTATGCGGTATCGCTGATTTTCCTGCGGCGCGTGGGAGGCGGCTATATCTTCGTTCATCGCTATCTGCTGGAGCATTTTGCCAGTCAGCCGGACGCGCGAACATAGCGCGACGAGTGCTGACCGCGGGCAGGGTCAAGCGGTGCGAGAAGCAGCGCCGAATTCGCCTGCGGCGCGGGTTCAGGGGGCTGGGGGTGTAGGGAAAACGCGGCACCAGGAGCCACAAGCGAAAACGATTGAATTATGCGGGACCGCGTGTATGCTGGAAATCAAAGTATGCGAGGAGTTACCCCATGACGACCCCCACCATACGTGTTGGGATGCCGTTGGACGAGTTCATCCGCGAGCAGGCAGCGCAGCCCTTTGAGCTGATCAACGGCGCGAGGATACCCAGAATGCCGAATGTATTCGGGCATAGCCACATGATCCGCCTGCTGTTCGTCAAATTGTATTTTTTCGTAGCACAACAGCAAGTGGGCGAGGTCTTTCAGGAGACAACATTCATTTTGCCCGAACGTTACGACCCCAACTGGGTAGAGGGATCGCGCATCCCGGATTTAATGTTTTACGGCACAGACCGAATCGCAGACGATATCGCCGCTGCGCCCGACTGGCGCGAACGCCCGATTCCACTGGTGCCGGACCTGGTGATTGAGGTCGTGTCACCCACCGACAGCTATACGAAGATTGATGAGAAAGTGGATGCCTATCTTGCCGATGGTGTCCAGCTGGTACTGGTGGTTGACCCCCAGCGATACAAGATCACCATGGATGCGCCGGATGGAACGCATCGCAAGCTGTCCGGTGATGCTGTGTTAGACCTTACCCCCGTGATTGCGGGACTGAAGCTGCGCCTGAGCGAACTCTTCGCCTAGCTAGGCGCGCGCTAGACGGCTAGGCGCTGCACATGTCGTCAAAACGCTGATCCCTGCACGGCACGATCCACAATGGCGTGTTCGCAGCAGCCAGCGCCGGAAACATTAGCGCCCCACCCCCACAGCTACCCGTTTGGGGGGTTGTTCCCCGGCGGGCAGTCACGCTATAGTGGAAAGCAGCATTTCCGGCTTCTCCCGCAGCACCATCCAACAGAAAGCGCTGTTCCCGTGACCGTCCTGATTGCCGTTCTCGACCTGCTCGCACGGATTGCCCTGCTGCTGATGGGCGTCGTCATCATTCTGGGCACTTTCACCTCCGCGCTGCGCACCTTTGTGCTGCCCCGCAGCGCCCCGGACGACCTGACCCGCTTTGTGTTTCGCAATGTGCGCCGCGGCTTCAACCTCTTCGCCCGCCGCGCCAGCACCTACGAAGACCGCGACCGCATCATGGCGATGTACGCGCCCATCGCGCTGATTATGCTGCCGATTACATGGTGGAGCTTTGTGCTGATCGGCTACACCGTGATCTACATCGCGCAGGGCGTGCCGGTCTACAACGCCTTCGTGCTCAGCATCGGCGCGCTGACCACGCTGGGCTTTGCCCGCGAAGACGGCACCTTCCTGATGATCTTCGAGTTTTCCGAGGCGCTGGTCGGGCTGATTCTGATCGCCCTTTTGATCGCCTATCTGCCGACGATGTACAGCGCCTTCAGCCAGCGCGAGGCAAAAGTCGCCCTGCTGGAAGTGCGCGCGGGCAGCCCACCCTCCGCCGCCGACCTGCTGCTGCGCGCCTATCGCATTCGCGGGCTGGACACACTCAGCGGGTTATGGGCAGAGTGGGAAGAATGGTTCACCTATATCGAGGAGAATCACACCTCGCTGCCCGCGCTGGTCTTTTTTCGCTCACCGTCGCCGCACCGTTCGTGGATCACGGCGGCAGGCGCCGTGCTGGACGGCGCAGCGCTCTACGCCTCCACCGTCGATCTGCCGCGCAATCCACAGGCAGAACTGTGCATTCGTTCCGGCTATCTGGCGCTGCGGGCAATCGCCGACTTCTTCCGCATGGAGTACGACCCCGCGCCGCGGTCCGGCGACCCGATCAGCATCGTGCGCCAGGAATTTGACGAGGTCTACAACCAGCTTGCCGCCGCCGGGCTGCCCCTCAAGCCGGATCGCGAGCAGTGCTGGCGCGACTTTGCCGGTTGGCGGGTGAATTACGATGTCGTGCTGGTCAAGCTGGCGGCGCTGGTGATGGCGCCCTATGCGCCCTGGTCGTCAGACCGCTCGCTGCCGAATATGGGCAGTACCGTGCTGCGCTGAAGAATCGGCAGCGCTCGCGCCTAAGCCCCAAACCCGGACAAGGGATGAATTCCCTGGCTCAGCAAGACAGGTTTGCGGATCGACACTTGCAGTGCAGCGGCGACACCGAACATCCTGATTAGCTGCATTGTCCCGAAGCGTCCTCTGCCCCGCAGGCTGAAAGCGGCAGCGGCGGGCGCGGGAGTGCCTGGTGAATAATCCACCCACTGCTCGTGCAGCTATCTGGGCACAGGGCGCTTCAAGCCGGACGCCGGGCATACGCGAACACCTCAACGAGGAAGCGGAAATCCGCCTGGAAACCTTCTGCGCGAACAGGCAATAGGTGTTGTCAGCGCCATTCGCGCGGCACATCCCTATGAAGAACCGGCAGTTTGTCTGCTAGCCTTGCTGGCTGCCGACACGTTCTGACATGGCGGCGCCGCTGGCTCAGGCTGGCTTAATCGGCGCGGCGGGCGATGACCAGCAGATAACTGCCGCTGCTGCTGCCTGTGCCGCTGGCGTCGGTCTGGCGTCCGGCGCGGATGTAATACACGCTGTCATTGGCGGCGGTAAAACGATCAATGCGCGCGGTCTGCCCGTCGCTGTCCCCTTCGGCAAGCACGCGCTGATTGGCGTCCAGCACCGCGACCACCGGATTCAGATCGCCATCACCGCGACTCATCGAGATGGTGAAGGACTCCCCTGCCTGTGCATAAAAGGCGTAAACTACCTGCGGCGTCACCGAGTCTATGCGTCCGGTAATCGTGCTGCCAAACGCAATGCGCTGCACATCCGGCGGCACGCCAGCAAAGGCGTTGCCCTGCACATCCAGCATCAGGCGGTATATGCCTGCGCTGCTGCCCGCCTCGCGCTGGTAGCGGCTGGCAATGATAAAATATGTGCCCGTCAGCGGAATGCGAAATTCGCTGATGCGCGAGTTTTGCGTCTCGCTGCTCAGGTCGTCATTCTCCGCCAGCACGGTCAGGTTGGCGTCGGTTAGTACAATAAGACAGTCAAGGCTGCCCGTCTGGCGCTCCATGCGAATTGTGATAATGTCGTCCTGCTGCGCCTCGAAGCGGTAGAACTGCTCGTAGCGTTCACTGCTGATGCTGCCCTCAAGCGAGATTCCGGGGGCGATAGGCAGCGCCGCACGCGGCGAGTTGCCCAGCCCGCTGTCGTCCGCCTCTTCCAGCGTCAGCACAAACGTGCCCACCGTGTTACCTGCCGTCTGCCCGAAGCGTGTCGCCACAATCACAAACACCCCGCTTTGTTGAATCACCAGCCCTTCTACCGCCGCGTCCAGGGTGCCAGAGGCGGGCAGATCATCATTTTCAGCGATGATGTAAGCGCTGCTGTCCACCACTTGCAGATAGGGATCAAGGTTGCCAGAGGTGCGCTGCATGCGAATATTGACGATGTCGCCCTGGGCGGCGCGAAAGCTGTAATACACCTGCGGGTTGAGATTATCAATGCTGTTAAGCACCGAGTCGCCATAACGCAGCATGCTGCCAGACGCGGAACTGACGCCGATGCGGTCAATGCGCAGTTCATAGCTGCCGCTGGTGCTGCCTTGCCCATAGCCGAAGCGCCCGACAATCACCGTGTAGATGCCGCTGCGGGGGATGCTCAGTTCGATACTGGCATCGCGGCTGCCGCGTGTGTCATCGCGCGTGGCAATCACCGCGCCGCTTGCATCCAGCACCACCAGCACCGGGTCGAGATCACCGCTCACTGCCCGCAGCTCAATCGCCACCCGTTCGCCGCGCAGTCCCTCAAAGATGTACAGCGCGCGCGGGCTGCGGTTGTTCAGCGTGCCGCTTTGCACTTCGCCGTAAGGCAGCGGTGTCGGCGTGTCGTCCCCCTGCCGGGCGCGCAGCGCACTGCCCCCGGATGCCAGCAGCAGCAGTAGTATCAGGATTAACCGCGTGCAGTGCATGTTCATCAGGTCGGCTCGTCCTCGACACCCAGAAAGGCGCGTGACTCGCGGATGATGCGCCGCTTGAACGGGCGCAGCCGCTTAATCACCCGGAAGAAAGGCACGTCTACCAGTTCCTGATTGGCGCGGCGCTGTGTGCCGTGATCAATGCGCCCGGTGGTCACCAGTTCGCGCCCTGCCTGCCGGTACGCCGCGCAGACCGCCTGCACACGCGGGCTGCTGTGCTCTGCCGGGGGATCACCCAGCAGTGGGGTTGCGTTGCGCAGTAGTTCGCCCACCTGCGGCGCGTCCATCATGCGCGCATAAATGCGAAAATAATCGCGCACACTGCGCAGCATGATATCCTCAAAATTGCCGCAGCACGCCAGCAGCACAAATGGCTTTGAACTCAGTGCCGGGTTGATGTGGTGGTGAATCATGCCGCTTTCGGACAGCTTCATATCGGCGCAGTCCATCGTCGAGTAGAAACGATCCAGCAGCGTTTTGAGCAGTCCACTCATGGTCATCAGGTAAACCGGTGTGGCGTAAATCACCACATCAGCCGCCACCATTTTGCCGAAGATCTGCGCGGCATCGTCTTTATCCTCGTAAACGCAATGCAGCAGGCGGTCTCCCCCGCGCTGGCACTTAAGGCAGGACAAACAGCGGTTGATCTTCAGCCGGGCAAGCGTCAGTGTTTCGCAGTCCGCCCCGGTGGCGCGCGCCCCGGCAAACAACTGCTCAATCAGGAAATGGGTATATCCCCGGTCGCCCCGGTGGCTGGCATTGATGGCGAGCAGTTTCATGGGCTGGGGTCCAGGCAATCCGGCAGGTCGCCAATATCGCGGGTCCACTGGTCGGCATAAAACGCCAGATATTCCGAGACATGCGCCGCCCAGTAGTCGTTGTTGTGGTCGCCCACCGGGTGAATCACGTAGCGGTGCGGTATGCCGCGCGAACTGAGGCGACTGCTGAACAACTGCTGTCCTGTGCCGGTGTAGTCCTGTGCGCCGTTATCCAGATACATCCGCAGCCCGGCATCCGGCAAAAAAGACGCATTCAGCGCCAGATCCAGCGGGCTGAAAGCAGGGGGCACTTCGCGGACATCGTCGGGAAAAAATGCGCTGTGCCCCCCGACAATGCCAAAGATGTCCGGGTGACGCAGCGCCACGCTGTATGCCCAGAAGCCGCCGCGCGAAATGCCGCCAATAGCGCGGTCTTCGCGGGTGTTGATCGTGCAGAAATCGCGTTCAATCGCGGGCAGCAGTTCCTCAAGCAGCACGCTTTCATAAGACGGGTCAGGCGGAAAATCATTGCGCGTGCCGATGTTGCCAAAATAGGGCATGACCAGAATCATCGGGGCAAGCGCGTTAAGGCGAATGCCCTGATCCACCGCCTGCACGACGCCGATGTCAATCCATTGGTTCTCGGTTGCCGCCAGTCCATGCAGCAGATAGACCACTGGATAGCGCCTGCCGGTTTGCTGATAGCAGGGCGGCACATAGACCTGATAACGCAGGTTTTCGCCCGCAATGGCGCTGCGGTTTTGGCTGAATTCGTAAACAATGCCGCCTGTTTCATCACACGGAAAGGGCGTGTTGGTCGGCAGCACCACCGGCGTTGAGGTCGGTTCGGGCGTGAATGTTGGCTCTGGCGTAAAGGTCACTGTGGGCAGGGGGGTGCGGCTGGCGACCGGGGTCACAATAATGGCAAACGGTGTCGGGCTGTAGGTCAGCGGAGTACAGCCAACCGCCAGCGCCAGCAGCAAACACGCATATAGACGTTGCAGGGGTCTCATTTTCGCTCGCAGGAGCGCCGCAGCGGCGCAGTTGTCCCAACAAGAACACACAGGCATCGCTTTCATTATAGCGATTTGTCGCCTGCTGTACCCCCCTTTCTCTAAGCGGTTTGGCGTTCATAATCGGCTTCTTGTGCTATCGGCATGCGCAGGAACGAGTCTGCACAACTGCACTAACAAACAGAGTCGTCACAATCCTCCAGCAATTCGCAGGACTCTGGAAACGTTTTCTATCCGGTTTGAGCCGTGCGCTAATGACATTTGACACGAATTAGGGGGTGACATTCGTCATATGCTAGCTCAAATTCACCTTAAAGAGGTAAAAGATGCATGAATCTAAAAATTCTTAAGCATTCGAAATCAATACTTGCTTTTACAGTATAGATGTAACACAGCATAACAAAAACCAATCGTACCCAACACAGAGGAAAGGACCTAATCATGTTCAACAGCATCAATCGTGAGGAAAAGGGGCAGACCGCCCTCGAAACCGCCATCATTCTGATCGCCTTCATCGTCGTCGCTACCGTGTTTGCCTTCGTGATCCTGTCCGCAGGCACCGCTTCTACCGAACAGAGCGAATCAGCGATTGCAGCCGGTCTGGAAGGCGTGCAGTCCTCGATGGCAGTGCGCGGCGGCGTGACCGGTCTGGGTACCGCAGGCGCCAGCGTTGACAACATCGTCTTCGTGGTTAGCCTGGTCGGCGAAGAACCGGTTAACCTGACCGACAGCACGGGCGACAACGAAATCGTGATCAACTATGTGGACGTCAACCAGCGCATTGCCGAACTGGACTGGGCAGTGACCTGGCTGGGCACCAATGACGGCGACGCCCTGCTGGAAAGCGGCGAACAGGCAGAAATCAATGTTGACCTGGCACTGCTGACCACGCCGCTGGATGTTAACACAGCGTTCACCATTCAGCTGACGTCGGCGAACAGCGGTGCGGTATTGCAGATCAACAGCGTGACCCCGGCGGCAATCGAAGCAGTCATGCAGTTGCGCTAATCCGGTACTTCACGACGGTATTCGTAACGGGGTGGGTGTCAGCAACCACCCCCCCGAAATTCCACTAGAACCAAATCACCAAACCTGTCTATACATCAACAACAGCACATGATCTTTGAGGGTTGGCAATGAACCTGGAACAGCGCGTACAAGCATTAGAACAGGAAGTTGAAATCCTGAAACAGCAAATTCAGGCAACGCTGCTGGAAATCCAGGATCACTTGCTGAAACAGACCTACCCCATGCTGCGCGCGGACAGTGGCGCTGCCGCACAACACACCGGGCAGCCGGTAGTGCCAGCGCCTGAACCGCCAGCCGTGAAACGGGCTGCGTCTGCCCCTGCACGCAGCAGCGCCAATGGCACTGCGCACAACGTACCCAGCAGCGACGAGGATGCAGAACCGAGCAAAATCAATGTGCGCAAGGTAACTATTGAAGAACTGCGCGGTGGTGCCCCGGAAAATGAAGAAGTTCCGCTGACCCCCGCCCATATCGTTGATCTGGAAAACACGCGCCCGACGCCGCTGCGGCTGCGCACCCAGCAGGTGGAAATGCCGCAGGTCGAACGGGTGACCGAAGCGCCGCGCAAGCGCAAAAGCACTCGTGACATTCAACCGCCCGTGCAGGGCGTGGATTGGACGACCCTGGCAGACCTTGAACGCTGGGTCGAAGACAAGCTGGTCAACTTCGGGGTTCCGCACACGCGCGAACTGATTTGTATGTATGCCGAACAGGAACGTTTTACGCGCAAGATCGAAAAGGCGCTGCTGCGCTTCATTGATAATTATGAGGAGCGCCTCACTTCGGTCAAGTCGAGCACGCCAGCACGCCGCACTGGCGAAATGCCGCGTGCCCGCCGCACCGGCGAAATGCCGCGCGTACGCCGCACCAGCGACCTGCCCAGAGTGCAGGCGGCTGTTTATTTGCCCGACCCTGCTCCCGACGCACCACCCACCCAGACGCAGGAAACCCGTAATGTTGTACTGCGGCTGATCGCCGGGGTGCACAATGCCGGTGCCAATGTGAAGTGGACGAAGAAAGATGGATAAGGCAATTACGACCACCCTGCTCATTGTCATCAGCGTCGTGTTGTCCGTGATGCTGTTTAATGCCGCGTATCCGGCAGTGGTGCAAAGTGGCGACGCAATCACCCATATGGCAAGCCGCGCCGACGAACGCCTGCGCAGCCAGATCATGATTATTCATGCGGCAGGCGAGTTGGACGCGAGTGGTGCCTGGCAGGACAGCAATTTTAACAGCGTCTTTGAAGTGTTCATCTGGGTCAAGAACACCGGCAGCACGCGCATTATCGCGGTGGATCAGCTTGACGTGTTCTTTGGTGCCGAAGGCAATTATATGCGCATCCCGCACGAGTCAAACGCAGGTGGGCAGTACCCGCGCTGGCAGTGGACCCTGGAAAACGCCAGCGACTGGACCCCGACCGGGACCCTGCGCATCACGATCCTGTACCAGAGTCCGCTGAGCAGCGGGCGCTACTTTATGAGTGTCACCACCCCCAACGCGGTTTCCGATGAGCTGATTTTCGGGATGTGATGGTCGTATGGAAAACGTCCTGTCAGCCTTCATCGTCTTCTTCCTGATCCTCTTTCTGGTACTGACCATGGCGGGCGCCGCAATGCAAAGCCAGGACATGCTCCAGGAAGCGTGGGGCGCGATGGAGCAGCGCCTGGACAGCCAGACACGCACACACCTTGTGGCACTGGATGCTTATACGATGGCAGCCGGCAGTCGCATCCGGATGATCTGGCGCAATGGCGGCACTATACGGTTGCTGGACTTTGACCGCTGGGATGTGATTGCACAGTATTACGACAGCAGCATTCCACCGGCGCTGCGCATCCTGCGCACCAGTTTCAGCAGCGGCGTGCTGGCAGGCGGGCAGTGGGAAGTCAGCGGCATCTTTCTGGATGCAGCAGCCGGGCAGCCCGAACTGTTCGAGCCGAGCATCGTCAACCCTGGCGAGGAACTGGTGACAACCATTGCCGTCGTGCCGCCTGTCGGCGCGGGGCAGGGCGTGCAGGTGGTGCTGAGTACCGAGTACGGCACAGGCGGCAGTATCAGCCTGCTCGGCAATTATCCGCCCGTGCTGGTGGTCAACAGCGGCATGCTACTGGCAGCGGGCGCCAGCGCACAGATCGGCAGCGCACTGCTGGCAGTCAGCGATCAGGACGACCCGCCAGAGACCCTGGTCTATACAGTGACCGCCGCGCCGCAGCAGGGCAGCCTGAGTCTGGGCAGCAGCTTTACGCAGGACGACATTGACGCGGGGCTGCTCAGCTACACACACACGGGCAGCAGCGGCACCGACGGCTTCAGCTTTACGGTAAGCGATGGGAAGGACGAAATCGGTGAGACGACCTTCGTCATCCTGGTTAGCGCACCACCTGCATTAACAGTCAATACCGGTCTGGGAATCCCCGGCGTGGGCACATGGACCATCGGCTCGGCACAGCTCACGGTCAGCGATCCTGACGACCTGCCGGCTGACCTGCGCTACACCGTGACCGTGCCGCCGCTTTACGGCAGCCTGAGTTTGGGCAGCAGCTTTACACAGGATGACCTGAATCAGGGGCTGCTGACCTATACCGTTACCGGGACTGCACAGCCTGACCAGTTCCAGTTCATCGTCAGCGATGGCGAAAGCACCATCGGCGCGTTTAGCTTCATTCTGAGTGTTCCCTAGCCACACGAAGTGACCAGCAGGACGTTAATCATGGCAGCAGCGGTTGCACCCAAGATTCTCTCATCAAAGAACATAGAACTGGACAGCAAAATGGGCGGCGGGATCCCCGCTGGTTCGCTCGTGCTGATCGAAGGCAGTTCCGGCAGCGGGAAATCGGTGCTGAGCCAGCAGCTTTTGTGGGGCGCGCTTCAGGACGGCTATTCGGCGGCAGTGTTCACCAGCGAAAACACCGTCAAGAGTCTGGTTTCGCAGATGCGCAGCATTGATCTGGAAATTCTGGATTTCTTGCTGCTGGGCATGTTTCGGATTTACCCGGTGGAGCTGTCTCGATTGGGCGCGGCGGCAGTGGATCGACTGATCGACGCCATGCAGCAGGAACAGCGCGATGTCGTCGCCGTAGATTCGCTGACGACAGCAGTGTCACGGCAGGACGACGACTCCCGCGTGCTGCACTTTTTTGAAGCCGCCAAGCGCCTGTGTGCCACCGGGACGACCATTCTGATTACGCTGCACGCACAGTCCGTCAACCCGGATCTGGTCTCAACACTGCGTTCCGTTTGTGACGCGCATCTGCGCCTGAAAACCGAACAGGACGGGCAGCGCCTCGTCAAAACACTGGAAGTCGCCAAAATTCGTGGTGCAGGTAGTGTAACCGGCGCAATTGTTGGGTTTGAGGTTGAGCCGGGCTGGGGCATGCGTGTAATCCCGATTGCGAAAGCAAGAGGCTGATAGACAGGCTATGGCGCAGACAATCCTTCCCTTCAACCTTGATCCCGTTGCCGCACCACTGCGTGCGCCGCGCTTGCAGGAAGAAATGTCGCCCGAACTGCGCGAAGCCTGTGAAGCGACGCCGTTTCTGGCAAATTACATGCTGCAACTGCCGATAGAAGAAATCGGCGTCCCTGCTTTTTACCTCAAGCCAACCCGCAACCTGAGCAATTCCGGCACGCGCAACCTGATTTACCCGATCAAGGAAGGCTTGTATGTACACATCTATCCCGACCCTTCCGGCGCGCGTGACCACTACATTGCTATTGAACCAACGACGGTGATTAACATTGACCATCTGATGCCGCAGATTGACGAAAAGCTGATCATGTGGGCAGAAGAGATCGGGCGCATTGAGGACAAAGACGAAAAGAAGGAACTGCTGCTGCGGCTGATCGACATGATCTGCACGACCACCCCGCCGACCAACGGCAGCAAGCGCAAACTGGCGGAATGGATTGTCGTCTCGCCAAAGGAACTGGAAGCAGTCCGCTACCGGGTGCTGCGTGACAAAATCGGGCTGGGTGTGCTGCAGCCGCTGCTGCTTGATCCGTTCATTGAAGACATCAGTTGCAGCGGGGTGGGGCATATCTTCATTGAGCACAAACTGTTCCGCAGTGTACAGTCATCGATTGTGTTTGTGGATCATGACGATGTGGACGATTTCGCCGTCTGGCTGGGCGAGTGGATCAAAAGCCCGGTGACGGTGCGCAGCCCGCTGGTGGACGCCGTGCTGCCCGATGGTTCGCGTATCAATATCGTCTATGGGCGCGAAATCTCAAAACGTGGCAGCAACTTCACCATTCGTAAATTCAGTGATAATCCGATCAGCGTCCTGGAACTGGTGGAGTTCGGCACGCTGAATTACATGATGGCGTCGTACATGTCGCTGATGCTCGAAGAAGGCATGAATATCTTCGTTGTCGGCGCGACGGCATCCGGCAAGACAACCCTGCTCAACGCAATTAACACGTTTATCAAACCGGACGCCAAAATTGTGACGATTGAGGACACGCCGGAAGTCTATGTGCCGCATGCCAACTGGGTGCAGGAAACCACCCGGCATGGCGGCGGCGCAACCAAAGGCGCGGAAGTCGGCATGTTTGAACTGCTCAAAGCAGCGCTGCGCCAGCGCCCTGACCGCATCATCGTCGGGGAAATCCGCGCGGTAGAAGCCGTCGTTGCATTCCAGGCAATGCAAACCGGTCACGGCGTAATGTCCACCTTCCACGCGGCATCAGTCGAAAAGCTGATTCAGCGGCTTACGGGGGACCCGATCAACATCCCCAAGACGTACATTGACAGCCTGAATCTTGCCATCATTCAATCGGCGGTGCGCCTGTCCGACGGCAAGCCCGCACGCCGCGTGCTGAGCATTAACGAGATCATCGGCTACGACCCGGTGACCGAGAGTTTTGCCTATCTGGAAGCATTCCGCTGGAACCCAGCAAATGATACCTTCGAGTTTCCGGGCTACATGAACAGCTATCTGCTGGAACAGCACATCGCCATCAAGCGCGGTATCCCGCCACACCGTCGCCGCGAAATCTACGATGAAGTCAAGCGCCGGGCGCGCGTCTTTGAAAAGCTGCACAAAGAGAAAGGGGTGAGGGATTTCAATGAGTTCTTCCAGGTCCTCAGTGAAGCACGTCGCCAAAAACTTCTTTAAGCCCATTACACCCTTCGCCCTGTTCTATCAGGTGACGTACCTGTCGGCGATGGCATCGGCGGGCATTACACGCAACAAGCTGTTCGAACTGGCAGCGCGTTCCCGGTGTTCGGCGGCACAGTATTTTGTGGCGATCAATACGCTGGTAACAGAAATGCGGTTGGATTACCCGGAAGCCTGCCGTCGCACAGGATTGCAGGCGCGAAGCGAGAATATGCGCAGTTTCCTGCTGCGCATGTCCGATGCGCTGCGTTCTGGCGAGCCGATGGCGGATTTTCTGTCGCGCGAACAGGAAGCGCTGAGCGAAGACTACGAGAGCCGCTACGAGCGCGATCTTGAGGCACTCAAGCAGTGGTCCAATGCTTTCTCGTCCATTGTGATTTCCGTGGCGCTGATCGTCATCATCCAGATTGTCTCTTCGATGATTTATGCCATGAACCCAATGGTTATCGGTGGGTTGGTCGTCACCGGGGCGATGATGGCGGGCATGGGCGCATGGATTATCTGGCGCTCCGCCCCGAAAGAAATCATGATTGTCCCGCCCTCGCGCGGGTCCGTGCAGCAGCAGCGTGCCATGCGCTTATTCCGCGTGATCGTGCCGCTGACCATCGCGCTGAGCCTTTCACTGGGTCTTGTCGGCTTTCCCACAGGACTGGTGCTGCTGATCGCCGGTGTTATGCTGCTGCCCATTGGCTTTGTCAGCCTGATCAGTGATCGCAAGGTCACGCAGAAGGACAAAGAGTTCGCCACATTCCTGCGCTCCACAGGGGGCATGGCAAGCGCCACCGGCACCACACTGAAGCAGGCACTCACGCGGATTGACCTCAGCCCATTCCCGGCATTGGAAGCGGATATTGACCGCCTCAGCACCCGGTTGGAAGCGCTGGTCGAGCCGGACATCTGCTGGCACAAATTCGGCGTGGAATCCGGCAGCCGCCTGATCAGCGAAGTGACTGACATCTTTTATCGCGGTGTCAAGATCGGCGGCGATGCGGAACGAGTGGGTTATCTCTGCTCGGTGTTTGTCGCCAAGACCACGCAGCTGCGCGCCAAACGCCGCCTGACCGCGGGCACTTTCTCCGGGCTGTCTACAGTGATGCAAGCGGTGATTTCCGGGTTGATGGTCTTCGTGCTGTCAATCATCACCAACTTTGCGACGGCGATTGACCAACTGCGCCCGGCAATTCTGGATCGTGCCAGCGACACGGGACCCCAGTTTGAACTGTCATTGGCGCAGTTTTCGCAGGGGGATTTGCAGTTTCTGGGCATGATGACGCTGACGATGGTGCTGCTGTTGGGGCTGGTGGGGGCATCGGCAATTATGTTCAGCGATGGCGGCTACCGGCTCAAAATCGCCCTGTATCTCTCCATAACGGCATTCATCGCCGGGGTCAGCTTTCTGGCTATCCCGCCGATGGTCGCAGGAATGCTCAAATTGTGATGCCAGTGGCAGACACGGGTTGAAAGGCAGGCACGCATGTCCCTTACAGAGATGATCTTCGGCAATCAACTGGTGCTGCTCAGTCTGGTGTTGGCGCTCAGCCCACTGGTGCTGGCACTGGCGTTCCTGATGATTGCGCGCCTGCGCAAGCGCCGGGTACAACGCGCCCAGGCAGCGCTCGCAGCCGCCGTGGTCGCTGCGGCAGAAGCAGAAGCCGCTGCTGCCGCGCCGCCGGAATCTTTGGCACAGACCGCCGCGTTTGCTGCCAGCCAGGCACAAAAAGGCGTGGCGCACACAACGGCGCCAGCGACCCCGGCGGCTGCCAAGCCGTCCTTGCTGGCGGCAAAACCACCGGACACACCCGCACAGCCGGAACAGAAGCCGGGGGAAGCGGCAGAAGGCGGGGCAATTGAGAGTTTGCTTTCGGATGTGTTTGCCGACGAACAGACCTCCAACCGCGCCGCCACACTGCTCAAGGATCGCCAACCGGTGCCCATTGATGACCTGCTGGCGCTGACGGCTGAGGTGGCGGACAAACTTGCCGGCGCACGACGTTAACGAACTGAGCGGGCAACAGACATATAGCCAGGGGGATAGACGCCATGCAAATGCTGGCAATGCTGCTGATGCTGTTCAACGGGGTGCTGCTGGGCTGGTTGCTGGCGCGGTTGGCAGATTATGCCCCGCGTTTTGCTGCTGATTCGCGGTTGCGCGGCAGCGCTGTTCGCCCACTGTATCCCCCGGCAGTCTGGCAGCTTGTGGCGCGGCGGCGGCAGCCGGACTTGGGGCTGCAACTGCTGGCGGAACTGCTCACGGCGGCGGCGCTGGTCGCGCTGCTGCTGCGCTTTGAGCTGACGCAGGCGTTCGTCGGGGCGGCTGCCGTGTTCGCCCTGCTCATGCTTGTGGCGCTGATTGACCTCAAGCACCGGCTGGTACTCAATGCGCTGACCTACCCGGCAGCAGTGTTGGCGCTGCTGTTCGCACCGGACTGGCGCGCGGCGCTGCTGGGCGGGCTGCTGGGCTTTGGCATGTTCTTTGCAATGGCATGGCTCAAACCGGGGCAGCTTGGCTGGGGGGATGTGAAGCTGGCAGGTCTGCTAGGGCTAATGTTTGGCTTTCCCGGCGTCCTCTGGGCGCTGATTATCGGTGTGGGGCTGGGGGCGGCAGTGGCGCTGGCACTGCTGCTGCGCCGCTGGGATCGCGCGCAGACCATGCCCTATGCGCCATTCCTCTGCTTTGGCGCGCTGGTTGCTCTGATCTATAATCCTTTATCATTATGTCTATTCGCGTGTGCATAGCTTAGAGCAGAGGGGTTGTTCTGCCAATGTTCGCACCTTCCCAGTACGAAGAACAACAACCACCGCCTGAGGAAGCCCCGCCGGGGTTTTCGATTGGGCGGGTGGTATTGTGGTTGATTGTGTTCAGCCTCGCGGCGCTGTTTGTCCCGCTTTATCTGGTGTTCATCAACATCCAGACCGCCAGCGCAGCGCTGCGCGTTGAACGCGCCAGCCTGCAAGCCGAACTGGAGCGCTTGGCTGTGCCTTCCAGCGATACCAGCGCGCAGCTTGACACCCTGACCGGCTTGCAGGAGCAGAACGGCATCCTCCAGCCGGTCATCCAGCAATTGAACGCCAGCTATGTCAACATGCCTGACCTGATCGCCGCGCTGAGCGCCTATGACCCGGCAGTGCTCTCGCTGACCAGTATTCAGCAGGTCGACACCACCTTTGTGCTCAGCGGGCAGGCTCCGGACCAGCGGATTGTAATCCAGTATACGGACTTGCTGCGCCAGTCCAACCAGTTTGAGCAGGTGGTCGTCGAAGGCATTACCCTCGCGGCGCTGCCGACACCCACTGCCCTGCCGGGCAGCGCCGGAACCGACCTGACGCCGGTTGTGCCAGTCACAACCGTTGAATTTACGCTTGTGGTGACCTTTGCGCCGGGATGGGATTCATGATTGCAGATGCTGCGGCTGCTTCAAGACGTTCACTGCGGCGTTTGCTGCCGGTCCTGCTCATTGCGCTGATTCTGTCCGGCATGCTGCTGTTTGTGCTGCTGGTGGTCATGCCCACCTGGCGCGAGTACGAGGCGCTGACCGCCGAGATTGCCGATTTGCACGACCAGATTGAACAGCAGACGGCAGCAAGCGCAGACCCGGAAATCATGCAAGCGCGCATTGACAACGCGCGCGAGACACTGCAAACCAGCGCGGATACCTTTGTCACCGAGGCGCAGGCAGACACGATGCTGGAAAGCCTGTACGGTTATGCAGGCAGCAGCAGCGTGATGATTGTCAGCTTGCAGGCGCAGCAGCTCAGCGAAGAGACGCCCGAAGCCTACAATGTGCGTGCCTTCCGGCTGGAAG
>DAOTWP010000012.1:0-13611 GCA_034435675.1 Anaerolineae bacterium
CAATAAAGAATGTGTAACGGTCACCTAGCGAACCTAACAACCCACGCACGGCAGCATACTGGCGCTGTGTATAATCCGGCTGCTCGCGCAGGTAGTGACGGTCCAGCAACACCTGCACCTCATCCAACAATGGATAACTTTCGCCACTTGCTGCTGCGGCGATTGCTACGCCGGGAGAACCAAGTACATCACGCGCAAAAAAGCCTGCGGCAAAGGCAGCGCCAAGCATCAAGCCGGTTAGCGCGCCAACAACGAGTGAACGCCGAAAACTCATTTGATTGATTGAAGCTCGATTGACTGAAGCTTTTCGCATACTGGTTTGCTTGTATAATGCTCCTAGAGTGCGATCATTGTAGCATCGTGCTTCATGAAACCCAAGTGACCTTTAGTTGAGAAAAGCGCACGCATGTCAGAAACTTCTGTGATCCCTGAAGAGGCGCTCAAAACCGGTAATGCCCCCGTGGTACTAGTGGCAGACGATCAAGTGCATACAACGCTGATGCTCCAGCGTGTTTTTGAACACGAAGGCTACCGCGTTGAATGCGTTTATGATGGCTTGACAACCCTTGAAGCTGCCCGGCGGCTGATTCCCGATCTGCTGCTGCTGGATATTCAGATGCCTGGCATGAACGGCTTTGAAGTCCTTACAGAACTACGCAAGGACACCCGCACGGCAAATATCCCGACAATCATGATTACGGCGATGGATGGTCCGGACAATGTCGCGCAGGGAATGAATCTGGGTGCGGATGACTTTATCCCCAAGCCTTTTCATCCCCGCGAACTGCTGGCGCGCGCAGCCAGTAAGATGCGCGCGCGCAAACTGGAAGATGCCTTACAGCGCCGCACAGAAGAACTTGAAGCACTGCTGTATGTCAGCGAAACGCTCAACCAGAACATTGAACGTGAAAAGTTGCTGAATCTCATTCCGGCGCTGACACTCAAGCTGCTGCCAGGACAAATGGCGGCGGTTGTTCAATTGCAGGAGAATAGCAAGCATACACAGCATTATGCACTACGGGAAGACACAAGCCCGATCCCCGAACTAAATGTAGAAGCGCTGCTGAACGCCTTTGAACTGCATGACCGGCAGGGACATTTGTGGAGTTCTGAAACCCCGATACCATTCGTTACACAGGCGGCAGGCGCCGTGATAGTGCCGCTGGAGCATGATGTGCGCCTGCTGGGGTTGCTGTTGATTAGCGGCAATACAGCCTATGACAACAGCCATCTGCGCCTTTTGAACGGCATCGGACGGCAGGGATCGCTGGCATTGCGCAACGCAGAACTGCTCGAAATACAGGCAAATTATGCGCTGCACCTCGAAGATATGGTCGCAGCACGAACCAAAGAACTGGAAAAAGCGCAGGCGCTGCTGATTCGTTCCGAAAAGCTGGCTTCAATTGGTCAGCTTGCAGCCAGCATCGCACACGAGATTAATAACCCGCTTCAACCGATCCGACTATATCTGGATGGCATGCTCGAAAGTGCCCAGAACAATTTACCTGTCGATCTGGAAGATATTGAGCATACCCAGCACAGCGTTGAACGCATCACACGCATTGTCAGCCGTTTACTGGAATTCACGCGCAACGAACCCCCGGCACATCTGAATGTCAACAGTATCATTGAGAATATCGTCAGCCTGAATCGTAAGCTGTTCCAGCACGCCAACATGGAAATCGTCACCGATCTTGGCAGCGTGCCGCCTGTTTATGGCAACCGTGACCAGTTGGAACAAGTGTTTATCAATCTGGCGCTGAATGCCAAAGCTGCGATGTCTGCTGGTGGCGTGTTGCAGATCAAGACCTATACGGATAAGGAAGATGTTGTCATTCTGTTCCAGGATAACGGCTGCGGTATTCCGCCGGAGAATATCAACCGGGTATTTGACGCCTTCTTTTCCACCAAAGCGGATCAGGGCACTGGGCTAGGACTGTTTGTCAGTCACGGAATCATCCAAAATCATCATGGCGCACTGGATGTCACCAGTGAGATGAACGTGGGCACGACCTTTACCATTCGAATTCCCGTGTCACCTGAGGAAGAAGAATAGAAACAACGCAGAGAGTTTGTGTCCCTCGGCGCCGTTCATAGCCCCCCCCGGTGGCGTGCTACTGCGCTCGCCAGCGCGCCTGGAACTCCCCCAGAGTCAGCGTACCCTCCACAAACGCGAGGGCATCCTGCAAGCCAACTGCAACGCTGCGCAGTACACTGTCTGTTTCGCAGTTGCGGATTTCCACGCTCAGCGCATCAATTGTGCTGGCAGCAAGTGCAGCACGCTCCACAAATGCCTGATTCGCCAGCAGTGTCATAGCATCTTCAAGTGTACCGCGAATGGCTGCCAGGTCGGACGAAGGGCTGCAAATCGTGACGTTCAGGGTTTCGCCAAAGTCGCTCTGCCGCACGACGATACCTTGAGGCGGAATTTGATAAGCACTGAAGGCAGCGTAATAGAGATCGAGGCTAAAAACTGATACGGCAGGAGTTTCGCGTCCCGAATCGATGGGCGTCTGCACTATGTCCTGCTGAGATTCTGTAGGAAAGACCAATCCCTCTTCGGTAGTTACTGCGGCAGCCTGAGCATCAGGGCTAAGCGGAAGTGTTGGCACTGCTACCTGTTGTGTGGCAGTGGCGGGCGCCAGGGATGTGCCACTACGATTCAACAGCAGTATTACGGCGATCAACGCAAGGGCAAAGACCAGAACCGCCAGTGCAATCCAAAGTGGGCGTCTTGAACGCCGCACTTTCTCGCCAGTGACCGTACTGGACGCAGCAATCTCGTCTTCCAGGGAGAAATCCGGTTCATCATCAAACGTCTTGAGCTGAACGGCAGGCTGTGCTGCGCGCATTTCTGAAGTGATCGTACTGAGCTTCTTGATACCACCAGTGTTCTTAGCGGGAGCCTGTGCCTCCAGATCATTCAGCAACTGACGCGCATCCGGATAGTTTGGGTCGCGTTGGAGAACGTTATTCAGCGCTGTCCGGGCTGACTCAACATCCTGTGTTGCGTGGGCAAATAGCCACCACACATCTGGACTATCTTTCGCAGTGACCAGCAGGGGTTCTAGCGCAGCCCGAGCTTCATCAAGCCTGTTGTCTTCAATCAGCCTGAAAATTGCGTCCAATGACTGCTGAGTCGCGCGGTTCATGCACTCATTTCTCCAGATTATTAGGCACACATTGGCGCGGAGCAGCGAATGTGTGACCGCCTTGACTGCTGCGCAGTGTACATCCAACTCCCAATGCGTGCAAGCAGGATGGGAGATGCCGCATCGGCTAAACAAAAACAAACGGCTCACCTGAAACCAGATGAGCCAGGATGCCCTGGAGAGGACTCGAACCTCCACCCCTTGCGAGACACAGCCCTCAACCGTGCGCGTCTGCCATTCCGCCACCAGGGCATAACTTAAGATTATTATACTTCGAGGTAAAACGGTGTCAATCCTTATTGCAGAATCAGGGGCATCCGTCATAGAATCAACCGTTATCTTGCTGAATACCTGCTCATATGTGACAGAAGAGGACTGTATAATGCGGATTGTCATTGACGCAATGGGAAGTGATCACTGCCCGGTGCCCGATGTTGAGGGAGCTGTACTTGCAGCGCGGGAACTCAATGTTGCCGTTGTACTTGTGGGCGATGCACCGCGTATACAGGTAGAACTGGCAAAGCACGCTACGCAAGGCTTGAGTGTTGAAGTGGTGCATGCGCCGCAGGCAGTGGTCATGACAGACAAACCGGGCACTGTAGGCAAAGCCAAGCCTCAATCATCTATGCATATTGGTATGGGCATGATCAAGTCCGGGCAAGCAGATGCCTTTGTGACTGCGGGCAATACCGGGGCGGCACACGCCATTGCGACGCTGCATACCCTGCGCCGGATTCCGGGCATCCGGCGTCCCGCATTGAGCGCAATTTTCCCCTTTCACAACAAACCGGTATTCTTACTGGATATTGGCGCAAACGCTGACGTAAAATCTGAGTGGATGGTTCAGTTTGCACTGATGGGGCACATCTGGGCACGAAACGTATTCAAGATTACCGCCCCCAAAATCGGGCTGCTGTCTAACGGTGAAGAAGAAGGCAAAGGCAATCAGGTTACACTTGAAACTGATAAACTGCTGCGTGCCCTGCCAATGCTGAACTATGTGGGAAATGTGGAACCCAAACACGTGATGGGCGCAGAGATTGACATCGTGGTATCGGACGGTTTCGCCGGAAATATCCTGATTAAAACCTTTGAAGCGTCTGGCAACTATATCAGCACCCTGATTCGTGAGGAAATTCGGCGCGGCACACTGACTACACTGGGCGGTTTGCTGACGCGCCCGGCATTCCAGCGGGTACGGCAGCGCACAGATACGTCTGAAGTGGGTGGTGCGCCGCTGCTGGGCGTTAACGGTGTCGTCATTATCGGGCACGGTAGTTCAGATGCCATTGCGGTCAAAAATGCGGCACGACAGGCGAAACTTGCTGTTGAAGGCGGTGTCGTGCAGGCAATTTATGATGGACTGCAAGAACTGCCTGTGGTATTGAAGGGAGAACGGGATGGACTTGTTGCGTCATAACCGCCCACGGGTGGTTATTACTGGCATGGGGGCAATATCTCCGCTGGGCACACTGGATACCCTGTGGGACAACCTCAAAGCCGGTTGCTCAGGAATCCGCCGGTTAGAAAACATCGAAACCGGACATCTGGGCGTCAAAATTGGCGGTGAAGTCCGCAGCTTTAACCCGGCGGACTATGGCATTCAGTACAAGGATGCGCGCCGGATGGGACGCTCAACACAGTTTGCCATTGCCGCCGCCCTAATGGCAGTGGCAGATGCAGGGTTTGATGCGGGTGCTGTGGAACAGATTGGCGAGCGCGCAGCCGTCGTTATCGGCACCTCGCTAGGACCACACGAAATGGCTGAGCAGAATACCTTTAAGTACAAAACCTCTGGTTACGCCAAACCAAACCCGCTAGCGTTGGTGAACTCCCTGCCGAACATGCCTGCTCACTATGTCAGCCGCCAGTTTCAGGCACTGGGTCCACTTTGCGCACCGGTGACCGCCTGCGCCGCAGGGACGCAGGCAGTCGGGGACGCCAGTGAACTCATTCGTAATCGGCGCGCCGATGTGGTGATCGCCGGCGGTGTGGAGGCAATGCTTACCGATTATACGATTGCTGGCTTTGAAGCCATGCATGCGCTTGCAGATGGTTTTAATGATGCCCCCCACGCCGCCAGTCGCCCTTTTGATCGTGACCGGGCGGGGTTTGTCATCAGCGAAGGCTGCGGCATAGTTATTCTGGAAAATCTACATCATGCGCTGAAACGCGGGGCGCGGATTTATGCGGAAGTGCTGGGCTATGCGTCCTCGTCCGATGCGTATCATGTTGCCGCACTTGACCCATCTGCACGAGGCGCGATGCGCGCAATGCGCTGGGCGCTGGAAGATGCCTGCCTTAACCCGGACGCCATTGATTATATCAATGCACACGGAACTTCAACTCCCGCAAATGACCCGATGGAAACCAGTGCAATCAAGCAGCTCTTTGGACCCCGTGCGTACAACATCCCGGTAAGTTCGACCAAGAGCATGCTGGGGCACACACTGGGCGCATCTGGCGCGCTGGAAGCGATTGCCTGCGCAAAAGCGCTGCAGGAGCAGGTCGTGCCGCCAACAATCAATTACGAAACGCCCGATCCGGCGTGCGATCTGGATTATGTGCCGAATGTGGCGCGCGAAGTATCGCGCCTGCGCTATACCCTATCGAACAGCTTTGGTCTGGGCGGGCAGAATGCCTCGCTGGTTCTTGGCACGTTGGTAGACTGATCACTACCTACAAATTAGCACACAGGTTCGATAGTTGTAGCCTGAGTTGTATTGTAGCGTGAATAAGATACACTTAGATATAACATATGATCGGTTCGGCATGGATGGCGATTGGCGCTGCATGAGAGAGAATGCTGTTGTAACGGTTGTAGGCGGCGGGCTGGCTGGGACAGAAGCGGCATGGCAGCTTGCTGAACGCGGCTTTGCGGTGCAGCTCTATGAAATGCGACCCCATAAAACGACTGGCGCACATGTTTCAGGTCAGCTTGGTGAGTTGATTTGCAGCAATTCGCTGGGATCAAAGTTGCCTAATCGTGCTTCGGGGGTTTTGCAGGCGGAGTTACAGCTACTGAAATCAAGGTTAATAACATGCGCGCAGACTGCTGCTGTACCGGCGGGCGGCGCGCTGGCAGTTGACCGCGAAATGTTTGCCACAGCCGTTACAGCTGCGATTGAATCGCATCCGCTGATTTCGGTCATCCGTGAAGAAGTCACTACAATCCCCAATGGACCAACAATTATTGCTACAGGTCCGCTGACTTCCCCAGCGCTCACGAAAGAAATTGCTGCACTGAGTGGACAGGAGCATTTGTATTTCTACGATGCAATTGCCCCGATTGTCGCCGCTGATAGTATTAACATGGATATTGCCTTTCGCGCAAGCCGCTATGGGCGCGGCGAGGAAGCCGACGGGGATTATATCAACTGCCCGATGAACGAAGCGGAATACGCTCGTTTCGTCAGCGCCCTGCTTGCCGGGGAAACAATCGAGCTGCGTGATTTCGAGCGGGAAGATCCTCATTTTTTCGAAGGCTGCATGCCGATTGAGCAGCTTGCCCGGCGCGGCAGTGAAACCCTTGCTTTTGGACCGATGCGCCCGGTTGGGCTGCGTGACCCGCGCACCGGAAGGCGTCCGTTCGCCGTTGTCCAGCTGCGGCAGGATAACCTGATGGGATCCATGTACAACATTGTGGGCTTTCAAACGAACCTGCGTTGGAGCGTGCAGCGCGATGTTTTACGGCTGATTCCCGGGTTAGAGGATGCAGAATTCTTGCGTTATGGTCAAATGCACCGAAACACATTTATCAACGCGCCAACACTGCTGCATGCAACGATGCAGTATCGCCAGCGAGATGATCTTTTCTTTGCGGGTCAGATTACGGGTGTCGAAGGGTATGTGGGTAACTTAGCGACAGGACTGGTCGCCGCACTCAATGTCGCCTATATGCTACAGGGTAAACCTGCATGGAGTCCGCCACGAACTACGATGCTCGGCGCGCTGTGCTACTATGTGACTCACGCGGAACCCAAAGATTTCCAGCCGATGAAGGCGAATTTTGGTATTATGCCGGAATTGTCCCCGTCTGTAAGAAACAAGTCAGAACGTTACAGCGCCTATGCGTCGCGTGCGCTGCGAGATATGCGCACAGCCATTCAGGAACTCAACGATCCCTATCTGGAGCCGCTTGCAGAGGTCGCACAATAGCCTATGGTTGTCCTTGCGAATTGGCTGGAAACCCATCGTGAGCAGCTTGTCCATGATGCGGTTGAAGAGCTATCCCAGAATCTTGATCTGCGTTCACAGGTCACAGCCTCTGTTGATTACTTTTTTAATGCCCTGCTTCAGGCGGCAGTCCTCAATTCGTCTGCTCCGTTGGATGCGGTGCTGCTCGATTGGGTTGAGGCACGGAGTGCACCGACTGATGAAGACACTGCGGCGCTGATTGCAGTGCTGATGAAGCTCAAAGAAGTCACATGGCTGCGGATTCGTGAAATGACAGAGGCAGCGCTGGCTGTTGATCTGCTGTCGCAGGCTGATATGTTGTATACGGATGCGCTGACTTATCTCTCTAAGCTCGAAGGTGATATTCTGCTTTCGCGGATGCGCCAGCAGCTTGACGAAGCACATGCCCATGTGCAGCATTTGAACAAGCGCAAGACAGACTTTGTTGCTGTTGCCGCGCATGAACTGCGTACGCCCCTAACCCTGATCGAAGGGTATGCGGACATGCTTCGTTCAATGAACGACTCGCCGGACATCAATATGCTCAAGATGATGCTTGACGGTATTGATGGTGGAGTCAAGCGCCTGCGCGGCATTATTCGCGATATGATTGATGTTTCGCTGATTAATCTTGGTGCGCTGGAGCTGCATTTGCAGGTAACATGGCTGCCGAGTATCGTGCGCGCGGTGGAGAAACGTGTGATTGAGCTGATCCCGGACCGCAATCTTTCGCTGGTTGTTGACCATGATACCCTGCCGCGCAACCCGATCTATGCTGACCCAGAGCGATTGATGCAGATGCTGGAAAAGATCGTGATGAATGCTGTGAAATATACCCCTGACAGTGGCGCGATTACCATCGCGGCGCGACAACTGCAAGCGTTCACTGATCTTGTAGTGACCGATACAGGTATTGGTATTAATCCCGAAGACCTGCCGCGCATTTTCGATACGTTCTCGTCCTTGGGCGACGTCGCCCTGCATTCCAGCAGCAAGACCAAGTTTAAGGGTGGTGGACCTGGACTTGGTTTGTCGATTGCCAAAGGGATCATTGAAGCACACGGCGGGACAATTTGGGCGGAAAGCAGTGGACGCGATGAAACCACCCTACCCGGCACAAGTTTTCATATTATGATTCCCATGCGCCCCGTACCTGTGGACGCCATGCGGTAAATATTGTTTATCTAGCGTAGAAAGAAATTCTTATGCCCGCAATTGCACATCGTTTGACAATCCTGCCGACATATGTCTTTGCCAGCATCGGTGCGCGGCTTCAGGCAATGGCAAAGGAAGGCATTGATGTCATCCGCCTCGATATTGGCAGCCCAGACCAACCACCTCCACCGGCGGTTGTGGAGAAGTTATGCCAGTCAGCCCAAAACCCCAACAATCATAGTTATTCGGCATACACGGGACTGCCCGCATTTCGGCAAGCAGTTGCCCGTTATTACCAACGGCGTTTTGGGGTAAGCCTTGATCCAGATCGCGAAGTGCTGCCGTTGATTGGCAGCAAAGAAGGGCTGGTTAACCTTGCGCTTGCCTATCTTGATCGTGGCGATTTAAGCCTTGTCCCTTCGATGGGCTATCCTGCCTACAGTATGGGATCAACATTGGCGGGCGCTGAAGTATGTTGGACCCCGCTGGCAGCAGCGAATAATTACTTGATCGACTTTGAGTCTATTCCAGCCGATGTCGCACAGCGTGGGAAACTGCTGTGGATCAACTACCCCAATAATCCCACTGGTGCGTGTGCTGATCTGGCATTTTACCAGCGGGCGGTTGATTACTGTACAGAGCATGATATTCTACTGGTTTCCGATAATCCCTATGTCGAAGTGACGTTTGACGACTTTGTCGCCCCCAGTGCTTTGCAGGCAGAAGGTGCGAAGAACACCACTATAGAATTTATGTCACTTTCCAAAACCTATAACATGGCTGGTTGGCGGTTGGGTGCAGCGGTCGGAAATGCAGCAGCGATTACGAATCTGCTGCAAATTAAGAGCAACATGGACAGCGGTCATTTCAAGCCGATCTATGAAGCCGGCATTGTCGCCCTGGATGATACGATAGATGAATGGCACGCCGCGCGTAACATGCTTTACCGTGTGCGGCGAGACCGCATCCTTGCCACATTGCCGCAGATTGGGCTTGAGGCAGCCGTGCCTAAAGGTGCGATCTATGTCTGGGCACGTGTGCAGGATGGTGATGGCGATTACTATACAGAGCAAGCGCTGACGCAAGCCCATGTTTCTGTCGCGCCAGGCTCTGCGTATGGACCTGACGGCAAAAACTACGTTCGTTTGAGTTTGGGTACACCGGATGTTCGGCTTGATGAAGCGCTGGAACGCTTGAAAGCGTGGTACGCTTCGCACTGACTTTTACCGGCATAATGTGGATTGCAAAGTATGTCTGACTACCGTAATGAAGAAGATCAGCAGCATGAGCGCGTTTTTCTTGTTGGTGTCCAGGAAAAGAGCAGTCGTCCGCTGCTGACTGTACAAGAATCTCTGAGTGAGCTGACTCTTCTCGCTGATACCGCGGGTATGACAGTAGTTGGACAGGCGACCCAGCAAATACAACACATTGATCCAGCTACCTATATCGGTTCCGGCAAGGTGGAAGAGATTAAACAGCAGGTAGAAGACCTGCAGGCGCAGGTGATTGTGTTTGATGATGAGTTGTCTCCACGGCACCAGCGTGAGCTTGAGAAACGCTTTGGCGAAAATGTCAAAGTGCTTGATCGCTCTGTGCTGATTTTGGATATCTTTGCTCAGCACGCGCACACCCGCGAAGGTGCGCTTCAGGTCGAGCTAGCGCAGTACGAGTATCGCCTGCCCCGGCTAACGCGGCAGTGGACCCATTTGGCACGGCAAACCGGCGGCGCTGGCGCGCGTGGTGGTTCCGGCGGTGTGGGTGTGCGCGGTCCTGGGGAAACACAACTTGAAGTTGATAGACGCGAAATCGCTCGCAAGATTGACCGGCTGAAACGCGATCTTGATGTTGTGCGCCAGCACCGTGCGCGGCATCGCAGTCAGCGCACTCGTTCAGGTGTGCCAGTGGTGGCGCTGGTAGGCTACACCAATGCGGGGAAATCCACACTGCTGAACACGCTGACCGGCGCAGACGTGTATGTAGCCGATCAGCTTTTTGCGACGCTTGATCCCACGACGCGCCGTGTTGAACTGCCGTCAGGACGTGCAGTTGTGTTTACGGATACTGTCGGGTTTATCCAGAAACTGCCGACCACATTGATTGCTGCCTTCAGGGCAACGCTTGAGGAAATCAGCGAGGCAGATGTGCTGCTGCATGTGGTTGATGTGCATCATCCTAACTTTGTCCAGCAGATTGAAACGGTTGATGATACACTGGCTGAAATTGATGTGCCACCAATTCCACGCATCCTGGTCTGGAACAAGATTGATCTGTGGGGTGATGCACCTTTACCAGAAGTAGCACTCCCGGATTATGCGGGGCAGGTGGTGGTTTCTGCTCACCAGCGAACAGGGATTGACTCGCTGCTGCATACCGTAGAACAAGTCTTAGCGGCTTCCCTGTATAATGTACGCATGCTGATTCCGTTTCAAAATGGAGATGTTGTATCACTGCTTTATGATATGGCGATGGTTGAACAGCAAGAACATACGGAAGCAGGGGTCATCCTTACTGTGAAGCTGTCAGGCTCTCTTTATCGCCGTTTTAAGCAGTTTATTCTGGAGTAGTGTATGCTGCGCTGGATTGATAGGTCGCAGTTTCTTTCCAAACTGATCGAACGCCTTTCTACGCTGATGGCAAAACGGCGTGGACTGCCAATTGTGGTTGGCATTGTGCTTGTGGGGTTCAGCTTTGTCCTGCAAGTGTTGGATGTTTACTCTGCTTCGCAGACACTGCAACTGGCAGGGGTTGTTACGCACCATGTTGGTCTGCTGCTTGCAATGATTGGGCTGTTGTTAGCAGACCCATTGGGCGGATAAGCGCGTACATGCATAAGCAATATTGTTGAGATATGGGGAAGGACAAACACCCTCCCCCATAATGCTTAACTGCTTGAGAGATTATTCCCCGTCAATATCTATCCAGTAAATCTCAGGGCGATAGATCGTGTGCATATAAATCACCATGTCGGGTGATAGGGTTAGTCCTGCCAGTGGCGCGGCAAGTTCGGTGTAAATTACAATCTCCACCTGTTCGTTGGTGCAGCCGCCGTTTTCGCGGCATACTGCCGGATTAACACGCCCAACAACACCGCGCGTGCCCAGCGCATAAGTGAAATAGAGATAACCATCGCTGCCTAGTGCCATGCCCGTGACACTCTGCAAGCCGCTGACCAGTGAATTAAGTACCGGTTCTTCATCTGAACCTACTGCAAACCATTCGACTGCCCGCCGCGCGCTGCCGTTATTGGCAACATAAATATACTCACCGTCTGCGACAATACCCGTTGGTGAGCGCAGCCCACCCATGACCTCGGTAACCTCGCCGTCGCGGGTAACGCTGACAATGTTGTTTGCCAGCAGATTGGTCACCAGAAAGGTATTCTCGTCAAGATAGGCAAGTCCCCAGGGTCCCTGCAAATCCTCTGCAATGCGCTCAACACCATTTAGTGTCACACGGTTAAATGTGTTCAGCTCAAAATCAGGCACCCATAGTGCCAGTGGTTCTGTTTCCGCTACCTGTTCGGCATACATGGTATGCGCATTGCGGACACCGAAGATGTAGGTGCGCGTGTTTCCGCTTTCATCGTTGAGTTCGTAAATTGTCCAGTCGCCATTGCAGACGGTATAGAGGAAGTCTGCGAACCAGACAGCCCCATTGGGACGTTGAACATTGCCAGTAAGCACGTTTAAATCTGCCTGCGTAAACGGTTCAATGGGGCTGTCTGGTTCCACAGGGGGCGTTTCTGATGACTCGGCAGCGGGCGTTGTTGCAGTTGCCAGAGGCGTTGGCGTTTTGGAGGGAGCTTGCGTAACTGGAGTAGCCTGTTGTGCTTCAGTGATGGGCATATGGAAGGTTAGGGCTGCGGTGGTAAACAGCATGAGTAAAAGGGTAACTGAAACTGACAGTTTCCTGTTCATTGTCTCTCCTAATGACTACACGAAAACTAACTGGCGGCAGGGATTATCATGCGAAACGTGCTTCCAATGCCTTCCTGACTTTCGAGTTGAACCCTGCCGCGATGGTTCTCCACAATTGCTTTCACAAGGCTCAGTCCTAATCCTGAGCCGCTGACATGCTCCACGCCTTTCTGTCGACCGCGGAAGAAACGCTCGAACACCTGTGTCTGCATCGCCTCTGGAATCCCAACGCCTGTATCCTGCACCACAAATACTACTTCACCATCTTCAGCCCGCGCTATCAGTGTGACTGTGCCCCCCGCAGACGTAAACTTTATCGCATTCTCCAGCAGGTTTGTCAACGCACGCTCGAACTGCTCCGCATCACCCAGAAATGCCGGGCACTCCTCTAACTGCGCGTTCAACGTTATCGCCTGTTCATGTGCATATTCTTGGACCGATTCCAGCGAATTCAGCGCAATACGCCGGGGATTACACACTTCTGCTGACTTAATCCCCAGGCGTACACGCTCCAGGTCCAGAATACCGCTAATAATGCGATTCATTCGGGTAAGCTGTTTTTCAATGTTATTCACAGACTGCTGGATCTCATCATTATGCAGCATGGAGACATCATCACTCAGCAGTTCCAGATTAGCCATTGCCGCCTGTAGCGGATTCTTCAGGTCATGGCTGGTCATCCGAACCATCTCGCTTTTCATGCGATCCAGTTCTTTCAATTCCGTCACATCGTTGAGCACGGCTACCCATCCGGCAGTGCGCAAATCACCCAGACGCCCCAGATGACACAAATAAGTCTTCTGGTCTAGTGACACTTCATAGACATGTGCGCGCTGACGGTATAAATCACGCAAGGCAGCGCGAAAATCAGGAGGAAAAGCAGCGCTGGGCAGCAGCCCCATGGCGCTAACCCGCCAAGGTTGTTCTGGTAGGTCAAACAGCTTATACGCGGCAGGATTAGCGAAAATCAGATGGAAATCGCGATTCACCGCGATGACTGGATTCTCGGTGCTAGTCAGAACAGCCTCAAGCTGGCTTCGTGCGGCTTCAAGATCCTTTAGTAAACTGCTTTGTTTTTCAAATAAATGACTATGCGCAATCGCAACCGCTGCCTGCGCCGCCAGAAGTTCCAGTAGATGCACATCATCATCGCTGAACAACCGTCCCTGCAACCCTGCGATCACCATCAAAACGCCGATGACTTCATTATC
>DAOTWP010000013.1:0-1514 GCA_034435675.1 Anaerolineae bacterium
GCACGTGCGCGAATATGTCCACGCTGTGGATGATGCAACGCTTCAGCAAGTGCGCCAGTACGACATGCCGCATCGGGGTGGAATGAAAACCAACCGCGTCTGGGAAATCATGGCGCATATGGTCAATCATGGCACCGATCACCGCGCCCAGGTGCTGGCGCTGCTGCACCACTTCGGCGCGCCAACACTGGAACAGGATTTGATGATCTACTTGTGGGATTCATCCGGCACATCGTGAACTTGGTAAACACACGGGAAACTGCTGATGGAATGGTTTGATCGCCTCGTTGACAGCCCTCACGTTGAGCAGGCACTGCTCGCTAGCAGCGATGGGCGTGTGCTTCGCGCAAGCGGGATCATATCGGGTGACAGTGAACGCGCAGCAGCTATGCTGCAATCGGCAGATGTGCTGGCACAAGAGTTGTCTTCTGCTTTGGGGTGTGGCGCCGCTGCAATGGTGCAAATCTCGACGCACCGTGAGCACATCATCATTATGCCGCTGCTCAACGCGACTAACTATCTGGCGGTTCAGGTGGCCCGCAGCGCGCCACTGCTGTTGTTTATGATCGAACTTGAACGTGCGCTGGCAGCGATGCGCCCAGACGACTTCGCTCATACGGAGCAGTCTCAGGGTGCTGGTGATGACACACCAGTGCTAGATGCCGCTGATCTGATTGCCGCGGTCCGTGAATGGCTGCGAGGACGCTCTACACTGCGCTGATGATTTTCACATTTTTTTAGTGAGACGCCAACGCTCAAGACCGGCTAAGTTGTTATACTGAGGATAAGACTTTGTATAACGACAGTGCCGGGCGCGGAGAGGGGTAGGACGTGCGCGCAGTTTCAGAGGACCAGCGAAGCAGTGACGACAAGAGGAACCTCGGGTCAGAAATCAAATGTCCATACTGCTATCGGGCGTTTGAGTCGCAAGACGATCTGACACTGCACATCGTCACACGTCATACGCAGGTCGGAATTCGGCGTGGGCCAGCTATATCTGGCAGTGGCAGCTCGCAGGCCTAGATCGTACTGAGAACAGCTTGCAGGCGATGGTCGCGTTCGACCGGGTCAATCAAATCCGGCAGGATCGTACCTACTCGTTCAACACAGAATGACGCCGCCACCGCCCCCATCGCTGCGGCTTCCTGAAGCGATTTTCCTCCTACAATACCCGCCAACAACCCGCCACAGTAAGTATTTCCGGCCCCGGTCTGGTCAGCGATGTGCGCTACCGGCGCCGCCGGGATGTGATACATGTCGCTATTGTGCGCCGCAACCAGTGAGCCATCTGGCCCCATACGCAGCGCAGCCGCCCGCGCTCCATCTGTTAGCAGCGCGTTAACCAGGGCTTCCGGCGACATCTCACCGTACACGGCTTGCGCTTCAATCAGGTTGGGTGAAATCAGATTGATAGTTATCTGCCGCAGCGTCTGTGACAGGGACCTGCGGTTGCCCGCAATCATGATCTGCTGGAGTGGCTCCCACAGAACAAAACCCGGCAGCTTGGGTCGCCA
>DAOTWP010000014.1:0-1784 GCA_034435675.1 Anaerolineae bacterium
CATTGGCCGCACAGTGAACGCGGTAAAAATCCGGGCGATTTTCCGGCCCGCAGCGCGCCACCTGCACAGTCATGTCGCGGCCTCGGCAGGCACACGCACAAATTCCCGCAGCCACAGTTCCAGCAGCAGCAGGCGAAAGATCACTTCGGTATGGCGCGCTGCGCCGGAAAAATGCGCGTTCAGCAGGGCATCGAGTCCCGCCGGCTGGAATAAATCGCGAATACCCGCACCGGGATCGCGCAGCACGTCCTGAATACGCCCGCTCAGATCGCCTTCGAACCACTGCATAATGGGCGTGCCAAAGGGCTGCTTGGGGCGCTGAAGCGCGAATTCCGGCACGAAAGGACGCACCGCCTCGCGCAGAACAACCTTGTTACGGGACATACGCACCGCCGGGGGCACACCCGCCGCGAAGCGCAGCAGGGCCGGGTCGAAAAAGGGCACGCGCGCCTCCAGCGAATACGCCATCGAGGTTTTGTCCTGCGAGAGCAGCGCGTTCCCCGTCAGCCAGGTATTGATGACCAGCGCCTGCGCGGTGTTGTGCGGGTCGTCGCGCCAGCTTCGGGCGAGAATGTCGCTGTACGCCTGCTGCCTGTGCGCCGAGGGCATCTCCGGCCTGTAAAGCTGCCTGCGCAGGGCATCGCTGAAGACCATGCCATCGAACGAGTGCATCCGCAGCAGGGCCTCGTCACGCGGCAGCAGTGCCTGCCGGATGCGCGGCAGATAGGTCGGCAGCGCGCCGATGATACGGTAGCGTTTCATGGCTGGATAATGCGGTTCCAGCGCCGCCAGCGCGCCCCGCGCCGGACTCAGCCAGCGGCCCCAGCGCTGCTGATTGCGCAGTAGCTGGGGGATGCTGTGGTGATGCGGGTAGCCGCCGAACAGTTCGTCCCCGCCCAGGCCGGTCAGCACCACTTTGACGTGCTTCGCGGTTTCCTCACTGAGCAGCAGCAGCGACACCGCCGAGGGATTGGCATTGGGTTCGTCATGAGCGTAGACATAGCGCAGCAGGCCGTCCCACCAGTCAGCCGCCGTGATGACCCGCTCGTGATGCTGCGTCTCGAAATGGGCCGCGATGCGCCGGGCGTGTTCCAGCTCGTTATCCGGCGTGCGCGTTGCATAACCGACAGGGTAGGTCTGGATGCGCCCGCCCGCTTCCTGCGCCATCAACCCCAGCACCGCCGCCGAATCGATGCCGCCGCTCAGGAACAGGCCCAGCGGCACATCGCTGCGCAGGTGCAGTCGCACGGACTCGGCCAGCAGGTCCCGCACGCGGGGGATAATGTTACCCTCACCCCTGGCCCCTCTCCCTGAGGGAGAGGGGAAAAGGGGCTGGGGGTTAAGGGGTGAGGGCTGCCCCGCGTAATCAGGAAAATCCCAGTAGCGCTCGATTCGGAGCGTGCCGCGCTCCGCCACCAGCACATGGCCGGGCGGCAGGCGGCGCACCCCTTCAAAGAGCGTTTCCGGGCCGATCATGTAACCGAAAGCGAGGTAGGTATCCAGCACAGCGCGGTTGAGCGCGCGCGGCGTGCCGGGGTCGGCGAACAGCGCCTTGACCTCACTGGCGAACAGCAGCCGGCCATCCCGTTCGTGCAGGTAGAGCGGCTTCATGCCAATATGATCCACCGCCAGCACCAGCCGCCCGGTGCTGGAATCCCACAGAGCGAAGGCGTACATCCCGCGCAGATGGCGGAACAGATCAAGGCCGTATTCTTCATACAGGTGAATGAGCGTTTCGCCATCCCCGGCTGTGCGCGGCTGATGCCCGCGCCGGATGAGATCGT
>DAOTWP010000015.1:0-5261 GCA_034435675.1 Anaerolineae bacterium
CCTGCCGCGTGAGGCGCTGCCCACCGCGCTGGCAGAGGTGCGCCGGGTGCTGCGCGGGGGCGGTGTGTTTTATGCCGCGCTCAAGGCGGGCAGCGGCACCGACAGCAACGACACCTTTGGCGAACGGTTTTTCACACTCTACCAGCCGCCCGAACTGGTGCTGCTGCTGGACGCGGCGGGCTTCAGCCTGCGTGAGCTGTGGCTGGAAACCGCCGGGACAGTGACATGGATTAACACGCTGGCGGTGTGAGGCTGCGGCAAAAGTAGGGGCAAGTGCAAAGGAGAAAGGTTAAAGCAGAACGCAGGCGCAGGACGGGTCATGGGCGGATGTACAGCGGCGCGGGGCGCGCGTCCTTGCCGTGCCCGCATCACTCACACCCCCCCTGCCCCACAGCCTGCGCGATGACCTGCGCGGCGAAGTCGTGCCCCGCCTGGTTCCAGTGGCTGTCATAGGGGTAATACAGCAGTTCGCCGCGCCCCACCGCCTCGGCAAACGCCGGTGTCAGGTCAATCAGCCGCCAGCGCGGGCGCGCGCTGACCAGGGCGGCAACCGCGTCACGCTGTTCGCCCAGCCGCGCCACCACCGCCGCGTGGTCATCTGCCGGGCGCGGCGCCGGGCGCAGTTGCAGCCGCCGCTGCTCATCCAGCAGCATCTCCTCAGCGATGCCCAGCATCCACTGCGGATCGACCAGATAGGGGTAATACAACTGTTCTTTGGTCGGCACGAAGATCAGCCCCAGGCACGTCTGCGGCGGCAGACTCGCCGCGATGCTGTCCAGCGTCTCGCCGACGATTTCCAGGGTGCGGCTGGCAAGGAAGCCTTGCGGGGGGGCAAGCTGCCACCACAGGTAGCGCGGCAGCAGCACCAGCTCGTAATAATTCGCGCCGATAATCACCGGCATGGGGAAGTCATAATGCACAGCCGGGTCGGCGGCGGCAAGGTCATCTGCCACGTTCTCCGCCGCACGCTCGACCAGATGCGGCAGCAGGTAAAACGGCGAACGCTCCATGCTGGCGGCGCTGTGGTTCGCCTCGCTCAGGTCGTTGCCGCTGAAATAGGCGTACAGCACCCAGCGGCGCGGCTCCTGCGGGGCAAATTCCGCTGCGGCGCGCTCAATCTCCAGCGGACCATAGCCGCGATAGCCGTAATTGCGCACGGGCACGCCGGTGAGTTCTGCCAGCCGGTCCACCCAGGGCAGCGCCACGTTCATGCCCTCGGTGAACGAATCGCCAAATGCCGCAATCGGATAGGCAACCGCCTCCACAGCGGGCAGCCGCCAGCCGTCGGCATCCCACGCCAGCGTAAAGCGCGCCAGCACGGCGTCATCCACCGGGGGGCGCACCCGCCCCGGCAGCCACGCGAAGGTATCGCCGTCGGTGTGGTGATATTCCACCTCGACACTGGTGCCCGCGCGGCGGCGGTCATAGCGCGCTTCGGTCAGTTCTTCGGGGATCAGACCCGGAAAGAGCAGAAACAGCGCGGTCAGCAGCACCAGCGCCAGCCCGACGCCAAACAGCAGCAGCAGCAGGCGCACATGCAGCGGCGGGGCAGCAGGGGGTTGGGGCGGGGCGGACGTGTCGGTCATGGGCAGACATCTCTTTGCGACTGGCTGGTGGCGAGTGGATAGGCTGATGCTAGGGCAGCATCCAAAACTCTGTGGATGAGATTATACATCCGTTCAGGAATCGCCACAGCAGGCGCTCACACGCTCATTCTGCTTTCTCCCTGCCCCTTCACCTCCGCTGCGACAGCGCCTACGACAGCGGCACCATGTGGATAATCGTCACGCCGCTGCCGCCTTCCGCGCCGGATGCCTGCGTCACCTTGCTGATCAGCGGATGCGTTTCGATGTGGTCATGTACCGCCTTGCGCAGCGCGCCGGTGCCCTTACCGTGAATGATGCGCGCAAACGGCAGCCCGGAGGTATACGCCGCGTCCACGTAATCGTCCAGCAGTTGAATCGCATCTTCGACCCGCTGCCCGCGCAAATCCAGTTCCAGCCCCGGCGACTTGCCGCGCTGGTAGACCGGCTCCGGCGAGGCGTCGTATTCGCGGCGATGCCCGCGCCGCTGCGCCCGTTTTTCACTTTTTGTACGCTGGCGCAGTTCGTTCAGCCCGGCGCGTACGCGCAGCGACCCGACCTGCACCACTGCCTCGCTGCCGCTCAGTTCGCTGATGATGCCCTCGGCGTTGAGTGTTTCCAGCCACACCGTATCGCCCAGGCGCGGCGTCCAGTCCATCTGCTCCGGCAGTTCGGTCGCGTTCTCGATAGGCGCATGCACGGACGAGTCGAGCCGGTTAGCCGCTTCCTGCACCCCGCGCAGCCCTTCCAACGGCATGCCCGCTGTGCGCAGATCGTTGCGCAGCCGCTTGATCTCGCGGCGCAGCTCTTCCAGTTCGACTTCGGCATTGCGCCGTGCCGCGTTGATAATGTCGCGGCGTTCGTCCTCGATTTTGTCCAGCCGCGCCTGCAATTCGGCGCGCATCGTGTCCAGTTCCTGCTGCAAGTAATCCACTTCTTCGTGCTTCAGGCGAATGTCTTCGCGCGTGCGGTGAATTTCATCCAGCAGGTCATCGGCGATCAGGTCTTCGGTGGCGACCATATTACGCGCCGCCGCGATAATCGCCGGAGACAGCCCCAGCCGTTCGGCAATCGCCAGCGCGTTGCTGCGCCCCGGCAGCCCGATAATCAGGCGGTAGGTTGGGCGCAGGGTGCGCAGGTCAAATTCCACGCTGGCATTGCGCACGCCGGGCGTTTCCACGGCATAGATTTTGAGTTCGGGGTGATGCGTGGTGACAATCGTCGTCGCGCGGCGGTCGCGCAGGGTGGTCAGGATTGCGCGGGCGAGCGCGCTGCCTTCTGCCGGGTCGGTGCCCGCGCCCACTTCGTCCAGCAGCACCAGCGAACGCGCATCGCAGTCCTGCAAAATGTTGATCGTGTTGGTCATGTGCGCGCTGAATGTGCTCAGCGACTGCTCGATGCTCTGCTCGTCGCCAATGTCGGCATACACACCGTCAAAGACGCTCAGCTTCGCCTCTTCCACCGGCAGATGCAGCCCGCACTGCGCCATCAGCGTCAGCAGCCCGACGGTCTTGAGCGCCACCGTCTTGCCGCCCGTGTTCGGTCCGGTGATGACCAGTACCCAGGTATCGAGGTCGAACTCGACATCAATCGGCACGACATTGCCGCTGAGCAGTGGGTGACGCGCCGCTTTCAGGAACAGCGTGCTGCCAGGGTGGCTGGCACTGCCATCCTTGTTGAGCGCTGACGGGCGAAACGGGACGAGCGCCGGCTCAACGGCGTTGGTTTCGTCGGCAAAACGCGCCTTGGCAAAGACCAGATCAAGATATGCCAGCACTTCCACTGTGCGCACAATCCGTTCGGACTCTGCGCCCACCTGTGCCGACAGCGCCAGCAGAATGCGCCGGATTTCCTTTTCTTCCTCAAGCTGCAATTCGCGCCACTGGTTGTTCAGATCAACCGTTTCCAGCGGTTCAATAAACAGTGTCGCGCCGCTGCCGGACGAATCATGCACAATGCCGCGAATCTTGCCTTTGTACTCTGCCTTGAGCGGGATGACATAGCGCCCGTTGCGCATCGTGATCAGCGCTTCTTGCAGCAGGATCGCGTTATCGCGGGAATTGATGATGCGCTGGAGTTTGGTTTGCAGGCGGTCAAAGGCGATTTTCATATCGCGGCGGATGACGGCGAGCCGGGCGCTGGCGGAGTCCTTGACCTCGCCGTTGTCGTCAATCGCGCGTTCAATCTCGTCCTGCACCTGCTGGCATTCCTCCACCTCGTTGGCGAGATCCGCCAGCAGCGGGTACTGCCCCTTCATGCGCCCCAGCGTGCGCTTGAGCGTCGTGCCGCGCCGCAGTGTATAGCGCACGTCCAGCAGCGTTTGCGCCTCGAGCTGTACGCCGCGTGTGGCGCTCAGCGCCGCGTCACGCACATCACGCGCCCCGCCCATGCTGATACTGCTGCGCTCGGCAAACAGCTTGCGCGCCTCGCCCACTTCTTTCTGCCATGCGCGCGCCTCCTCAAGGTCGGTGCTGGGGCGCAGTTCGCGTGCCAGCTCCGCGCTGGCAGAAAACGCGGTGTATTTCGCCAGCCGGTCTAAGATTTTGTTCAGTTCAAGCAGTTCTGCCGATTTTTCTGTCATCATGGGTACGAGTCTTTGCGCAGACCGGAATGGTTATCAGACGGTGTTGTGATTGCACAACAGGCGGAAGCTTTACCCTACCTGACGCACGCCTGCGAGTATAGTAGAGCGAAGAAGCAAAGTCAATGCAGAGGTTACGAGGGGTCAGAAAGGTTAAGCCATGACCAATGCAAAGCTGGCGTTTGGCAGCGTCATCCTGTGCGGCATCGCGGCGGCGCTGGGGGCGCTGCTGTGGCTGCGCTACCCGCTGACCAAGTACCTGGGTATGGGCGGGCTGCTGCTGGCGCTGCTGCTGGTGACGGTGCTGGCGCGCAAACGGCTGCTGCTGAGAGCGGGAGGATTATGCGGCATAATCATCTTACTGGAAATCGCGCTCCTTTTCTCGCAAGATCTGCGAGCTTTACCTTACGGGATGCTCGGTTTTTTGGATGCACGGTTCAGCCAGCCACCGTTGTTTACGCGCGTCATGCCGAATGCTCCCGGCTACGACGCGCGCGGATGGCGCAATGCGCAGGCGCTGGATAGGGCGAATATCGTCGTCTTTGGCGACAGCCAGACCTGGGGGCAAAATGCCCTGATCGCCGAAAGCTGGACAGCACAGCTCGGTACGCTTAGCGGGCAGACTGTTTACAACATGGCACTGCCGGGTTATGGCATGGCGGAATATGCGCTGCTGCTGCCGGATGCGCTGGCGCTGCATCCCCACACCGTGCTGATCGGGCTGTATCTGGGCAATGACCTTGCCGACACCTATGCCGCCGTGTACAGCCGCGGCGCATACCCGGAACTGCGCAGCGGCGAGACCAGCTTTGATGTGGATGCCGCGCCGTGGGAGATTGACGCCGTGCCTGTGAACGGCATGGGTGTGCCGGACACGTTAGTCGCACCGGGCTATCGCCTTAACGCGCTTGATGTGAACCGACCCTATGTTGCCGAAGGGCTGCGCCTGACCACCGTGCTGCTGCAAGCGACCGCCGATGCGTGTGCCGCTGCCGGTGTGCGCTGCGTGGTGGTGCTCATCCCGACGAAAGAGACGGTCTACAACCTGCCGCTGGCGGGCGACTACACGACGCTGCTGGCAAATGAGGCACAGGTCA
>DAOTWP010000016.1:0-3794 GCA_034435675.1 Anaerolineae bacterium
TCGGCAGCGAGTCTATCTACGCAGTGGGCGACGCAGCGGCGTTCGTGCAGGATCCCGGCGCGCCGATCCGCATGGCGTGCGCAACCGGACTGCCGATGGGCGCACAGGCGGCAGACAACCTGCAGGCACGCCTGCTGAACGTGGCAGAGCAGCCGTTCGGATTCGGCTACATCTTGCAGTGCATCAGTCTTGGGCGTAACAACGGGCTGATCCAGTTTGTCAACGCAGATGACAGCCCCACAGAACGCATTCTGACCGGGAAAGCAGCGGCATGGGTCAAAGAAGGTGTCTGCCGGTTCGCGCGCCTGTCCGCCACAACAAAGCTCGGCACGCGGCTGTATCGCTGGCCCCACCAGAACCGGCGAGTGACCCAGGAATTGGCAGCAGCAGGATCGCTGCGGGGTGCATAGGGACTGACTGCGGGCACAACGCGGGGCGCGGCATTGTCCGTGCCTCAATTTGCCTGTGCCCAGCAGCACAAGGGAAAGCAGGACATGTCCGACAACTTCGAAACCTTTCGTCCGCTGCTGTTCGCCATCGCTTACCGTATGCTAGGCAGCGCAATGGAGGCAGAAGACATCGTGCAGGAGGCATACCTGCGCTACAGCGCCACCCCGCCGGAACACATTCGGTCGTTGAAGCCGTTCCTCAGCACGGTGGTGACGCGCCTGTGCCTTGACCAGCTTAAGTCCGCGCGGGCGCAGCGCGAAACCTATTTTGGACCCTGGCTGCCCGAACCCGTGCTGACGGAACCGCCGGCGTTCGGCAGCAGCCCTGGACATGATGATGCCTTTGCATTGACAGCGCTGAACGAGTCGCTCTCGATGGCGTTTCTGGTGCTGCTGGAAAACCTGAATCCGGTAGAACGTGCCGTCTTTCTGCTGCGCGAGGTGTTCGACTACGACTATGCCGAAATCGCGGGGATGGTCGGCAAGAGTGAAAGCGCCTGCCGCCAGATCTTCCACCGGGCGCGGCAGTTTGTCAGCGCACAGAAGCCACGCTTCAGCAGCACTCCGGAAGAACACCGGGCGATTTTCGGGCAGTTCTTGCAGGCATGCGCAGTGGGTGACCTGAACGGGCTGATGGCAGTGCTGGCGGCAGATGTCACAGCGTGGTCCGATGGCGGTGGCAAGGCGAGTGCGGCGATCCGCCCGGTGCTGGGGCGCGAAAACGTTGCTGCCCTCATGCTGGGGCTGCTGCGGCGCAAACCGGCAGATGCGCAGATGGAATTTGCGGAAATCAACGGGCAGGCAGGCATTATTCTCCGTGAACAGGGGGCAGCGCTAGTCGTCATCACTGCCGATGTCGCGCAGGGGCAGATTACCGCGCTGCGGCTGGTGCGCAACCCGGACAAACTACGCGGCATATGATCCAGACTACGCTGGCTGATGCGCGGCGCAGCAGGCGGCTCCGGGTTCTGCCGCTGCCTGCCTAAGCGCTGCTGCCTGCTTTAGCGCTGCATCCAGCGCCACAACCCGCGCAGAAATTGCAGCCCGCCAAACATAATCGCGCCGTAAGCGACGAGATAGCTGCCGCCTGAAGGGGACACTGCCGCAGCAGAATAGGTCACGGCGGTGACGAGAATGCCGACAAAGGCGACCACCGCGCCCAGCGCCATGCTGCGCAGTGCCGCGTCGCGCTGCGCCTGTGTCCGCGCCCGGTTCAGGTTGATAACGACCTTCTCCGCGGCTTCGGGAGTCAGACCGCGCTCACGCAGCGCCGTTTCAATCTCATGATTCGTCGAACCCTTATGCATCAGGTCCGCCGCGAAACCGTAGACCGCCTGCACCACCCGCTGCTGCTCAAGAGTGAATTGTTGCGTTGCCATAATACCCCCATAAATCAATTCTGGCTTAACGCTATAACACTACTGTAGCACAGTCGGGCGGATTCCGTGCGTTAGGATCTGTTAGCGGCACAACCCGACATTCAACAGGTGAATCAAGCCGTATCCAATCGAATCGCCCCGCACCCGTTGAGGCGCTGTAGGGGTGGCGATATTCCTTAACATGTGCCAAACGTGCATTTAACACAGCAATTCCATAGTTGGTATCGTTAGTATCCTCAACGTGCAGTAAAAGCGATGGGCTGTTGTCATTTTCGTTTCGATCCACACAACTCAGGAGGACCGTAATGCAAAACCGTGTATTAATGCTGCTGCTGCTGCTGCTGTTCGCCGTGACCGCTGTCAGCGCGCAGGACGCGCCGGAGGCAAGCGGCGAGCTTACCCTGACCCCGCTCGGAACCTACGCTACCGGGGCGTTTGACGAAGGCGCGGCAGAAATTGTCGCCTTTGACCCGGCAACCAGCACCGCCTTTGTAGTCAACGGCAACGATGACGCCATTGACATGCTCGACCTGAGCGACCCCGCCGCCCCCACACTGAAGGGTCAGATTGCGCTGGCAGGCGGACCAAACAGTGTCGCTGTGTATGGCGATCTGGTGGCAGTCGCGGTGGAAGGTGAAAACGTCGATTCGCCTGGCATGGTTGCCTTCTTCAATACCGCCGGCGAAGCGCAGGGTATGGTCGAAGTCGGCGTGCTGCCGGACATGGTCATCTTCACGCCCGATGGCAGCAAAGTGCTGAGCGCCAATGAAGGCGAACCAAGCGATGATTACACGATTGACCCCGAAGGCTCGGTGAGCATCATTGATCTTTCCGGCGGTGTGGCAGCCGCAGCCGTCACCCATGTGACCTTCACCGACTTCAATGCCGGTGGAGCGCGCGCGGACGAACTGTCCAGCGAAGTGCGGGTCTATGGACCTGGCGCCAGCGTGGCGCAGGATCTCGAACCGGAGTATATCGCCGTATCGCCGGACAGCAGCACCGCGTATGTGACCCTGCAGGAAAACAACGCCGTCGCCGTCATTGACATTGCCGCTGGCACGATAACCGCGATTGTGCCGCTGGGCTACAAGGACTTCAGCCAGCCGGGCAACGAACTGGACGCCAGCAACGAAGACGGTGCGATTAATATCACCAACTGGCCCGCCTTTGGCATGTACCTGCCGGACGCCATCGCTGCCTACGAAGCCAACGGTACCCTGTACCTGGTCACCGCCAACGAAGGCGACAGCCGCGATTACGAAGGCTACAGCGAAGAAGGCGAAGTCAGCGAAGTGACACTCGACCCGGCAGTCTTCCCGAATGCCGCCGAAATCCAGCAGGAAGCCCAGCTCGGCAAGCTGGAAATCACCACGACACTGGGCGACCCCGATGGCGACGGCGACTATGACGCCCTGTATGCCCCTGGCACACGTTCGTTCAGCATCTGGGATGCGGCAAGCGGCACCCTGGTCTGGGACAGCGGCAGCGCCATTGAGCGCATCACTGCTGCGGCATACCCGGACGACTTCAACAGCACCAACGACGAAAACGGCAATCCCGAAGACCGCAGTGACAACGCCGGTCCGGAACCGGAAGGGGTTGTGCTGGGCGTGATTGACGGGCAGACCTATGCTTTTGTGGGTCTGGAGCGCATCGGCGGCGTGGTGGTTTACAACATCAGTGACCCGACCGCACCGGTGTTCGTCACTTATGTGAACACCCGCGATTTCGCTGGCGATCCTGAAGCAGGCACGGCGGGCGATCTCGGTCCGGAAGGGCTGGCATTTGTCCCGGCGGAAAGCAGCCCCACCGGCGCGCCGCTGCTAATCGTGTCCTACGAGGTCAGCGGCACCACGACGGTGTACGAAATCAGCGTCGGGTAGTCTGGCAACTGGTCATTGGCACATTGTAGAGGGCGACCTGGCAGGTCGCCCATAGGCATCAAGTTAAGCAAAAGCATGTTCCA
>DAOTWP010000017.1:0-48246 GCA_034435675.1 Anaerolineae bacterium
GGCATAGATACATGCCCGCCATCATGCCGCCCGCCACGTTGTCCGAGGCGATATGGCTGACAACCGCGCCGCCGTTGGCGCTGCGGTCAATCGTCATGACCGGGATGCCGGCTGCGTTTGCGGCTTCGATGGATGGCACAATTGCGTCCCCGTCGGTCGGGTTAATCAGAATGGCATCCACGCCCTGGGCGATCAGGTCTTCGATGTTGGTCGCTTCAGTGGCGGGGTCATCCTGCGAGTCGACCACGACCAGCGTCACGCCCAGTTCATCCGCCGCTGCCTGTGCGCCGTCGCGCAGGGTGACGAAGAACGGGTTATTGAGTGTGGACAGCGAAAGACCGATAGTGAAGCCGTCCTGCGCGGTCGTCACGCCAAATGCGCCGAAAAGCAGCGCACACACTGCCAGCACAAATACCAGTTTACGGTTCATATTCAAGGCTCTCCTTCATATAGAAGTCTATTGGATTGGCGCATGCAACGAATCTACCTGTGTTAAGTGTTCCCGGCATCACCTCCTTCTAACGAATCGCTTTGTAGAACAGCAGCGCCAGCGCGATCACCGCGCCTTTGGCGACATCCTGAAATGGCGAAGGGACATTGAGCAGATTCAGCCCGTTGTTCAGCACGGCGATCAGCAGCACCCCCAGCAGTGTGCCCCAGATGGTGCCCTCACCACCGTCAAAGCTGGTGCCACCCACGACGACGGCGGCAATCGCATCGAACTCGTAGCCGATGCCGCCGGTGGGCGCAGCAGAATTGAGCCGCCCGATGAGGATGATGCCTGCCAGCGCGGCGCATGCACCGGCAGCCGCGTAAACAAACATGACAATGCGGTTGGTGGGCAGTCCGCTGAAGAACGCCGTGCGTTCATTGTCGCCAAAGCCGAAGATATAACGCCCCGGCGGCGTGTGGTTGAGCAGCACATACCCCGCTGCGAAGACCGCTGCCGCGACGATGATCGGGGTGGGAATGGGACCGATGAAACCCGTGCCCCACGCGCGGAAGGCGTCCGGCAGTCCAGTAATCGGCTGCCCGTCGGTGTAGGACAGTGCCAGCCCGCGCGCCACGGTCATCATGCCCAGGGTGGCAATGAACGGCGGAATCTGCACACGGCTGACCAGCACGCCATTGACCAGCCCCAGCGCTGCGCCCACCAGCAGGCAGAACAACACAGCAAGATACGGGTCCATGCCGCGCTGCAACATGTCTGCGGTCATCACCGTGGACAGCGCCAGCACCGACCCCACCGAGAGGTCAATGCCGCGCGTCAGAATCACCAGCATCATGCCCACCGAGATAATGCCGTTGATGGTGGACTGGCGCAGGATATTCAGCAGGTTGTCCGGCGTGAGAAAGCGGTCTGATGCCAGCGTCAGCCCGACGCACAGCGCCAGAAAGGATACCAGCAGCCCGTACTGCTGTAAGAACGTGCGCGGGGTCAGGCGGGCAGTCATCAGAACACGACCCCGGCAACAAGGATGACATTGGCATAAGGTGTAAATTCGCCGCTGCGTACAATCGCGCGGGCATGGGCGCTCTGTGCCTTGAATTCACTGTGTGGAATCGCTGTCACCGGAATTGCGCCCAGTTCGGCGCGCAGGGCGGCATACATTGCCGGGCTGCGGTGTTCCAGCTCGCTGGCGATGATGGCGCTTTCAACCTGCAATTCCGCCAGCGCTGCCCGCAGCACATCCAAAAAGGCGGGAATGCCCGCGCTGACCGCGAGATCAATGCGCGGCGTCTGCGGCGGGATCGGCAGTCCGGCGTCGCCGATGACGAGTGTATCCTGATGCCCCATCCCGGCGATAACGGCAGAAAGCGGCTGGTTGAGCAGTCCAATTTTTTTCATTGGGACGGATTCCTCTCCAAAAATGCGTCAACTTCATGGCGGTAGGGCATGCTGCTGGCAGCGCCGTGCCGGGTGACCGAAACCGCGCCGGCTGCACTGGCGAAGGTGAGCGCCTGCGCCAGCGGCTTGCCTTCTGCCAGCGCCACTGCCAGCCCTGCGCAGAAGGCATCGCCCGCGCCCACCGTGTCCACAACCTCTACCGGGTAGGCAGCGTTCCTGCCGCTGCCCGCGCGCGTGACCCACTGCGCACCTTCCGCGCCGAGTGTGACAATCACCGTCTGGTCGTCGGTTTGCAGCAAGGCTGCGGCTGCTTGCGGCACAGGCATCTGCCCGGCAAGCAGCGCCAGTTCGTGTTCGTTGGGCGTCAGATAGCTGACATCAGCCAGCAGCGCCGGGGGCAGGGGCTGTGCCGGGGCAGGGTTGAGCATCGTGCGCACCCCGTGCTGCCGGGCAAGCCGCAGCGCATGGGCAACGGTGTCGAGATTGGTTTCGAGCTGTGCCAGCAGAAAATCCGCGCTGGCGATAGCGGCTTCGGCGCTGGTGATGTCCGCCGGGCTGAGCGCGTCATTCGCGCCCAGCGTGACGACAATCTCGTTCTGCCCGCTGTCCTCGACAAAGATCACAGCAACCCCGGTGGCAAGCTGCCCGTCGCGCTGTACATAGCGCGCGTCTATGCCTTCGTTTTTCCACAGCGCCAGCCCAATTTCCGCCAGTGTGTCCTGCCCGATGCGCCCGATAAACGTGACCTGCGCGCCCAACCGTGCCGCTGCAACCGCCTGATTCGAGCCTTTGCCACCGGGTCCAGTGGTGAAGCGCTTGCCGCTGACGGTTTCGCCGGGGGTGGGCAGGCGCGTGAGATAAGTCACAAGATCAGCATTAAAACTTCCAACAACAACAATTTTTGCTGCCATCGTTTATCCTTTTGGACGGGTAAACCCGCGCAACCTGCCGCTGGTGCGACCGGGCAAGGCAGACGTAGTCTCTACTTGCAGCCTCATTACCCTGATTTTGCGCTGGAAATACCCCTGCATAAAAATTACTCTTTGAGACCGAACCTGCTGCCCGGTTGTGCCTGCCGCCCTCCGTATCTACTGCCGTTCGTGCAATGGCGCGCAGCTTTCGCGCTCAATCAGCACCGGGTTGAGGATGATGCGCGTGGGTGGGGCATCGCTGCCTTTGATGCGTTCCAGCAGTCGCAGGATGCACGCCTGCCCCAGTCGTTCAATCGGCTGCGCGATGGTCGTCAGGGTGGGGTATGCCGCTGCTGCCTGTGGGATGTTGTCGAAACCGATCACCGACACATCACCTGGCACGGATTTACCCATGCGCTGCAAGGCGTGAATCGCGCCCAGCGCCATCAGGTCATTGGCAGCAAACACTGCCGTCAAACCCGGCGACTGCTGCAAAAGTTCGATCATGCCCTGTTCGCCGCTGGCATACTGGAAGTCGCCGCCGGTGATCGCTGCTGCGGGCAGTGTAATGCCCTGCTCGTCAAGGGCACGCCGGAAGCCATCGATGCGCAAGGCGCTTGGCGTTGCCGTGCTGGGTCCGCTGATGCAGCCGATGCGGTGATGACCTGCCGCCAGCAGATACGCGCCCGCCAGGTAGCCACCCTGTTCGTTGTCCACCAGCACACGATCCACCTCATGCAGATCGTCGGTTTCGCGGTCTACCACGATGACCGGCACACTGGCATTTTTTACGGTATCGAGGAATTCGGTGTGGCTGGTAGTGGAGATAATCAGCAGACCATCCACCTGCCGGGAGAGCAGTACGTCAATGTACGTGGCTTCTTTTTGCGGCGATCCGGCGGAATTGCAGAGGATGACGCTGTAGCCGTGATTAAAGCCCACATCTTCAATCACCCGCGCCATCTCGGCGAAGAAGGGATTGGTGTTATCCGGCACGAGCAGCCCAATCATGCCAGTACCGGGGCGGCGCAGGCTGCGCGCCATCGCGTTGGGGCGGTAATTGAGCGCCTGAATCGCGTCGCGCACGCGCTGCTCGGTTTCCGGTTCAACAAAGCGCGTGCCGTTGATGACGTGCGACACCGTGCTGACCGAAACCTGCGCCTGCGTGGCGACCTCTTTAATGGTGATTGTACTCTTTTTGCGTGCCATGAAATCTCAGATAAACGTTTACGCAAACGTTTTTCTTTACATTATAGGCACAAGCATGCCCGGAGTCAACCAGCCGCGTGATTTTGAGCGACCTGCCCGATCGGCGCACGTTCATTATGAACCGCAAAGTCGCAAAGCGCGCAAAGCGTAATCGATCCGGAAGTAGTCTGTCCTTGTGCTGTTACTCTGCCGCCTGCTGATCTTCACAGGGCGATCAGGGTGCGGACGCTAGCCGGGCAGCGCTGCGCGGGATACACTCAGGCGGGGAAAGTGACTGCGCAGGGAACACTGAAGGGGTGAGCATCACCATGACCAGCCAGGTTCGCATTAAGGATAAGCGTGTCTATGTGGGTGAGGAGGGGCGCGCCCTGCTCAGCGGCGAAGTGCATTACTGGCGGCTGCTGCCGGAAAACTGGCAGGCGGCACTGGCGCAGGTCGCGGCGCTGGGGCTGCGTGTAGTCAGCACCTATGTCTGCTGGGAGTATCACGAACTTGCACCGGGAGAGTATGACTTCAGCGGGCACAGCGCAGCGGGGCGTGATCTGCCGCGTTTTTTGCAGTGGGCGCAGGCGCAGGGGCTGTGGGTCATTCTGCGTCCCGGTCCGTACATTTACGCCGAATGGGTCAACAACGGCGTTCCGGCGCGGGTGGCGCACCTGCACCGACTGCACCCGGACTTTATTGCCGCGGCACAGGACTACCTGCGGGCGCTGCTGCCGGTGATTGTACCTTATCTGGCGGTCAACGGCGGTCCGGTGGTGCTGCTGCAAGCAGACAACGAGCCGGATGCATGGACGGGATTTTACGCCCGCCAGCTTGGGCTGGAAGACGAACCCGGTGTGTTTCAGGCATACCTGCACAGCGCTTATGCCGGTAACCTTGAGCGGCTGAATGCCCGCTGGGAAACCGCGCTGACGGACTTCCAGCAGGCACGCGCCGTGATGACGCCAGCGGTAGTTGAACGCGGTTGGCTCAACCGTTATCTGGATTACCGCCGCTTCTTGTATTGGTACAGTGGTGAAATTGTGCGCGGCACAGCCGAGTTTCTGCGCGCTGAACTGCTGCGCCTGGGCGCGGCGGGCATGCCGCTGCTGGCGAATCATTATCCGCATCACATCACGCAGGATTGGCGGGCGTTGGAAGCACATGCAGACATCAGCGGGATTGATTACTATTCGCACAACGAATTCAGCCGCGACTCGTGGGAGCATGCTGAATTCCTGCATCTGCTGCGCTATATGCGTACTTATGCCGCGCTGCCGTTTATCGCTGAATTTCAGTCCGGCATCTGGCATGGCTGGCATCAGATCAGCGGGGTGCTGACCGCGCGGCACTACCAGTTAGCCGGGGTATCGGCACTGCTGGCAGGCGTTGCCGGGTGGAACTGGTATATGCTCGTCAACCGTGACAACTGGTATATGAGTCCGGTGAACGAGTGGGGGCGGGCGCACCCGGAACTGCTCGACGTGTTTCAACGGCTGGTCGCGCTGTTCAATGCTGTTGACCCGCCCGCACTGACCAAACTGAGCGATACGGCAGTAGCGCTGGATATTCTGGATCGCTCGGCAGAGATTGGCGGGTTTGATGACCCGCTGCGCAGCGCCTGCTATTACGCTGATGTGGATTATGAATGCTATGATCTGGCGACGGGCGCGCTTAGCAAACCGCTGCTGCTCTACAGCGGGCATCGCTGGCTGGAAGAGTCCGCGCAGCGCCGTCTGCTGGCATATGTCGAGGCAGGGGGAAATCTGGTGTTCTTTGATCAACTGCCGGTACTGGATGCGGACCTGCGCCCGTGTAACCTGCTCGGTCTGCATGAGCCGAACGGCATCCTGGGCGGGGCGGATGTGACCGTGATGCTGGGCGACCACACCTGTGCGGTCAGCGCGGCGCGGCTGTTCCGTTACGATGCTGTTGCCGACGAGGCGGTGACGGTTGTGCGCCGGATAGACAGCAGCTACCACGCTGAAGAAGAGCGCATACACTTTCACCTGCCAGAGGGTACACGTCACTGCACGGGCTACCGCGAGTCTCGCGGGGCGGGGTCTATCATCGTACTCGGCATGCCGCCGTCGCCGCCGCTGCTGCTGGCACTGCACCGCTGGCTGCGTGTGCCGCTGTACAGCCGCGCTGCGCTGGACGGAGTCAGCACTGCGCTGTTCCGGCGCGAACAGGCAGGCGAATACTGCCTGATCGTTGCCAACAATCGCCCGGACGCGGTGGAAAGCCGCGTCAGGCTGGATGATACGTTGTTCGCCGGAAAGCTGCTGGAGCTTCATGATCTATGGACCGGCGCAACCCGCCGCTGTCAGATGGACACGGCGGGCGCGGCGGTGCAGGTATCGCTGCCCGGCAAGGCGGGCACGGCGCTGCGGCTGCTTGTGCTTAAATCACCTCAATAAAATCGCGCTCCGGCAGCGTGGGGAAGGGTGCGTGCGGCTCCGCCTGATACCAGAAGGCAGTCGAGGCGACATCATCCTGAAGCGGCAGGAAGCGCCCTTCCGAACGCCAGCCGAGCGCCTGAATAGTCACGCGCAAATCCTGCTGAAAGTGGATTGGGTCGGGCACATGCCAGCGGTACATGCCAAACCGCTGCTGCGACTGGTACAGCCCATCGGGTTTAAGCACCTGCGGCAGCCCCAGAAACGGGGTGGAATAGCTGCCATATTCCCCGGCGGGATGCTCAAAATTCCATGCGCCGCCGAAGTAATCTTCTGTGCCTGTGCCGCAGATGGTCGGGAAGTCGCCATCGCCGTCCAGATAGAACTTGATTTCGCCTTCGCCCCACCAGCCGTTGTTGTTGACCCCCCACGCGAGATACGTGCCGACATACTGTCCGTGCCCGCGCACATCATCCAGCAGGGTATGCACATGTTGGTAAGGCACAGGGTTGCTGCGCCGCCACTGGGCATGCAGGTACGCGACATCATCTGGCAGCGTATCGAGCGCGTAGTCAATCTGGTAGTAGAAGCCGTCAATCAGGTCTTTGGTCAGGCTTTCGATGGTGATCCGCGCGCGGCGGCGGAACGGCATCTGCCAGTAGCTGTTGAAGCCGCCCGCGGGGTTGACCGCGATCATCAGCGAACTGACATTGGCGCGCACACACCAGCCATTGCAGAAGAAATCGCCCAGCGGCACCTCAATGGAGGGCGTTTCCTCGTCATCCCAGTAGCAGCGGAAAATCAGCGAACGCCAGTAGCGCGGCGCAACCGTCAGCCAGATATGCCGGATGGTGCCGGGACCGGCAATGTCTGCCAGAACCGCTGTGCTGAAACCGGGAATGCGAATGCTGGGCGAGACTTTCCAGCCCTGCCCCAGACTGCTGGCGGGTCCGGGGATACCCGTGCCTTCCACCGCTCTGCCGCCTGCGCCTTTTTCACCGTTGAAGTTTTCTGCACTGATCGAGCGCGATTGTGCGCTGGACAGCCGCGTGATTCCCGTAAACAAGTCAAAACCGGACATATTGCCTCACCTTCTTTAACAGATTACAATCGGCATAAATTTGGTTTTGGAAGCGCTTTGCTTTCCTGATTGTAAAGAGTGCTATTCTTTTTGCGAAGTGACGTATGACCAACTGGCGTTCTCTTACCCCTGTGTATGTCCCGGTGCTGTGCAGCACGCACCTCGTCGAGCAAGACCGGCTGTTTCACCTGGGTCCTGGCGAACTGCATCGCAGTGCTCCGCAGGCGCGGCATATCCACGACTGCTACGAGATTGGCGTCGTCCTCTCCGGCTATGGTGTCTTTGTGGTCGGCGACGAGGAATATCCGTTTGAAACCGGGCAGGTGTTTATAGTCAACGATTTGCAGCCGCATATGGCGTATACCGCCGACTCGTGTGATGTGGTTGGGCTGTTTGTGGTGCATTTTCACCCGGCAGTGATTACCGACAGTTGGATCACGAAAATGCGTTCAGAGACCTGGCTGCCCTTTACGCTGGATTTCAATCGCTCCGGTCCGATGATTCCGCTGGATGACCCCGCAACCCCGCTGCTGCGCGACCTGCTGGACGCAATCTGGCTGGAGGCAGAACGGCACGAACACGCCTGGGAGGTAGTCATCGGTGGGCTGTTAATTCAGGCGGCGGGTATTCTGGCGCGGCGGCTGCTGCATGACCAGCAGACCCCGCCCCAGTATCACGAACAGCGCGAAGCCCTGCGGCGCATCAGCCCGGCGCTGCGGCTGGTGGAAAGCCGTTTTGCCGAGCCACTAACCCTTGATGAGATGGCACAGGCGGCGCTGGTCAGTCGTTCGCACCTGTGCGCGTTGTTCAGCACGGCGCTCAACGCCTCCCCGATTGCTTACCGCAATTCGCGGCGCCTGGTGGAAGGGCAGCGCCTGCTGCGATCCACCGATCTGCCGATTCATGAAGTCGCCTATACCGTCGGTTTCAGCAGCGCGCAGGAGTTCAACCGCCTGTTTCTGCGCGAAGTCGGCATGCAGCCCTCGCAGTTCCGCCGCGCCTTTGATGGTGCCTGTCAGAAGATTAGTTCATCTTGTGAGACGATTATCTCTCCCCCTCAGGGGCAGATGAGCTTATGATGAAAATCAAACCGAACAGCTCATCGTAAGCCAGCGAGTCCCGCGCAGAGCAGCCTATTGGCAGCGCTGCTGCACCGGGAACGCCTGAGTGAGAGGGAGAATTGCCAGACGCGATACACACAGGAAATCAACAACGGGTCACTGAACGCCGGGAATTGAGCCATTTCGCCGCCTTCCCGCTGCTGCTCATTTCCCCCCAAATAGTCCACATTTATGCTGCTCAATAAAGGAGCAACCCTTATGAAGCGCCTTACACTTGTGCTCGTTTTTTGCCTGCTGTTCATGGCAATTGCGCCGCTGTCCGCGCAGGATACCCCGCTGCCCGAATTCCCGATTACACTGCCGGAGACGGTTGCCGAAGGGCGTGAAGTCTCGATCACTGTTTCTGCGTGCATCGGTGAAGATCAGGAACAGGTGCGCCAGGACTTCGACGCGCAGCTCGCCCGCTTTATGGAAGCGTATCCCAATGTGACGGTGGAGCGCACCCAGTACTGCTTCTCGCCGGAGTCCTTTGCTGCACTGGTCGCCGGGGGCAATCTGCCCACGCTGTTCGGCGTTCCGGCAACCGAACCCCAGCGCCTGATCGCGCAGGGTGTGGCGGCGAATCTGGCACCCTACTTTGAGGGGCTTGGTCTGACTGGTGTGTACAACCCCACGCTGCTGGCGCTGCTGTCCGATGCGGATGGTAATCCCTACGGCTTCCCGGAATTCTCCTATGCTCAGGGCATTGGCTGGGACATCGCCGCGCTGAGCGCCGCCGGTTATGAAGCGCCGCCCGACACCTGGGCAGAGTTCGGCGCAGTCGCGCAGGAAATTGCCGATCCCGCAGCCGGTGTTGCCGGGTTCGCCATGTTCCTCTCCGGCGGTGGCGGCGGCTGGCATTTCACCAACCTCGCTTACGGCTTTGGCGCAACCGAACTGATCCGCGACAATGGCGACGGCACCTTTACCGCAGTCTATGGCGAAGGTGCAGCAGTGGAAGCCATGCAGTTCATGTATGACCTGCGCTGGCCCGATGCCGAAAACGCCCTGCCGCTGGATCTCGCCAGCAACCCGACGTTTGAAACCGTTGATGGGCGTGCGATCATCTTCATGAGTCCCGCAGACGGCAGCATTGGCTGGCTGCGCGTGAACATGCCCGATGTTGACCTGGCTCGCTTCGGCTATACCGCGATGCCCCAGGCACCGGACGGCAGCCGTTACACCCTGACCGGCGGCAGCCACCAGATGATCTTTGCTGGCGCAGATGCCGACCAGCAGGAAGCCGCAGTCGTCTTCCAGGTGTGGCGGACCCTCAGCCCTGGCGAATTCGCCCCTTCGCGCGCCATTTTCCACAGCACGCAGGCAGGCGGCGGCACCCCCGTGCTGCCCATCTTCACGGGCGAACTTCAGGCGGCGGTGGATGCCTTTGACCAGCAGTTCATCACCATGCCGGTGGAGAACTACGCAGGCTTCTATGCAGCGCTGAATGCAGGCGAAATCGTGCTCGTGCCCGAACCGCCGTTTGCACAGGACTTCTATGTGGCAATCGCGGAAGTGATGACCACCGTGCTGACCGATGAAAGCGCTGATGTGCCCGCGCTGATGGCGGCAAGCGCCGAAGCGTTCCAGACCGGTATTCTTGACCCGGCAGGTGGCAGCTAGGCTGCACGCGGCTGCGCGCAATAATCGGTAGTTTGAAGGCTTAGTGTTCGATCGGGCGGTGTCGGGGTGATGCCGCCTGATCTGTCTAAAGGGCTAACGCTGTTTTCATCGTAGGTTTAATCTGAAGGTAAGCTGCTATGCAAAGGATCGAAAGCAAGGATCACGCGGGGTCAGGCGTTCGCCGCAAACGGCGGCGCTACATCAACTGGCGTGAACAGACCGTCGCGTATCTGTTCCTGCTGCCTGCGCTGCTGGCGTTTGCGATCTTTGCATGGTGGCCCATCCTCAACAGTATTGTGATGAGCTTTCAGCAGGTGAACCTGATGGACGCCAGCACCTCAACATGGGTGGGGTTTCGCAATTACGAGCGTATGTTTGTAGACCCGACCTTTGTCGCGTCGTGGCGCAACAGCTTTGAGTTCGCCTTTTTGAGCGTGATTATCGGCTTTTTTGTGCCCGTGTTCGTCGCCGTGCTGGTTAACGAAATGCGCATCGCCAAAAGTTTCTTCCGCGTGGTCTACTTCTTGCCCAGTGTCATCCCCCCGCTGATTGGCATACTCGTCTGGCGGCTGATCTACAGCCCGCAGCCGGGCGGTTTGCTGAATCAACTGGTGATCGGGCTGGGCGGCACGCGGCACGGTTGGCTGCAAGATGTGCAGTTGGTCAAGCCGTCCATTCTGGTCATCATGACATGGGGCGGTTTTGGCGCAACCATGCTGATCTATCTGGCAACCCTGCAAGATTTGCCTGTGGAATTGTACGAAGCGGCGGAAATTGATGGTGCGCGCCCCTGGCAGCGTATCCGGCATATTACACTGCCGCACCTGCGTTCAACCATGCTGGTGCTGCTGATTGTGCAGGTGCTGGGCATCGTGCAGATTTTTATCGAGCCGCTGGTGCTGACGGAAGGCGGTCCCGGGCAGGCGACGATGACGCCCGTTTTTACCCTCTACCGCAAGGGTTTTCTGAATGGTGATTATGGACTTGCAGCCGCATGGAGTGTGCTGCTGATGATTGTGCTGGGCGCGCTGTCGCTGGTGTACCTGCGGGCGACACGCTCCTCGCAATCATGAGGGGGGAGGGCAGGGCTTATGGATACTTCGGTTCGTGCCGTACTGTCTGATCTGGAACTGCGCACCCCGCGCGGCAGGCTGACCTATCTTGGGATCACGCTGCTGCTGCTGCTGCTGGCAGTTGCGGTGGTGGTGCCGTTTATCTATGCCTTCACCAGCGGCTTAAAGACCAGCCGCGAAGTCTTCAGCCCGACATTTCAGCTTTTCCCAGCGCAAGCCAACTGGGCGAATTACGAGCAGGCGTGGGATTACTTCAACCTGCCCACCCTGTTTGGCAATACGCTGTTGCTGGTCATCGGCGGGCTGGTAGTGCAGATTTCCGTCTCGATGCTGGCCGCATACAGCCTGTCGCGCTTAAAACCGCTGGGCGGCAGAGTGGTGCTGATGGGTTTTCTGGTAACGCTGATGATCCCCGGCATCGCCTACATCATCCCGCTGTATGTGACGGCGGCGCGGCTGGGGCTGCTGGGCAGCTATTGGGGCTTGTGGCTGTCCTATGGCGTCAATGCCTTCATGATCTTTATTTTCAAGAACTTTTTTGATGGACTGCCGTCAGAGATTTTTGACTCGGCGCGGGTGGATGGTGCATCGGCGCTGCAAATCTTCTGGCATATCGTCATGCCGCTCAGCCGTTCGATTCTGATCGTGCTGTCCATTCTGACCTTTGTCAATCTGTGGAAAGATTTCTTGTGGCCCTATCTGGTGCTGCTGCAAAACCCGGAGCTTCAACCGATCAGTGTCGCCCTGTTTGTTGTCGAGCAGCGCAGCGCCACCCCGCCGAATATCCAGATGGCGGGCTACTTTATGGCGATGCTGCCGCCGCTGATTATCGCTGTGGTGTTGCAGCGCTATATGCAGCGTGGGCTTTCATTGGGGGCAGTTAAAGGATAATTCGCTGTCTATGGCACAACGTCCAATCGTCCATCTGATTTGTACGGCGCATCTTGACCCGGTGTGGATGTGGAGCTGGGAAGAAGGGCTGCGCGAGGCAATTTCAACCTTCCACACGGCAGCGGTGCTGCTGGAGGAATTTCCGGAATTTATCTTTAACCATAACGAAAGTTTATTATACGAGTGGATCGAAACTTATGACCCGCCGCTGTTTGCCCGTATCACGGCGCTGGTTCGCGCGGGGCGCTGGAATATCAGCGGGGGCTGGTATTTGCAGCCGGATGTCAACCTGCCCGGCGGCGAAACGCTGGCGCGCGTGATTCTGGAAGGGCGGCGCTATTTTGCCGAGAAGTTCGGCGTCCGTCCCCCTGTGTCGTATAACTTCGACAGCTTTGGGCACCCCAACAGCCTGCCGAAATTGCTGCGGCACAGCGGGTTCTCCATGTATCTGCACTGCCGCCCGGTGGAGTCGCAGATGACTCTGCCCGCGCCGTTCTATCGCTGGCGCAGTGCCGATGGCAGCGAAGTGCTGGCGGTGCGCCCGGATACCGGCTGGTACTGCACGCCGGTGGCAGGGCAGGCAGAGGAACAGGCACGGCGGGGCATTGCCGCCGCTCGCGCAACCGGCATGGACACACTGGTCACGTGGGGGCTGGGGGATCATGGCGGGGGGGCAACACGCGCGGATTTGCTGGCATTCCGCCGCTTGTTCGCAGAATTTGCCGACAGCGACGTGGAACTGCGCCACAGCACGCCCGAAGCATTCCTCGAACGGATTACGCCGCACATTGCCTCGTTCCCGGTGGTCGAAGGCGAGTTGCAGCGCACGCTGTCCGGTACGTATACATCAGTGGCAACGATTAAGCGGCAGATGCGCGCGGTAGAAGCGCTGCTGGCATCGGCAGAGCGCTGGGCGGCGGCGGCATGGTGGCGCTGTGGGCAGGCGTATCCGGCGGATGCGCTGCGCGAAGCCTGGAAGCGGCTGATGTTCAACACCTTTCACGATGTGTTGTGCGGCTCGCTGCGCGAGTCGGCACTGCCGGGCGTGAACGCGATGTTCGGTTATGCCGAAGATACAGCGCGGCGCGTCATCGCCGGAGCGCAGTTCGCGCTGCTGCCTGCCGTCGCCCCCCAGCCGGACACAATCCCGCTGGTTGTGTTCAACCCGCACAGCACGCCGCTGCATGCCCCGGTTGGCTTAAACTTCCTCAGTGCCTATGCTCCCCCGCAGCAGCGCAAGCCGTTTGTTCTCGTGGATGATGCCGGGCAGGTCGTGCCGCATCAGGAATCCGGGGGCGACAATGTACTCATTGACGAGGGCACCTGGCAGCCGTTTTGTGGGTTTGCCGCGCAGGTTCCCGCGCTGGCAGTGCGCCGCTACGAAATTCGCTTCACGCCGCCGTTTGCGCCAGTGGCTGAACCAGCCGCACGCATGCGTACAGAAGCAGCGCCCGAAGGCATCTATGTGGAAACACCCTTCTGGCAGGCACACTTTGACCGTGATCAGGCGGCGCTGGTAACGTTAAGAGACATCGCCAGCGGGCAGCAGTTGCTCACTGCGCCGCTGCGCCTGTTCGCCATGCAGGATGTGTCGCACGGGTGGGGTGGGGAGAACCGCGTTGTCTTCAATGAGCCGGTCAGCCCGCTGCTGGCGCTTTCGCCCGCGCAGGTGGGCGATTTTGCCGGTATGGAAGGCGCAGAAGGTCCGGCGCTGCGCGTAATCGCCAGCGGTGCGGCATGGGTGACAGTGGAGTGTCTGGTCGGCTGGCAGCATACCCGCGCTGCGCTGCGCCACACATTTTATGCCGATCTGCCGTATGTAGATGTGGATGTGCGCCTGTATATGCAGGCACGGCGCAAAATGCTCAAGCTGCAAGTGCCGCTGGCGCTGCCGGGCTGCCGTGTCACTGCCGAAGTGCCTTACAGTGTTGCGCAGTATCCGGCGGACGCCACCGAGTACCCTTACGCGCGCTGGCTGCGGTTGGAAAACGACGCGCTGGTGGTGGGTGTGGCGAACAACGGGCAAAACGGATTCGATGTCAGCGCGGATGGTCTGCTGAATCTGAGCATCACACGCGGCGGCACGCACTGCGCATGGAGCGAAACCGATGTGCCCACCGAGAAATCGTATACGTTCATGGATCAAACACAGCTTGATACGCGCTTCCGGTTGCTGGCGGCATCTGCCGCGACAAACGCCGCCACGCCCAATTTTAACGCCGCGCTGATCCCGGCGATGCTGACCCTCAATCAGCCGCTTGAGGCATTTCATGTCTATTCTCCGCCCACACCAGCGGCAGGCGCTGCACAACAGATGTCGCCGTTTCTGCACGTGCACCCGGCGACGGTTGTGCTGGGGGCGCTGAAGAAAGCGGAAACCGCAGACGCACTGATTGTGCGGTTGGCGGAAAGTGTCGGGCAGGCGACAACAGCGCAGGTAACGCTGGCAGATCTGCCGCCGCAAACGCTGGACTTCGCGCCTTTTGAATTGAAAACCTATCTTGTGACCCGCGACGGCGTCTGGACAGCGGTGAACCTCATTGAGGAGGCGCTGTGATGCTGGCACAGGCTGTAATCGAAAAACTGCCGGAAGTCAGCCGCGATCCTGCGCAGCCGCTGGATGCGCGGATTGCCGCCCTGATTGGCGCGCTGACGCTGGACGAAAAAATCGCCCAGATGCTGCACGATGCCCCGGCGATTGAGCGTCTGGGTATCCCGGCTTATAACTGGTGGAATGAATGTTCACACGGGGTAGCGCGGGCGGGGCTGTCTACCGTATTTCCACACGCCATCGGCTTAGCGGCAAGCTGGAATACCGACCTGCTGCTGCGCGTGGGCGAGGTGATTGCCGACGAAGCGCGCGCCAAGCATCATCACGCCGCGCGTGAAGGGCGGGTGGAGATTTACGGCGGGCTGACCTTCTGGACTCCGAACATCAACATTGTGCGCGACCCACGCTGGGGACGCGCGCAGGAGACATTCGGCGAAGACCCTTTCCTGACCGGGCGGCTGGCAGTTGCTTTTGTGCGGGCGCTGCAGGGCGACCATCCGCGCTATCTCAAGCTGGCGGCGTGTGCCAAACACTACGCTGCACACAGTGGACCGGAGGCGCTGCGCCACAGCTTCAACGCTGAGGTAAGCGAGTACGACCTGTGGGATACATATCTGCCCGCCTTTGAAGCCTGTGTTCGTGAAGCAGATGTTGAGGCAGTGATGGGCGCATACACCCGCACCAACGGCGAGGCGTGCTGCGCCAGTCCAACGCTGCTCGGCAGGATTTTGCGCGGCGAATGGCAGTTTGGCGGGCATGTGGTGTCGGACTGTGGGGCGATTGAGGATATTTACGAACGGCATCATCTGGTGGCAACCCCGGCAGAAGCAGCGGCGCTGGCGGTGAATGAAGGCTGTGACCTGTGCTGCGGTTGTGCCTATGAAGCGCTGGGTGAAGCAGTGGCGCTGGGACTGGTGAGCGAAGCGCAGATTGATCTGTGCCTGGCGCGCCTGCTGCGTACCCGTTTTCGGCTGGGGATGTTCGACCCTCCGGCAGATGTGCCCTATACACAGCTTCCGCTGGAACTGGTGGGGCGTGCCGAACACCGCGCGCTGGCACGCGCTGCCGCCCGCGAGTCGCTGGTGCTGCTGCGCAACCGAGGGCTGCTGCCAGTGAGCAAGGACCTTTCAGCGATTGCGGTCATCGGTCCTAATGCGGATGATCTCAATGCGCAGTTGGGCAATTATCACGGCGATCCTGTGCGCCCGCTGTCCGTGCTGCAAGGGATTCGGCAGGCGGTGGGCAGCACAACGCATGTGCAGTACACACGCGGTTGCGATATTGTCGCTAACGACGATCGCGGATTTGTCGAGGCGTTGGGCTTGGCGCGTACATCCGATATCGTGATTTTTGTTGGTGGGTTGTCGCAGGTGCTGGAAGGTGAAGAACTTCAGGATGAAGGGGTGCCCCCCGGCACAACGAGCCAGGGCGACCGCACGCGCATCGAACTGCCGTCCGTGCAGGAACGCCTGCTCAAACTACTGCATGCTACCGGCAAACCGGTTGTGCTGATTTTGCTGGGGGGCAGCGCGCTGGCAGTGCCCTGGGCGGATGCGCATCTGGCGGCGGTGCTTCAGGCGTGGTATCCCGGCGAGGCGGGCGAGGCAGTGGCAGATGTGCTGTTCGGCGATTACAACCCGGCGGGGCGGCTGCCCTTGACCTTCTACCGTGCGACAGAGGATCTGCCTGATTTTGAAAATTACGACATGCGCGGGCGCACTTACCGCTATTTCCAGGGTGATGCCCTGTATCCGTTCGGGTTCGGCTTGAGCTACACGACCTTTGACTACGCCGCGCCGATGATCAGCACCGATTTGCTCAGGGTAGGTGATGTGCTGCGTGTGCGCGTGACCGTGACCAACAGCGGCAGGCTGGCAGGCGACGAGGTGACGCAGTTGTATATTCGCCGCCTGGATGCGGACGGGCTGCGCTATCCACGCTTTGCCCTGCGCGGCTTCCAGCGGTTGCACCTGGCGGCGGGGGCACGGCAAGAGGTGGTCTTTGTCTTAAAAGCTGAGGATTTCGCGGCTGTTACCGAACAGGGGCAGCGGATTATCGCGGCAGGGCAGTACGAAATCTGCGTCGGCGGGCAGTCGCCTACGCCAGAGTCGCCCGGCGTAAGCGCGCGCATCACCATCATGTAGTGTGAATACTGCCACAGGCACAAGGCTGGCGCTGCTTGCCCGGTAAAGGTGTAATCGGTACAGTGAAACACCTGTAACTGTACCGGCACAGCCGCACAGATACTACAATACTGACTGCAATCCATAAGGAGTGTGGTTCATGGCATACAGTTTACCGGAAATTCAGGAACCGGCAGCGCCTGCACCCAACGAGGCGCTGCTGGTGGCAAGCGGAGACCTGCGCCTGTCTGCCAATCAGGCTTGCTGGGCAGCGCAGGTGGCGATGGAACAGCAGCTTATTGATGTGTTCGCACGCGAGGGCATCAGCGTGCGGCGCGCTCACCTCTATGATCCGGTGGAGCAGCACGGGTTTATCTCCAGCCAGCGCATGGGCATGGATGTGTTTCAACGCATTCACCCCGATGCGCGGCTGATTGTGGCAGAAGCCGTCTGGCAGTACAGCCATCATGTGCTTGCCGGGCTGCGCAGCCATCGTGGTCCGATTCTGACGGTGGCGAACTGGTCGGGGCAGTGGCCCGGCCTGGTCGGCTTGCTCAACCTGAACGGTTCGCTGACGAAAATGGGCGTGCGCTACAGCAGCCTGTGGAGTCAGAATTTTGATGACGAGTTCTTCCTCAACGGGGTGCGGGAATGGCTGCGCACAGGCAGTGTCACGCATCAGACTGACCATGTGCGTGAGGTGTTCGTGCAGCAGCTTCCGGCAGCAGAGTATGAACTCGGCGCGGCGCTGGCGCGGCAGCTGCGTCACGAAAAGGCGATTATGGGTGTGTTCGACGAAGGCTGTATGGGCATGTACAACGCCATCATTGACGATGAACTGCTCAATCCGCTGGGGGTCTATAAGGAACGGCTGAGTCAATCGGCACTGCTGGCGGAAATGGCGCGTGTGGAGGACGCCGAAGCACAGGCGGCGCGGCGCTGGCTGGACGCGCGCGGCGTGACCTTTGTCACTGGCACGAATCCGGCGACGGACCTCACCGACGGGCAGATTCACGAACAGCTCAGGATGTATATCGCCGCCGTGCGTATCGCCCATGCATTTGGCTGTGCCGCCATTGGCATTCAGTACCAGCAGGGGCTGAAGGATATGGCACCGGCGTCTGATCTGGTCGAAGGACTGCTGAACAACGTGGAGCGTCCCCCGGTTTATGACCGGCAGACCGGCACAGAACTGTATGCAGGCAGGGCGCTGCCCCACTTCAATGAGGTGGATGAAGGCGCGGGGCTGGACGCGCTGGTGACGAACCGTGTGTGGACGCAGATGGGCTATGATCCGGCGACCACGCTGCACGACCTGCGCTATGGGGAGCATTTCACAGGCAGCGGCGTGGATGCGTTTGTCTGGGTGTTCCTGATTTCCGGCGCTGCGCCCGCGTCACACTTTATCGGCGGCTATGCGGGGGCAACCAGCGAACGCCAGCCGCCAATGTATTTCCCCTATGGCGGCGGAACCCTGAAGGGTGTCAGCAAACCGGGCGAAATTGTCTGGAGTCGTGTGTATGTTGCCGGCGGGGAACTGCACTGTGATATGGGGCGCGCGACAGTGGTAGCACTGCCGCCTGAAGAAACGCAGCGGCGCTGGCAGATGACCACGCCGCAGTGGCCCATTATGCATGCGGCGCTGCACGGGGTCAGCCGTGACCAGATGATGGCGCGGCATAAGGCGAATCATCTGAATGTGGTTTATGCCCCTGGCGCGGCAGAAGCGGATAAAGCGCTGGCGGCAAAGGCGGCGCTGCTGCTGGCGCTGGGCGTGCGCGTGCATCTGTGCGGCACAGTCAACCTGTAATGCCTGAAGCACCCGCAGACGGTGTGCCGTCGAGCAGGTGTTGAACACCTTGGTCTGGATCAAAAGGACAACATGAACTATGAGCATTGAATACCGGCTTAACCGGCTGTTTGCCCCCGATGGCAAATGTTTTGATGTGGCAGTGGATCACGGCTTTTTTGGCGAAGTGCGTTTTTTGCCCGGCATTGAGAATATGCCCGCAGTGGTCGGCGCGCTGGTGGCTGCCGCGCCGGACGCTATTCAGTTGAGTATTGGGCAGGCGCCGCTGCTGCAAGCCATCCCCGGTAAGGATAAACCCGCGCTGGTGCTGCGCACCGATGTCGCCAACCTGTACGGCAGTGTGCTGCCCCGTGCGCTGTTCAGCCGCCTGATTCACGAGCCGCTGGAACAGGCGCTGCGGTTGGACGCCGCCTGTGTGGTCGCCAATCTGTTCATGCTGCCGGATCAGCCGGAAGTGTGGGAACAGTGTGTGCAGAATATCATGGCGCTCAAGCCACTGTGCGAACGTTATGGCATGCCGTTGATGGTCGAACCGCTGGTGATGCAGGCGGACAACAGCCGCGGCGGTTACATGGTGGATGGCGACATCAGCAAGATTATGCCGCTGGTGCGCCAGGCGGTCGAACTGGGCGCGGACATTATCAAAGCAGATCCGACCGATGACCCGCAGCAATATCACCGTGTGGTCGATGTGGCGGGCGGCAAGCCGATCCTCGTGCGCGGCGGCGGCAAGGTGTCCGACGCGGAGATTCTGGAGCGCACCTATGCGCTGATGCAGCAGGGCGCGCAGGGCATTGTTTATGGGCGCAATGTCATTCAGCACGAGTCGCCCACCGCGATTACGCGCGCGCTGATGGCGGTGGTGCATGAGGGCGTGACCCCGGCGGAAGCGCTGCAAATTCTTGAGGATGCCGTCCATGGCTAAGCGGCAAATTCGCTTCGGCGTGATCGGGCTGGGGCTGATGGGGCGGGAGTTCGCCAGCGCTGCCGCGCGCTGGATGCACTTGCTCAATCTGGATTTCCAGCCGGTCATCACCGCAATCTGTGATGTCAACCCGGCGTTGTTCGACTGGTTTACGAACAATTTTGACAGCATTCGGCTCAGCAGCACGGATTACCACGACCTGCTGGGCAGCGCGGATGTGGACGCGATTTACTGCGCCGTGCCGCATAATTTGCACCAGCAGGTTTACATCGATATTGTGCGCGCGGGCAAACACCTGCTGGGCGAAAAACCCTTCGGCATTGACCGCGCAGCCAACAGTGCCATTCTGCAAGCGCTGGATGAACAGCCGGATGTGCTGGTGCGCTGTTCATCAGAATTCCCGTTCTTTCCAGGCGCACAGCGGGTGATTCAGGCGCTGCGGGAGAATCCGTTTGGCAAGGTCATTGAGGCTGAGGCAGGTTTCCTGCACAGCAGCGACATCAACCCGGATAAGCCGATCAACTGGAAGCGCATGATCGAAATCAACGGCGCATACGGCTGCATGGGTGACCTGGGGCTGCATGTGTTTCACATTCCGCTGCGGGCGGGCTGGCTGCCGCAGAATGTGCGCGCGCTGCTGAGTAATATCGTCACCGAACGCTATAACGCAGCCGGCGAAAGAGTGCCCTGCCTGACATGGGATAACGCGATTCTGAGCTGTGCGGTGCAGTCCGATGTTTACGGTAGTTTCCCGATGACGCTGCGCACGTACCGCATCGCGCCGGGCGAAACCAATACGTGGTATATCAACATTTACGGCACGCAATACAGCATACGCTACTCGACGCGCCAGCCAAAATCGCTGTACACACTGCGCTACAGCGGCGGAACGCAGGCATGGTGCGAAGAAAGCCTCGGCTACAGCAGCGCCTATCCGGCGATTACCGGCGGCATATTTGAATTCGGCTTTGCGGACAGCATCCTGCAAATGTGGGCGGCGTTCTGTGACGAACTGATCAACGGGCGCGCGGGGATGGCACAGCCGTTTTACTGCGCGACGCCGCAGGAAACCGCGCAGCATCATGCCGTGCTGACCGCCGCGCTGGAGTCGCACAGGCAGCAGACGGTGGCAGTCGTGGACTGAGCGCGTGTGCCGGGCGGGGGCAAACAGGAGATTAAGAATCTATCCGTCAGGTTATCTTAAATACATTTTTGAGGAGGTTTAAGAGATGGCAATGAAGCGCGCAGAGGTCGAGAAATGGCAGCGGCTCGCCGTTGAAATGCTGACGGAGGTGGGCATTGTGCTGACCGACCAGGAAAAACAGACCGTCGAGATTGTGGATCTGGGGTTAGGCGAGTACGAACAGACCGGGCTGGCGCTGGTAGTTTACCACAACGATGAGAAGTATTGCGCCAAAGAACTGGTGCTGCTGCCGCGCCAGACCTGCCCGCAGCATAAGCATCCCGCGCTGCCGGAACTCAACTATCCCGGCAAGCAGGAAACATTTCGCTGCCGCTGGGGCAAAGTCTATCTGTATGTTGAAGGCGATCCGGTGGATATGCCTAAAGCAGTGCCCCCGGCAGGGCGTGAGCAGCATTACACCGTCTGGCATGAGGTTGTGCTGCATCCGGGCGAGCAGTACACCATTCCGCCGCAGACGTGGCACTGGTTCCAGGGCGGACCGGATGGCGCAATCGTCAGCGAATTCAGCACGCGCAGCATTGACGAAGCCGATGTTTACAACGACCCTGATATTCGCCGGATGCCCGAAATCGAATAGTGGACGGGGAAACGCAGATGACTTACGAGGTGATTGTCAGTGGTCATTTGTGCGTTGACCTGCTGCCGGAAACGTCGCGCACGCCGCTGCGGGCGCTGGCGTCACCGGGCAAATTGTCGGAGATTGGTCCGCTGACGATTACAACTGGCGGCTCGGTGTCTAACACCGGTCTGGCGCTGCACCGTCTGGGCGTGCAGGTCGGCTTGATGACCACCGTTGGTGATGACCTGCTGGGGCGGGTGATTATCGCCAAGATCAAGGACGATGATCCGGGGTTAGCGGCGCTGATTCGCGTGCGGCAAAATCAGGCAAGTTCCTATTCCGTGATTCTGTCACCGGAGAATGCTGATCGCATCATTCTGCACTGTTCTGGTAACAACAACGATTTTGGCAGCGAGGATGTGGATTTTGCGGTGGTCGGCGCTGCGTCTATGTTTCACCTGGGCTATCCGCCGCTGCTGCCGCGGCTGTATGCCGAGGATGGCGTCGGGCTGGCGGCAATCTATCAGCGTGCCCACGCTGCCGGGGTGATTACTTCGCTCGACATGGCGCACCCTGACCCGCACGGGGTCAGCGGGCAGGTAAACTGGCAGCGGGTGCTGGCGCGCGTGCTGCCGTTTGTGGATGTCTTTTTGCCCAGCATTGAGGAAATTGTGTTCATGCTGCGCCGTGCGGATTATGACCGCTGGCAGGGCGCAGTGATGCAGCATATGTCCCGTGCCTATCTGCGCAGCCTGGCGGGCGAGCTGCTGGCGCTGGGGGTGGGCATTGCCGGGTTCAAGATGGGTGAATACGGCATCTATGTGCGCACCGCTGATGCGGCGGAACAGGTGCAGCGGCTGGCACGTCTGCCCGGTGAGCCGCAGCGCTGGCGGGCGCTGGAATTGTGGCATCCGGCATTTGATGTGCAGGTGGTGGGCACGACCGGCGCGGGCGATACAGCATACGCGGGCTTCTTATGCGCGCTGCTGCGCGGGCTGCCGCCGGAGGAAGCGCTGCGCTTCACCTGCGCGGTGGGTGGCTGCAATGTGGAGGCGGCGGATGCCATTAGCGGTGTGCGTTCGTGGGATGCGACCTGGGCGCGGATTCATGCAGGCTGGCGAACGTCTGCGCTGACAATCCCCGACTGAGCGCCTCAGACTGGGTGCCTCAGACTGGGCGCGTCTTCCCCAGGGGCATAAGCCACCGAATCAGGGCGGCAGCATTTCCCGGCGTGTTTGGACACGGCGCGGATATTTGGGGTTATTGCCTGTATGAATATGGATCGACCAGTAGGCGATTGTGATAATTGTCACTTGTTAGGAGTGGGCGCAGCGCTGTACAGTGAAATATACGCATGTAATGGTTGCTGAAATACATTGGGGGGGGAGGACGAAGCAACCGCGAGACAACCGCGCTATTCCACAAAAGGACAACAGTATGACTTCAAAGAGATTTCTTGCCGTTCTGCTTGGTTTCTTGCTTCTAGGCTTTACTGCTTATCCCCTTCAAGCACAGGAAGATGAACCGCCCCTTTTTGCGCCCATTGATGCCACGAATGCCGCGATGCTGACAGAGATTGTGGAACCGCTGACACCAGAAGAGGATGGGCTGTTCATTGAAGCACAGTTTGCTCCTGATGGGTCGTTTATCGCCGCAATATTCCGCTACAGTCATGGCGAAAACGACTTTGGAAGTATTCCTTACATCTGGCCCGACCTGAATGATCTCAAGGTTGTTCAGGCATTTGACACCGAAGTCGGCGATGAAATCCGTGCAATGACCGTCAATCCTGAAGACGGGTCACTGATTACGGGCAGTGCGCTGGGCTATGTCAAATCGTGGGATCTCGACAGGCTCTCCGGCAGGCAGTTGTTCCGCACACGATCCTCAGGGGGGCAAGGGTTTCTATGCCAGATCAACGGCTTCATCAATGCAGTCGCCTACAGCCCCACCAGCGACATGCTGCTGGTGGGCGAAGTGGGCGGCACGCTGACCGTTTTGCCGGAGGAGACCCAATTCGACTCCTCAATCAGTGGCAATACCTGTCTGTCCGACACGCCCGGCGGCATCATTGTCGATATTGACTGGGATGCCGCCGGGGAATACTTTGTTGTCGGACGGCGCCAGGGCGAAAGAGGCTGGTTCGAAATCTGGGACGCCGAAACGCTTGAGGTGATCGAGACCTTCGACGGGTTCGACCAGATCCAGGCGCTGCGTTTGAGTCCCGATGCGTCTATGGCGGCGGTGGTGGATGCCTATCAGGATGCGAATGAAAACTGGCACTCCAAACTCTATCTGGTGGACATTGCCAGCGGTGAACGCACGCTGCTGCTGGAACAGGCGTTTACCGGGTTGGCGTTTAGCAACGACAATACTCTGCTGGCTTATACAACCTTTGACGCGACGATTGAAATCTATGACGTTGCCAGCGCGGAGGTGATCGCCACGCTTGAAGATAGCCATGAACTGCCTGTCACCGAACTGGAGTTCAGCCCGGATGGGACGCTGCTGCTGTCGTCAGACTGGCGCGATATCCGGCTGTGGGCGGTGCCCGATGCAGACAGCGACGGTGTGCTGGGCGATGATAACTGCCCGCTGGTCGCTAATGAAGATCAGGAAGATGGCGATGACGATGGCGTTGGCGATGCCTGTGACGAATGTCCGGATGTTGAGGGCAGTGCAGCCGCTGCCGGGTGCCCGGATGAGGACGAGGACGGAATCGCGGACGAGCAGGACAACTGCCCGGCAGTGAGCAATGCCGATCAGGCGGACTTCAACGACGACCAGACGGGCGACGCCTGCCAGGACAGCGATGAGGACGACCTGCTGGATGTCGAGGACGCCTGCCCGGACGCTGCCGGACCAGCGGCGACGGATGGCTGCCCGGACAGTGACGACGATGGCATAGCAGATGCCGATGATCTGTGCCCCGCTGAGGCAGGTTCCGCTGAACTCGATGGCTGCCCGGATAGTGACGACGATGGGATCGGCGACGACCAGGACAACTGCCCGGCAGTGAGCAACGCGGATCAGGCAGACTTTAATCAGGACAAGGTTGGCGATGCCTGCCAGGACACCGACGAGGACGATCTGCTTGACGCAGTGGATGCCTGCCCGGAGACAGCGGGTCCCGCAGAGACCGACGGCTGCCCGGATAGTGATGCCGATGGTATCGCTGATGTGGATGATCTGTGTCCGGATGAGGCGGGTTCCGCCGCAGCAGATGGCTGTCCCGATGCGGACGCGGATGGGATCGCGGACAAAGAGGACAACTGCCCGGATGTTGCCAATACGGATCAGGCGGATTTCAATGACGACCAGACCGGCGATGCGTGCCAGGACAGTGATGAGGACACGCTGCTGGATGCCGAGGATGTCTGCCCGGATGCTGCCGGTCCAACAGAGACCGACGGCTGCCCGGACAGCGACGACGATGGTGTGATTGATCCTGAGGATGCCTGCCCCGACGATCCTGGCGCGCCTGAAACAGATGGCTGCCCGGATGCCGACGGTGACGGCGTATTTGATGCGGTGGATGAATGCCCTGACGAGGCAGGTATGCCGGAAGTCAACGGCTGTCTGTTTACGGGCATTGTTCGCGGCACTGGCAGCAACGTCAACATTCGCCGCGGTCCGGGAACCAATTTCGGTGTCGCTGGCGTGGCAGCGCCCGGCGAGACGTTTGTCATTCTGGGGCGCAACGCGGCGGGCGACTGGCTGCGGATTCGCACCGTGCCGGACGAAGGTGAGGACGCGCTTGAAGGCTGGATCTTCGCCGATCTGGTCGCTACGGATGCGCCAATTGAGAATCTGCCGGTGCTGAACGAGTAACGCAGCAACTTGTGCGCGGGGCGGGGTGTCTATGCGCCGCGCCCCGGAAGGGCAATCCAACACCGCGGGTTGCAGACACGAAACGACAGGGCTGCCGGTACGCCAGCAGCCCGCTTGTTTTGTGCTCTATCTGTTTTGAGGCGGATCAATCAGTATTTATGTCAGTGGCGCGGTTCTGCGGGTTCAGGGTGGGCAGGCTGAAGACAAAGCACAGCCCGGCACGTTCCCGCGTGGCGTGGATGCTGCCGCCCTGCAACCGGAGCAGCTCGCGGGTGATCGCCAGCCCAAGCCCGCTGCCGCCCGTGTCACGTTCGCGTGCCTCGGCACTGCGCCAGAAGCGATCAAACAGGTGGGCGAACTGCTCATCATCCAGCGGCGTGCTGGTCTGGTTGTAGAGTGCTACCTGCACCTGCGTTGTGCTGGCTTCTGCGCGGATTTCGATTTCTCCACCGCGCGGCGTATGGCGCAGGGCATTACTGAGCAGATTGTCAAAAACCTGCCGCATGCGGTGCCCGTCGGCAGCGACAGCCGGGAGGGCAGCGGGAATGTTTGCCCACAGGCGCAGCTCATGATCCTGAGCCAGCGGGGCGAAGCGCTCCACTGCCTGCCGGATCAGCGGGGCAAGGTCGAGTGCTGCGCGGTTGAGGTGCAGGCGATCCGCTTCTGCCAGCGTCAACAGGCGCAGGTCTTCGACGAGCCGATTGAGGTGCAGCGACTGATCATAGGCGACGGCGAGATGGGCGCTGTCCAGCGGGTAGACCCCGTCCATCATCGCTTCCAGATGTCCGCGCATCACCGTTACAGGCGTGCGCAGTTCGTGCGCAACATCCGCCGTCAACCGCTGGCGCAGCGCTTCGCCCGCTGCCAGCCGGGCGACGAGATCGTTAAATGCCGTGCCTAACCGCCGGATTTCTTCAGTTCCGCCTGTTTGTACCATTGTGCGTGGGGTCTCCGGTTGGCGTGCGCCGGGGAGCTGCCAGTTGCTGATCTGGTTGGTGAGGTGCTGGAGTGGGCGCGTCAGACTGTAGGACAGTGCGATGCCGACGACAAAGACGATCAGCCCGCCGACCAGGGCGGTGAGCAGCAGACCGGTGGTGGTATCGCGCAGAAAGCGGGTTTCCGCCTCGTTCAGCGCAAGGGTTCCCGGCGTTTGTTCGCCCAGATAGCCCACCTCGCCGATCGTTTCGCCAGTGGCGGCGGTCAGAGTAACCATGCGGCTGGGACCGATGTCGGCAACTGTCCTGCCGATCCACTCCGGTTGGGTTGCGGCAACGATGACACGCTCAATGTCGGCGACATAAAGCTGTGCGCCGCGTGTGTCGGTCGCGCTGCCCCCGGCACCGCTGCCGCTGCCTGTGCCTTCACCACGTCCGCGTTCCGGCAGCAGGCTTTGCACGCCCTGCCACGATCCCTGTTCACTGTAATAGCGCTCAAGCTGGCTGACGAGATCGGTGCCAAAGCGGGTCGCATTGCTGAAGTTGACATACTGGCTGAAGCTGGCTTCCACCGATGACCAGACGACCAGCGCTACCGCTGCGATGACCAGCAGTGTCACCAGTAGAAGACTCAGCGAGAGCCGCAGCCAGAGCTTATTCATTATCCGGTCTCATGCGATAGCCTACCCCGTAGACCGTTTCGATATATTCCGGGTTGTGCGGGTCAGGTTCCAGTTTGAGGCGCAGGTTCTTGACATGCACATCTATCGTGCGCTCATAGGCGGCGTATGCTTCGCCCTGCACGCTGTCGAGCAGTTCCATGCGGGTGAAGACACGCCCTGGACGGGCGATCAGGGTTTGCAGCAGGCTGAATTCACTGGGTGTCAGTTCGATTCGTTCGCCCGCACGGGTGACAATGTGCGTGGTGGCATTCAACTCGACCGCGCCTACCCGGTAGATGGCAACTTCTGTGCTCAGTTCTCCGCCTGAGCGGCGCAGCAGGGCGCGCACCCGTGCGACCACCACACGCGGGCTGAATGGTTTGGTGATGTAATCATCCGCGCCGATTTCCAACCCGGTAATCTGGTCAATGTCATCCACCCGCGCGGTAAGAAACAGCAGCGGCACACTGCTGTCTTTGCGGATCAGACGCGCAGTTTCCCAACCGTTGAGTTCGGGCATCATCACATCGAGGATAACCAGATCGGGTTGTTCGTGGCGGAAAGCGAACAGGGCGTCGCGCCCGTTGCGCACGGTCAGCACCTCATAACCTTCTGCCTGGAGATACGCGCTGACGGTGTCGAGAATATGCTGTTCATCGTCAGCCAGCAGGATTTTCTTGCTCATCAGCCCGCTCCCTTGTTTTGTTCGTCCGCTCTGGCAAGCGGTTGGCGCAAGGTGTTCATTCCGCCAACCGCTGCCGGTTTCTGCCTTGATTATAGCGCGCAGTTCAGCGCGGCTGGCTTAGCGCGGCTGGGTGATGATTGGCGCTGCCGCCTGCAAGCTGCGCAGGTAGGCGATCAGGTCGCTGATTTGCGCGTCACTGAGGCGTGCGCCCCATGCAGGCATCAGCGTGCCCGGCACTCCCATCGCAATGATCTGGTGAATCTGCGTGTCCGAGGTGCTGTCGAGGAACAGCGCGTTGTTCAGTGCTGGAGCCATCGGAGAACCGTAGCCACTGACACCATGACAGGACGTACAGGTGATATTGAACAGCCGTTCCCCGCGTGCGACCGCTTCGGGACTCATGTCAATGGGTTCCACCGTCATCACCGGGATGGCGACTCCGGCGGCTTGCACGTCGGTCCAGCGCAGGATCAATGTGACCAGTGCGTCTACATCTTCATCGCTCAGCGCGGCGTCCCAGCCTGCCATCAGTGTGCCGGGGACACCCTGTTCGATGATCCGCACAATCTCGAAACTCTCAGTTGCGCGCAGGGTATCGCTGTCCAGTGCAGGGGCAAGGCTGCTGCCTTCCAGATTGACCCCGTGACAGGCGGTGCAGTTGGCAGCGTAGAGGCTAAGTCCGGCAGACAGTACAGCGCCATCCGGCAGGGCGCTGACGGTATTGAATGTCTCGACGGGGATTTCCGCGGCGACCAGTTCCGGCGGTACGACCCCGCGCTGGTCTGCCAGCGTGTAGACCAGTCGCCAGTCGCCATACTGAATCAGCGCGACCAGGCTGCTGATCTGGCTGCTGCTCAGCACGCCGCCTTCATCCACGCCGTAAGCCGCCATCTGCGTGTTGTAACGCCCGCGTTCAATCGTTCTGTACAGTGTGTCGGCGTCCATACTTGCTGCCTGGTTAAGCGCGGGGTATGCCGCAATGCCTTCACCGGATGCGCCATGACAGACGATGCAGTGTTCCAGATAGAGGTCTGTTCCGGTAGTGACTGCCATTGCAAGCTGTGCCTCTGCTGCCCGCACTTGCAGCGCTGGTTCGCGGATTACCGCCATCAGCAGCGTGACCAGCAGCAGGGCAGTTGCCAGAAAGCCGATCAGGCTAAGATTGCGTGTCATAGTCTGCTCCTATGCGTAAACTGCGTCGCTGCTGCTGACGCTATCGCGTTCGATGCGTGTGCCGGTATCCACGGAAATCACCCCAGCGGTGATCGTGATCGGGAAGCGATCCAGCGGGCGCGGCGCGGGTGGGTTAATCACCTGCCCGGACATTTCAAAGGCAGAGGCATGGCAGGGGCAGATAAATTCACCTTGCTCCGGGTTCCAGGGCACAGCGCAGCCCAGATGCGTGCATTTCTGGTACAACGCCAGGAAGCCGCCGTCCGGTTGGCGCACCAGATAGAAGCGCCCGCTGGTGATCGGGGTCACACTGCCGGGCGGGAAGTCGTCCACCTGTCCGACTGTGAACACGCCGCCGAATTCGCCTTCAACGATACGCGGTGCGAAAAAGTTCAGGGTCATCACACCCCCCGCCGCCAGCGTGAGCGCGCCGGTGGCTGCCCAGGCAAGCTGCAAGAAATCACGGCGCGAGGGTTCGTGTGGTTGTTCCGCTTGTGTTTGTGCCGATGGAGTCCGCGTCTTACGGGTTGTTTCGCTCATGCCAGCACCTCCCACGGCGGCATTAGCGCCATGCCTTCCCCACGGAAGGCGACGCCGATGATGGTTAGAATGATGAAGGACACTACGAGCAGGATGAACAGCGCCTGCCGGGTTTCATCGTGAGTGGCGCGGAAAAGACGCTTTATCACGAAGTAATAGCCGCCCAGCGTAAACAGGATGAATGCCAGCGGCAGCCAACCATTGCTCACAATTGTGGGCATGTCCGGCAGCAGGGCGGGCAAATCGAGCGCGTACTCGTCCAGCAGCACCAGCAGCGGTGTCACGATCAGCGCTGTGAGCGCCGCCGTCCATGCCATGCGCCGCCCTTTGTGTGAGCGGAACCAGATGCCTTCTGAGTCGGTATCAAAGCGCAGGTAAGGGAAAACCAGCAGCCCCACAAAACCGAGCGCTGGAATGACAATCGCGCCAAAGACCGGATGAAAATGCAGCAGCAGTTCCTGCAACCCCATGAAGTACCATGCGGCTTTTGCCGGATTAGGGCTGTGGTTCGGGTCGGCAGCGGCTTCCAGCGGCGCATTGACCCACGATGCCCACAGGAAGACTGCCGCCAGCATCACCAGCGCGAAAACAAATTCGATGCTGACCAGGTGGGGCAGAGTAGCGACTTTTTCGATCCGGTCGGGCTTGGGTTCTTGCAGGCTGCGCGGGGTTGTCAGGGTATCCTTGCGCACGCGCCAGATATGAAATGAAGCGATAAAGAAGATCAGCATGGGGATAATCGCCACATGCAGCCCGTAGAAGTTAGTCAGTGTTGCCCCACTGACCTCCGGTCCGCCGAGCAGAAGCTGGCTCAGCCCTTCGCCCACCAGTGGGATATAGCTCAGCAGGCTGGAGGCGACGGTCACTGCCCAGTATGCCAGTTGATCCCAGGGCAGCAGGTAGCCAGTGAAATTCGCCGCAACAACGAGCAGCAGCAGCGCCAGCCCCAGCACCCAGTTGAATTCACGCGGGGGACGCAGCCCGCCGGTGAAGAAGACGCGCAGCAGGTGCAAGAAAGTGACAATGACCAGCAGATTGCCGCTCCAGTGGTGCAGATTGCGAATCAACTGCCCGAAGTTCACCTCCGTTTGCAGGCGCAGCATATCCAGATAGGCGCTTTCGGGCGAGGGCGTATAGGTGAACATGAGCATAATGCCTGTGCCCACCAGCAGTGCCAGCAGCAGGATCGACAGCCCACCCAACCCCCACGTGTAGGTGAAGCGCAGGGAGGGCTGCGCCACCTTGCTGGGGTGGATGTGCAGGATCAGGTTGTTCATCACATAGCGCATACGTGAGCGATCATCTTTGAGCGGGAACTCGTCACGGTTGATCGAGTCAACGACGCGCTGCGGCAGTGGGTCTGGTCGTGGATCGAGTGTGGACATCACGATTTCTCCTTATCGGTGGTGTGTGCGGGCGATGAAAATGCCGATGATGATGATGATGATGTATCAACCGCCCTGTCCGGGTGCGGCGGTTGCGTCGGTCTGTCCACGACGCTGCCCGTTGCGCCCAGGTCCGCCCCACAATTGGCGTCCGTTGGGATCGCGCAGGATGATATGTTCGCCGGTAGCAACCTTGAGGATGTCCGCCGCCATGAACTGCCCGTTTGACCAGAAGCCAAGCACTTCCACGCTGTCGCCAACATTCAACGTGACACCCTGACTCTGCCAGAACTCGCGCTGCCCCATTTGCAGGACCACACTGCTGCCGTCGTCCAGTGTCAGGGTCACATTGCCATTGCTGACTCGGCTGATGCTGCCTGTCAGGGTGACCCAATCTTCCGGCGCAACCTGCACCTGCCCTTGCGCGGTGCCGCTGCCCGACGGTGTACCCGCGCTGCCTGCGCTGCCTGCGCTGTTTTCGCTGCCGCCTGCCCACATCGGCTGCCCGTTTTCATTGCGGATAACGATCTGCGCGTCTCCGGCAGTGACAATGCGCGCATGTACCTGTTCGCCATTGTAATAACCGTCCACGGTAACCACAGCGCCTACTGCCAGCGTCACGCCCTGCGCCTGCCAGTAGGATGGCGGTCCCAGTTCCACATAGTAGCTGCCCTGTGGGGTTTCCAGCGTGAAGCCAAAATCGTCCAGCGCGCTGATTGTGCCAGTGGCTGCCCACGAGTCACCGACTGCACCTTCAGCGGCGGGCTGTGGTGTGCCAGCAGTGGCGCTGTCGCTGCGCTGTGTGCCGGCAGCATGCGCTGGGGCGCTGGTTGCGGTGTTCGCCGGGGCGGCAGCGGCGGTAGTAGGTGCAGGGATCGGATTATCTGTGACGGCGGGCTGTACATCGCCCGCGGGTTGTGCTGCGTCCAGCAGGCTGAAGCCGATAACGGCGACAATGGCGAGTGCCAGAACGCCGACCAGGATTTTTTGTGCCATGAGCTGCTCTCCTTGTGTGCTTGTTGTATCTGCTTGCTTCGTTTACGCCTGCATCATGCCGGAGAGTTGTGTAGGGATTGTGAAGGGCTTGTGTTCGCATTGTGTGGCTTAACTGCCAGCCAGCGCCGCAGGCTGGTGCGGCAACCCCAGCCGGGCAGCATACAAAAAGGGCATGGCGCATGCAGCACCATACCCCTGTTTTACCTGTTGACTGCTGTCAGTCGCTGGTTTTCAACCCGCGCAGGATTGGAAGGCGGGCAGATGGCTGAACTCCGAGGCGTTGCGCAGCGTGAGCGCGACCTGGTAGATGTCCGGGTAATCCTCAAAGGTGACGAGCATCTGGTCATACAGCCCGAAGTTGGCGACTTCTGCCTGTGCGCCCAGAGCGCAGGCATCCGTAACGCTGGCAAAGGCGGGAATGTCGAATGCCGGGACTGCGGGCACGGCGATGCCGTAGCGTTCGAAGAGGTATTCCCATGCGGCGATGTGCTGGGCTTCGGACTGCTGGATGTTCACAAACGGTCTGACTGCGCCAAACTGGTCAATCACCGCGCCGTAGACGGCATAGGCATGCTGTTCATCAAGCCAGCCCTCAATCATCAGGTCAATCACATTCTGTGGCAGCGTATCTGTGCTTGCCGGAGGCAGTGCTGCCAGCCAACCGCTGCCCGACTGTCCCGACCCCTGAGCGCCCGTGCCCTGATTGCCTGCGCCCTGACCACCCCGGCTACGCTGCCCGCGCTGCTGTCCGGTGCCGTCGAGCGGCTGTGTGCCGGTGCAGGTGGTACTGCTGTTAACACCGCTGTTGGCACCCGTGCCGTCGGGGATGCAGTCGCCGGGGGTTTGTCCGCCGCTGCCATTGCCACCATTGCCATTACCCCCGTTGCCGCCCTGTGCCGAGACGACCAGCGCACCGATCGTCAGCAGTGCGATCACGATACTGAACACGACGAGTTTTTGTTTCATTGGGGATCACTCCTTTTACTACATTCGCTGAACATGCCTGCATCATGCCAGCAAATTGTGTTGGCATTGTGAAGATGCTGTGTCGGTGTAATGTGGGTCAGGGGTAGCTGCATGGCGCAGTCAACTGCCCGGCGCAGGTTCAGGCGCAGGGCGCAGGACACACGCCCACGCCCACGGTAGAGGCGGTCAGGCTTCCTGCCACAGGGGTAAATCGCCTGCTTCCAGAAAGGCGCTGTAGCGTGCTGCCGCCTGCTGGCAGGCGTGAGTTTCGGCGGCGGAAAATGGGGTGAACGGCGAGGCAGTGATTTCAAGCTGGTGCTTTTTGCGGCTGGCTTTCCACGTGCCCACAATGCGCCCGTCAATGACAACCATCGGGTAGAAGACACCGTTGCCGCCGGGAGACACACGCGGCGCATTTTCTGGATCAAGGATGGCATTGCGTTCCGAGTAGCCGAGCAGGTACTCGTCAAATGCGGGCAGCAGACAGGCAGCCGGGAGCGCGTGGTCATGGTCTCCATTTTGCGCGGACTGCCAGTAGGTTTGCTTGCCGATGGTTTCGCCCAGCAGCGTCGTTTTCGCCAGTTCCAGCCCGGTGCGTGCCTCCCCCATGGTCAGCCCGGACCACCAGACAAAATCATGCAGTGTTGCCGGTCCGTGGCTGGAGAAGTAACGCTGCGCCAGCGCCGCCAACAGTGTCTCACGATCTGTCACCGCCAGTTCCGGTGGCGCGGGGGGAAGCGCGTGAAATGTCGAATTGCTGCGTTCCGCCGTCGTCTGGCAGATCAGTCCACTCAGCGCCGCATGTACCAGCATATAGTAGCCGCGCTGTCCCTGTGTAGAGATACCCTGCTGTTCAAGGTGTGCCAGCAGTTCGTGGCGGGTGAGCTGCGTGCTGTCTTGCAGTGCGCGAGAGAGCAGGGCATTGCTGCGGGTCAGGGTCGCTTCATCGAGTTCAAGCTGGCTGTAGCGCCGGGCGTTGCCCGCAATCAGGCGTGGGGCGACGAGCGCCAGCATCCAATGAATGTCAGCAGCGGCGACAACATGCAGGGTGCCGCGCAGCAGCCATGTGCGCAGAAAGGTACGCGCTGCCAGCGCTGCGCTGACGCTGTTGAGGGTGGCGTCTTGCGTGCGCAGCCCCACCGCCCAGAGCGCGGCGTTGTAATCCTGTGCCTGCATCGCGCCCAGCCATGCCACCGCTTCGGCAGGGGTGGGCTTTGCGGGGGAGGCGATCAAGTGGCTACTGAGGCGGTTTGCTACTAGCGCTGTAGGCATGGCAGTTCACCAAACTTTACGCATAAATGCTGCCGTTCATTGTCGCTTCAACAGATACATGGTAGTCGCGTTTGGCTGTTCTGGTCTGTCAGCGCTGCTGCGCGGCGGCGATCACCGCCTGCCCCAGTGCCAGCCCGCCGTCATTGGGCGGCACCAGCCGGTGTGTGTAGACCGTGAAACCGGCAGTGAGCAGCAGCGGCAGGGTTTTTTCCAGCAGAGTCACATTCTGGAAGACGCCGCCGCTGAGCGCCACTTCGCGCAGCCCGGTTTGCTGCGCCAGCCGCACACAGACAGCGTGAATCATGCTGGCAACGGCGTTATGAAAGCGCCCGGCAATCACCGGTGCGGGCACAGCAGCACGCCAGTCGTTGACGACCGCACGCAGCACAGGCGCAGCTTCAATTGTACCGGCATCTGCGTTCATGTCGAACCGGTATGCCTGTTTCTCGTCAGCGTCGGTCACTGCCTCCAGTTCGACTGCCGCCTGCCCCTCATAAGTGGCAATCAGGCAGATGCCCGCCAGCACGGATACGGCATCAAACAGCCGTCCCATGCTGGATGTGTAGGGCGAATTCAGCCCGCGCGCCACCTGTGCCTCAATTGTACGGCATTCCTGCGCGGTCAGCGCGGCTAGCAGTGGCATGTGCTCGTCCGGCGGAATGCCTGCTGCCAGCAGATAGGCGTAGGCGATGCGGGCGGGTTTGCGCGTGGCGGCGTCGCCCCCCGGCAGGCGCAGGGATGCCAGATGTGCGGCGCGCTCGAAGCGCACGTAATCGGCGATGAGAAATTCCCCGCCCCAGATGGTGCCATCGGTGCCGTAGCCCGTACCGTCGAAGCACACACCGATCACCGGGCGCTCACCGCTGTGTCCGTGTTCCGCCAGCACGGCGGCAATGTGCGCGTGGTGATGCTGCACTGCAACTGCCGGGATGTGTTCTGCTGCTGCGCGGGACCGGGCGTAGCGGGTGGCGAGATAATCGGGATGCAGATCATAGGCGATGAGTTCCGGCTTGATGCGGAACAGGCGCTCAAAATGGGCGATGCCGGACTCGTAGGATTGCAGTGTTTCGTAGCTGCCCATTTCGCCGATGTGATGACTCATAAAGGCGTAGTGGTCGCGGGTGACACAGAAGGTGTTCTTCATTTCCGCACCCGCTGCCAGGATAGGCGGCACGGCGAACGGCAGGCGCACAGGATAAGGCGCAAACCCGCGCGAACGGCGCAGCGGCAGTTCCTGTTCGGCGAAAACGCGCATGACGGAGTCGTCGGTGCGGATCTGAATAGCGCGGTTGTGCATCAGGAAGGCATCTGCCAGCCCTGCCAGTTGTGCCCGCGCTGCCTCGTTGGTGGTGACAATTGGCTCTTCAGACAGATTGCCGCTGGTCATCACCAGTGGCGGCATATTGTCCTCAAAGAGCAGCACATGCAGCGGCGTATAGGGCAGCATGACGCCGAGCGTGGACTGCCCCGGTGCAACCTGCGGCGCGATCTTTGTGCCGGGCAGGCGGCGCAGCAGCACAATCGGCGCGGCGGGCGATGCCAGCAACTCCGCCTCAGCCGGGGTGAGCAGGCAGTAATCACGGACTGCCGCCAGGTCTGCCAGCATTAGTGCGAAGGGTTTGGCGGCACGCCCCTTGCGGCGGCGCAGTTCGGCAACCGCAGTCGCATTGGTCGCGTCGCACGCCAGATGAAAGCCGCCCAGTCCTTTGATCGCCAGAATGTTGCCCTGCCGCAGCAGTGCCGCCGCCATGCGCACTGCCGCGTCTGCCTCGTGCCGCATGGCATCGGTTTCCAGCCATACCTGCGGACCACAGTCCGGGCAGGCGGTAGGCTGGGCGTGAAAGCGGCGGTCTGCCGGGTCGTGATATTCTGCGGCGCAGGTGGGGCACATCTCGAATGCCGCCATTGTGGTAGCGGGGCGGTCATAGGGGATGTCGCCGATAATGGTGAAGCGCGGTCCACAGTTGGTGCAGTTGATGAATGGATAGCGGTAGCGGCGGTTTGCCGGGTCGCGCAGCTCACGCAGGCAGTCCGCACACAGCGCGACATCAGGCGAAATGGGCTGGAACGCACCTTCTACGGCTGCGCTGTAGCGGATTTCAAACGTCGTGAATGCTTCGGGTGGGCAGTCGGTGACGGTCAGCGTGTCGATATGCGAGAGCGGCGGGGCGCTGGTGGCAAGGGCAGCGATGAACGCTTGCAGCACCGCCTCCGCGCCATCCACGCGAATATCCACTCCGGCGGAGGTGTTGCGCACCCAGCCGACCAACCCGTACTGCCGGGCGAGGTTGTAGACAAAGGGGCGGAACCCAACACCCTGAACCACCCCTGTGATATGCACTGCCTTGCCGGTCATGCCTGTTGTTCAACAGCACCTTGCTCAGGTGTTGCGGAGGTATCCACAAGCTCAAAATCGTAGGTCAGTTCTGCGGCGAGCTTGAGGGTATTGGACACCGAGCAGTATTTCGTTTCGGAGAGTTCAATGGCTTTGGCGACATCCTCATGCCGCAGCCCTTCGCCCGCGACGCTATAATGCACGTGGAAGCGGCGGTACGTCCAGGGCGGGTCGGCGTCCTGTTCCGCGGTGACAACGACCTTGAGGTCGGTGAGTTTGAGGCGCTTTTTTTCGAGGATGTTGACGACATCATAAGCGGTGCAGCTTCCCAGCGATGCCAGCAGCAGTTCCCCCGGTTTCATGCCAATGCCGTCCGCCGGGCTGGAGATGACTACGGAATGGTTGGTGCTGTCAATGCCGATGAACTGTTTTCCCTGAACCCAAACAATTGTTGCCTGTGCCATGTAGCTGCCTGTTTCCGTGTGAATTGACGATACAAAATAGTGCCCTGCTTTGACGCTGCCGCCGCTGGCTGCCTTACCCGTCAGCGGTTTGCCCGCGACGGTAAAGAGGTGGATTTATGTGCACGCGGGCGAACCTGTTCGCATTGTAACTCATCCCGGTGCAGATGACCGCTGATAAACGTCATGCTTCGCTGCACTGCCCGTCACGGGCTGTTGCAGAACGGCTGTGATACCTGTTTTGGCGTAAATCCTGCCGCACGACTTGGCAGATGAATCCCTGCGCAGTGTTCATGGCGCTGTGTTTGTCTGCTGTGCTAGAGTATAGTCGATGGCTCGCAACGCCACTGCCGTCTACTTTTGCAACGGTTTCCTGAAAACATAAATCATGAGGAGCAGGGTATGTCCCAGACTTCGCCAATGCTGAAACGCGAACTCGGCATATTGGGTGCAACGCTGATGGGGCTGGGATCTATCCTCGGTACGGGGGTTTTTGTCAGCATCGGGATTGCCGCCGGGGTTGCCGGTCCCGCCGTGATCCTGGCGATTACGCTCGCCGCCCTGGTCGCTATGTGTAACGGGCTGAACAGTGCACAGCTTGCCGCCAATCATGCCGTCAGCGGCGGGACGTATGAGTACGGCTACCGCTATCTCAACTCGTGGTTGGGCTTCACGGCAGGGTGGACGTTCCTGCTGGCGAAGTCTGCTTCGGCGGCGACGGCGGCGCTCGGTTTTGGCGGCTATCTGCTCAATCTGCTGGGTGTGGACAGTCGGGAGTTGCTGATTCCGCTGGGGCTGCTGGCGGTGGCTGTGCTCACGTTGATTGTGCTGAGCGGGCTGCGGCGTTCGAATGCCTTCAACATCCTGATTGTTGCTGTCACGCTGACAGCGCTGGCGCTGTTTGTCGTCGGCGGACTGCCACAGCTTGTAGCGCAGGGGACTCAAAACCTGACGCCGTTTTTTAACACGGAAGGCAGCCCGGTCACAAATCTGCTTCAGGCAACGGCGCTGATGTTCGTCGCCTATACCGGCTATGGGCGTATTGCCACGATGGGCGAAGAAGTGCGCGAACCGCGACGCGTGATTCCGCGTGCCATCATCACAGCATTGAGCGTGACGATGGTGATCTACATTAGTGTGGCGGTTGTTGGCGTGGGGGTGGCGGGCAGCGATGTTCTGGCGGGTACGGCACAGACACAAGCCGCCCCGCTGGAAATTGCCGCCCGGCAGTATGACCTGCAATGGGTTGCCCCGCTGGTCGGTCTGGGTGCGATGACCGCTATGCTCGGCGTGCTGCTCAACCTGATTCTGGGCTTATCGCGCGTGCTGCTGGCGATGGGGCGGCGGCGCGATATGCCCGCAGTGACCGCGCGCATCAACGAACGGCACTCGACACCTGCTGTCGCGGTCGTGGTCATGGGCGTGGGTATTGCCGCTCTGGTGCTGGTCGGCAATGTTAAGACCACCTGGTCCTTCAGTGCGTTCACGGTGCTGATTTATTACGCCATCACCAATCTCGCCGCGCTTCGGCTTACGCCGCAGGAGCGCCTGTTCCCGCGCTGGGTGGCGTGGGTGGGGCTGGCATCATGCTTGTTTCTGGCGTTCTGGGTGGAAACCTCTATCTGGCTGACGGGGGTCGGGTTGATTGGCGTTGGGCTGGTCTGGCATGCGGCTGCGCAGCGTCTGAACGCCCGCTTGCAGCGGGATGCTGCCTGAATGGTCACACCAGTTGAGTTGTCAGCGGTCTAGCCGCCGATTCAGAAAAGGAGCAGTCGCGTCCATGAAGCATTCGCTAGTATCCCGTTGGGCTGTCTGCATTGTGTGGAGCGTATTCGCGCTGGTTCTGTCACTGTCTATGCCGCCAATGGTTGCAGGGCGAGCAGCGGCGGCGCCGTTCTACTTCGGTGTAGATCTGTCGTATGTCAATGAAATGGACGACTGCGGTGCTGTGTATCGCGAGGATGGCGTGCCGCGCGATGCATTTGCGCTGTTTGCCGAACACGGGGCGACGCTGGTACGTGCCCGGCTGTGGCACAACCCGGATTGGACGGCATACAGCACGCTGGATGATGTAATCCGCACGTTCACCCGTGCTCGCGCTGCCGGGATATCTACTCTGCTGGCTGTCCACTATTCGGATACCTGGGCAGATGCTGGCAGGCAGGAAATCCCGGCGGCGTGGGCGAGACTGGATGATGCTGCCCTTGTTGATGCGGTTTATCAGTACACGATGGATGTGCTGACCGCGCTGGCGGGTGAGAATCTTGTTCCAGCATTTGTTCAAATTGGCAACGAAACCAACGCCGGTATTCTGAAACGCAGCGCCGAGCAGGACTGGGAGCGCGATGCACGCCTGATTAACGCAGGCATCCGCGCCGTGCGTGACTTTGCTGCTTCTGCTGACCAGCCCGTCAGGATTGTGCTGCATGTCGCCCAGCCTGAAAACACGCTGTGGTGGTTTACGCAGGCGCAAGCAGCAGGCATCACCGATTATGATGTGATCGGCGTGTCCTACTACCCGCAGTGGAGCAGCTTTTCGATTGACGAGATGGGCGCCCAGGCTGCGGCGCTGCGCCAGCGCTTTGGCAAAGACGTGCTGGTGCTGGAAACAGGTTACGGCTGGACACACGCGGCGGTTAATGAAACGGCGAACAACCTGCTCAGCCAGGCGCTGCCCGGTTATCCGTTCAGCCCGGCAGGACAATACCACTTCATGCATGACCTGACCCAGAGCCTGATCAGCAATGGGGCGCTTGGCGTGGTCTATTGGGAGCCTGCATGGGTTTCAACCGAATGCTTCACGCGCTGGGGGCAGGGGTCGCACTGGGAAAATGCCGCCTTTTTTGACTTCCGAAATGGCAACGAGGTTTTGCCTGTGATTGACTTTCTGCACGCTGATTATCTGCGTCCCTGAGGTACTCGCCGATAGAATTACGGAATGCGTGGGGCGCAAGTGCGCAGGCAACCTAGCGGTGGCACTACGCGCTGGGCTGCCGCAGTCAACCGGCGTTTGAAGTCGCTGATCTATCCTGAAGGTGTCTCCTGTTTGCCCTACCAAAACAGGTCAAGACCAGCGCCCGAAAATATGGCTCTTTTCGAGGCGGCGCTGTGCAGCAAAGAATAATCTTTGTAGAATGCAATAGGTAACCGAACTCAGGAGGTACATCGGCTATGGATAATTTACAACTCCTGGTTCACCTGCACAAAGATGCTGCACGGCAAGGTCCCGGCAGTGAGGCGGAGACACGTCTGGCGATAACGCTCTCAGGGCTTAGGGATAAGCGTGATCTCAGGATTGCCGATATAGGATGCGGTACCGGCGCTTCCACGCTGGTCCTGGCTCAGGAGCTGGACGCACACATCACCGCCGTCGATTTCCTGCCTGAGTTCTTGGAGGCGTTGGAACTTGCCGCAGCAAAAGCCGGTGTTGAGGATCGAATCACGACGCTCGCACGCTCTATGGATGCTCTCCCATTCAAGAATGAGGAACTGGATGCTATCTGGTCTGAAGGTGCAATCTACAATATAGGCTTCGAAGCCGGGATTGCCGCGTGGAAATCTTTTCTGAAACCGGGCGGAATACTGGCGGTTTCAGAACTCACATGGCTGACGAGTGAGCGCCCTGCTGAGCTTCAGGCACATTGGGACAGTGAATATAGCGAGGTTGATACAGCCTCCGCCAAGATGGAACTTCTCGAGAAACAGGGCTTCTCGCCTGTGGGATACTTTGTGCTTCCCGAGTATTGCTGGCTCGACAATTACTATCGCCCAATGCAGCAACGGTTCAGGGGGTTTCTCGAAGCTCATGGGCACTCGGATGCCGCAAAAGCTATCGTTGCCGCCGAGGAAGCTGAAATTGCCCTGTATGAGCGTTACCGGACGTTCGTTAGCTACGGTTACTACATCGCACGCAAGTCAGGAGATTGACTGAAGCGATGCCGACAAACAACATTACGATCAACGACTGAGAATGAACAAACCGCTCTCTCACTTGCCACAGATTACCTGGAATATCTGGAACTCACGCGCTATCCTCAGCGCTTGATCCTCGAACAACTCCTCATCGACGAACAGTAACAATCACGGGCGTCGCCTTCACCGGCGCGCCGCGCGCCGCAACTGTCTGCCCCACACACGGCAATGATCAGGATGCCCATCAATTGGTGGTCACACCGTCCTTGTACACGCGGGCTGGCAGGTCACGGAAGCACGTTTCTAAACTCCATGGCTCGTCGTTGTTCATCGGGCGTTCCTTGTTTTTACCCTATTATCCTACGTCCCGGTTTTGAAGCGATGACCCTGAGTGCAGTTAACACATTAGTGCAGCACTGCCGGATATGAGCACAAAAATATCCTGCTAAATTGTACAATTGTGATAAATGTCACTAACCATCCCTGAATTTCAACAATACTTAAGCGCGAGCCTTACGGTTATGCTTAGAAACGGAGTAGTCTTTTGACTTACTAGTACCCTTTTTAAAAGGAGGTGGGTATGCCCGGTCACTCTCCCCGCAGTGCTGCTGCCCCTAGTGATGACAAACGCTGGCGAATGGTCAATGCAACGATGCGGCGGCATGGCTATGCTGCGGAGGCGCTGATCGAAACCCTGCACACCGTTCAGGAAGCCTTTGGCTATCTGGATGAGATCGCGCTGCGTTACGTCGCGCATAGTCTGCGCGTGCCGCTGAGTCAGGTTTTTGGTGTAGCGACCTTTTATAATCACTTTATGCTCAAACCGAAAGGAGCACACAGTTGTGTCGTTTGTCTGGGAACTGCCTGCTATATCAAGGGCACACCCAACATTCTCGATACACTGAAGGAGAAGCTCAAGATTGCCCCCGGTCAAACGACGCCGGACGGTAAGATTTCCCTGTCTGTCGCCCATTGTGTCGGCATGTGCTGGCTGGCACCGGTAATTTTGATGGACGACGAAGTGCAGGCAGAGGTAACACCAGAGGGCGCAGCAGAAAAAATTGAGGAGTGGAAGCCCCATGCTACCGAGACTGCCTGAAGAGGAAATCAAGTTTGTAGAACAACAAGAACAGGCAAGCAAAGCCCAGTACAAACATCACGTGTATGTTTGTCTGGGTGCGTCGTGTCTGGCTGCCCGTGCCGCAGAAGTTAAAGAAAGTCTGGAGCAAGAGCTTGAGCACAGCGGCATGGAGCATATGTGCGCGGTACATGGCGGCGGCTGTCGTGGCCTGTGTGCAGAAGGACCAACGGTCACCATTGAGCCTGACGACGTGCTGTATGGACAGATCACGCCGGAAGACGCCCCCACCATCATCGCCAATCTCGGCGCCGCGCCAGTTGAACGCCTGCACCGTCCCACAGACAACCCGTTCTTCATGCGCCAGCAGCGTATCGTGCTGGAACTGGCGGGCAAGGTCAATTCCGAACGGATTGAAGATTACATCGCCAACAGCGGCTATACATCACTGCTGAAGGCGCTGCATGAAATGACCCCCGTTGAAGTAATCAATGAAATCACCCACAGCGGACTGCGCGGGCGCGGCGGCGCGGGTTATCCGGTCGGCTTGAAATGGCGCACCGTCGCCAAAGCTGTCGGCAGCCCCAAATATGTCATCTGCAATGGTGACGAAGGCGATCCGGGCGCATTTATGGATCGCAGCGTGATGGACGACTACCCCTTCCGTTTGCTGGAGGGTATCACCATTGCTGCCTATGCTGTTGGCGCAGAATACGGTTATGTCTATATCCGTGCAGAATACCCGCTGTCGGTGAAGCGTGTGGAAAACGCCATTCGCCAGGCGCGCAAGATGAACCTGCTGGGCAACAAGATCGCCGGAACCTCGTTCGACTTCGATATGGAAGTGCGCGTGGGTGCAGGGGCATTTGTCTGCGGTGAAGAAACTTCGCTGATCGCCTCGATTGAGGGACGGCGTGGACAACCGCGCCCGCGCCCGCCCTACCCTGCCACATCCGGTTTGTGGGGCAAGCCAACGCTGATCAACAATGTCGAATCATATGCTAATATCCCCGCCATCATCCGCAATGGCGCAGAGTGGTTCGCCAGTATTGGCACAGAAAAGAGCAAGGGCACCAAAGTCTTTGCCCTCACCGGCAAGGTCAATCGCAGCGGGCTGATTGAAGTGCCGATGGGCATCACCCTGCGCGAAATCGTCTACGACATTGGCGGCGGCATCCCGAATGGCAAACACTTCAAGGCGGCGCAAACCGGCGGACCCTCCGGCGGCTGCATTCCGGAGCAGCATCTGGATACGCCAGTGGACTATGAATCGCTGGCGAGCATCGGCTCCATCATGGGGTCGGGCGGCATGATTATCATGGACGAAGAGACCTGCATGGTCAATGTCGCCAAATACTTCATGGAATTCTGCATGAATGAATCGTGTGGCAAATGCATTCCCTGTCGGGTGGGCACCGCGCAGATGTACCACCTGCTGGACAGCATCACGCGCGGGGAAGCCACACTGGATGACCTTGCACGGCTGGAACAGCTTTGCGACATGGTCAAGAACACCAGTCTCTGCGGTCTGGGGCAGGCTTCCCCCAATCCGGTCATGAGTACCCTGCGGTTCTTCCGTGATGAATATATCGCGCATGTGGTTGAGAAGCGCTGTCCGGCGGGTGTCTGCAAAATGACCCACGGCGCTGCTCCAGCAGCACACACCCAGGGCAAACAGGAAGAGGAGGTCACATCATGACCGGGGTCGTCACACTAAAAATTGACGAACAGGATGTCGGCGCACAGGAGAATCAAACTATTCTCGAAGTCGCCCGCGAAAACAACCTTTATATTCCGACCCTATGCAATATTGATGGTTTATCCCGGCTTGGCGCGTGCCGGTTGTGCCTGGTGGAGGTGCGCGGTACAAACAAACTGCTGCCCGCATGTATCACACCGGTATCAGAAGGCATGGAGGTGTTCACGAACTCAGAACGCCTGCGCAATTATCGCCGCATGATTCTCGAACTGCTGTTTGTGGAAGGCAATCACATCTGCTCGGTGTGTGTCAGCAATGGGCACTGCGAACTGCAAACCCTGGCGCAAAAACTGGGGCTGAACTATGTCAGCCTGCCCTACTTCAGCCCGGATCGCAAAGTGGATGCCTCGCACGAACGTTTCATCTTCGACCAGAATCGTTGTGTGCTGTGTACCCGTTGTGTCCGTGTCTGTGATGAAATTGAGGGCGCGCATACATGGGATGTGATGGGACGCGGTATTCAGTCACACCTGATTACCGACCTGAGCATTCCGTGGGGCAATTCTGAAACCTGTACAAGCTGCGGCAAATGCGTGCAAGTCTGCCCAACCGGTGCCCTGACCCATAAGGGTAAGTCGGTTGCAGAAATGACCAAACGCAGGGAGTTTTTACCGTACCTGACCTGGATACGGAGGGGAAATAATGGCAACAGCTAAAGTAAAACTGGCAACGGTCTGGCTGGACGGCTGCTCTGGCTGCCATATGTCGTTTCTGGATATTGATGATACCCTGCTGGCACTGGCAGACAAGATTGACCTGGTTTACAGCCCGCTGGTGGACGCCAAAGTGTTCCCCAAAAAGGTGGATGTCACGCTGGTTGAAGGCGCAGTCAGCAGCGAAGAAGACCTGGAAAAAATCCGGCATATCCGCGCACATACACGACTGCTGGTTTCGCTGGGAGATTGTGCGGTAAACGCCAACGTGCCCTCCATGCGCAACCCGGTTGGGGTGGATGACATTCTCCAGCGGGCGTATCTCGAAGCCGATCTGATCAACGCCCAGATTCCGCTGGAAGTGGTGCCGCGACTGCTGCCGAAAGTGATGCCCGTGCATGCGGCAGTTCCTGTAGATGTTTATGTGCCCGGATGCCCGCCGTCGGCAAAGACAATCCTGTTTATGCTCACTGAGCTGCTGGCGGGGCGCACTCCTGACTTGACCGACCTAACGCGCTTTGGCGCCTAGCCAGCACCGGGTGGGCAAACGCCACGCCGAAGACTCTGGAACCATGTATCTGCCGGGGTGCGCCACCCTGTACCCCGGCAGCCTAACAGACAATGCCGTATTTTGATGTTTTAAGGATCATGTATGACAAAAACAATTGTCATTGACCCCGTGACCCGCCTTGAAGGGCACGCGAAAATCACCATTCAACTGGATGATGCGGGCAAAGTAGCTGACGCCCACTTCCATGTCACGCAGGTGCGTGGTTTTGAGAAGTTTGTCGAGGGACGCCCCTTCCATGAAATGCCGTCGCTGATGGCACGTATCTGCGGCATTTGCCCGGTCAGCCACCTGATTGCCTCTGCTAAAGCGTGCGATGCCCTGCTGGCAGTGGCTATTCCGCAGACGGCAGCGAACCTGCGCCGGGTGATGAACCTCGGACAGATTGTGCAATCGCACGCGCTAAGCTTCTTCTACCTGTCTGCGCCGGACATTCTGCCGGGGATGGACGCTGACCCGGCAAAGCGCAACATTTTTGGCATCCTGAAGGCGAACCCGCAGCTCGCCAGGGACGGCGTGCGCCTGCGCCAGATTGGACAGCAGATTATCGAAATGCTGGGCGGCAAACGCATCCACCCGGCGTGGGTGGTTCCCGGCGGCGTCAACGAAGCCCTGACGGAAGAAAGGCGCGATGCCATGCTGGCGATGCTGCCCGAAGGGCTGGCGATTGCGCGCCGCACGCTGGACTGGTTCCGCGATGTGATGGTGCAGTACAAGACGGAGATTGACACCTTTGCCAACTTCCCCAGCCTGTTCATGGGTTTGATCACGCCACAGGGCACGCTGGAAATGTACGACGGCTATCTGCGTATGGTCGATTCGCTGGGCAATCGCGTAGAAGACATGCGCGATCCCACCGAGTATGCATCGTTCATTGGCGAAGCGGTCGAGCCATTCAGCTACTTGAAATCGCCCTACTACAAACCCATGGGCTATCCCGGCGGCATGTACCGTGTGGGTCCGCTGGCACGGTTGAATATCATTGACCGCCCCGGCACCCCGCTGGCAGATGCCGAGTTCGCGGCATTTCGCTGGCAGGATCGCAACAGCTCGTTCCACTACCATTATGCCCGCCTGATCGAAATCATCTTCGCGCTGGAACGCATGCGGATCGCTTTGGAGTGGCCTGGTATCCTGAGCAAGCATGTCCGCGCCTTTGCTAACCCGAACAACCTCGAAGGCATCGGCACCAGCGAAGCGCCGCGCGGCACGCTGACCCACCACTACGAGATTGACGAGAACGGGCTGATGAAACGCGCCAACCTGATTATCGCCACCGGACACAATAATCTGGCGATGAACAAGGGCGTGCTGCAAGTGGCACAGCGTTTTGTGGATGGCAGCAACCTTGAAGACAGCATGCTCAACCGTGTTGAAGCCGTTATCCGCACCTTTGACCCGTGCCTGAGCTGCTCGACACATGCGGTTGGCGCTATGCCGCTGCACATTCAGCTTGTGGCAGCGGACGGCGAAGTCCTAGACGAACTGGTGCGATGAGCTTTCAGCAGCTTGTCATCGGCTATGGCAGCACCCTGCGCGGCGATGATGCTCTCGGGGTGCATGCCGTAGAACAAATGGAAGCAATGTGGGCAGACGATGCTGGCTTGCCCGCTTCTGTACGGGACTCCGTGCAGTTCGTCGTCTGCCACCAGCTCACCCCCGAACTGGTTGAGCCGCTTGCCCGGTCTGCGCGGGTAATCCTGATAGACGCGCGCGCAGGCACGCCACCCGGTGTACTCACGGTCGAGCGCGTGCAGGCAGACGAAACAGTCAATGCCGCTTTGACCCACGATGTCACACCGCAGGCGCTGCTCCTGGCGGCGCGCATCCTCTACGGAACACAGCCCGAAATGTGGCTGGTTTCTGTCACGGCGGCGAGCTTCGCCTTTGGGGAGCAGCTTTCCCCAGCGGTACAAGCCATGCTGCCAGCGCTGCTTGACCGGGTGACCACGCTGCTGCGCCGGGCTGTTGACCAGCATGATTGAACGCCAAAGCAGCGCCCTAATGGGACGACTCGCCCGGCTGGGGATCACATTTCCGGCAGCACACGCAGGGGCGGGTACAAAACCCGACAAATGCTACCCCGATTGCATTACAGACATCACTCACGGTTACAACACCTCAGCTTCTATCATTGTGATGGACTTGTTCGTAATTGCACTCCTGAATCATTGGCGCAGCCGATTCCCGGCGGCGCGTATTGCTGCACAGTGCCACAGTCTGCTGGCAGAAACCACCGTCCTGATCAATTTTTCGCTTAGCGGGCGGACAGGCAGGAGACGCAGCGCGCCTTCGATACACTCGCGCGGATATACAGATACAAAGGAACTGCATAATGAGTGAACGCAACTTTACCACCATTGACGGCAATGAAGCTGTCGCACGGATTGCCTATCGCGTCAGTGAAGTAATTGCCATTTACCCGATTACACCTTCCTCGCCAATGGGTGAATGGGCGGATGAGTGGGCAAACCAGACCATGCCCAACCTTTGGGGTACAACCCCGCTGGTCATCGAAATGCAAAGTGAAGGCGGCGCGGCAGGGGCAATTCACGGCGCGCTGCAAGCCGGTTCCATGGCGACCACCTTTACCGCTTCACAGGGTTTGCTGTTGATGATCCCCAACATGTACAAAATCGCTGGTGAACTGACTCCGGCGGTCTTTCATATTGCCGCACGTTCTCTGGCAGCGCAGGGGTTGTCGATTTATGGCGACCAGAGCGACGTGATGGCAACCCGCGCCACTGGCTGGGCGATGCTGGCTTCCAACTCCGTCCAGGAAGCGCAGGATCTCGCGGCAGTGGCACACGCTGCGACGCTGCGCGCCCGCCTGCCGTTCCTGCATTTCTTTGACGGTTTCCGCACCTCACACGAAGTCGTCAAAATGGAACTGCTCGATGACAGCGTACTGCGCGCGCTGATCTCCGACGAACTGGTCACTGAGTTTCGCGCGCGTTCACTCTCGCCGGATCACCCGGTGCTGCGTGGTACGGCGCAAAACCCCGATGTGTATTTCCAGGCACGCGAAACCGTCAACCCGTTCTACACTGCCTGCCCGGACATTGTGCAAACGATGATGGACGAGTTCGCCGCGCTCACCGGGCGGCAGTATCGTCTGTTCGAGTATCACGGTGCACCCGATGCTGAGCGCGTGCTGGTGATGATGGGGTCAGGCTGCGAGGCAGCACACGAAACGGTAGATTACCTGAACACCCAGGGCGAAAAAGTCGGGCTGCTCAAAGTGCGCCTGTACCGCCCATTCGATGTTGCACGCTTTGTGGCAGCGCTGCCCACGACTGTGCGGAGTATCGCCGTGTTGGACCGCACCAAAGAACCCGGCAGCGCGGGTGAACCGCTGTATCTGGACGTGATCAATGCCCTGCACGAAGCCTGGGAAGGCACTATGCCGCGCGTCGTCGGTGGGCGTTATGGCTTGTCCTCGAAGGAATTCACCCCGGCAATGGTCAAGGCAGTCTTTGACAATCTGAATGCCGACAAACCGAAGAATCATTTCACCGTCGGTATCGAAGACGATGTGAGCTTCACCAGCCTGCCAGTGAACTATGAGTTCTCGCTCGAAAAAGACAACGTCGTGCGCGCGGTCTTCTATGGGCTGGGTGCAGACGGCACAGTGGGCGCTAACAAAAACAGCATCAAGATTATCGGCGAAAACACTAAAAACTACGCACAGGGCTATTTCTTCTACGACTCGAAGAAATCCGGCTCGATGACCATTTCGTATCTG
>DAOTWP010000018.1:0-9632 GCA_034435675.1 Anaerolineae bacterium
ACGCCAATTCTGTCTGCGCGTGAGGTGGACAACGGCGTGGTGTATGTAATCGGCACTGTGCTGCAACCGCCGGAATAGGCGTGGCGCACAACACACTATGGGACAATGAGGGCGGAAAACTCCGCCCTTTTTGCTTACCCTGGGTAGCATGTAACACAAAGGGCGACCACCTCATCACAGCGGTGGTCGCCCTTGCAGGTCACATTCTGCTCTGGAATGCCGGGCACAACCTCACAGCAGCGCGTTCATGCCCTCGAACAGCCGCGCGATTGCCTTTTCGGTCTTTTCCGGTGGCAGCGCATAGGAGAAGCGAATCCAGTTTGCGCCCGCCAGCGAGAAGTACACGCCGGGCACAAAGACGACGCCGTACTGTTCGCCGCAGTAGAGCAGCAGTTTCTCGGTGTCCTCGTAACCGGCTGCCTCTACATAGCGCGTGCAGTCAATGAAGGCGTAATAGCCGTCGCCCATGATGAACGGCACACCACTCTGTTCCAGCGCCGCGCGCAGCACACGGCGGCTCTGGCTGGTTGGCTCGATGATCGACTTCGCGGCGTTTTCGTAGCCCATCTCATACGCTGCGATTGCCACTGCCTGCGCATAGTAGCCGGGGATGACCCCATGCGATGCCTGGCTGGTGATATACGACACCACCGACTTGTCTGCCAGCATATGCGCGCTGCGAATGTTGGATGCGCCGAGGCTCTTGGTCAGCCCATCGAGGAAAATCAGCTTCTTGCGCTCCTCCGGGGTGAACGCTTGCAGCACCGGGTTGATGTCCGTTGGACCGCTGTCCGCAAGCCAGTGATAGATCCAGTCGAACAGCACGAAGGGATAGCCCGCTTCCAGCGCGGTCTTGGCGAGCAGAATCTGCTCCTCCACTGGCATTGTGCGTCCGGTGGGGTTATCCGGTGAGGTGATGACCAGCCCGGCAACGCTGCGCCCGCTGCGAGCGGCGTATTCGGCGCTGGCGCGGATACTTTCGGGGGTGTAGCGCCATGCCTCGGCAGCATCGCCCGGCGCAAGCAGCACATTCAGCCCGATACTGTATGGTGCCCAGTTGTAGCTGATCCAGGGCACACGGCTGAGCACAACCACATCGCCAACACGTTTGTTGCCCAGTGCAATCATCGCCTGAAATGCCTTGAGCAAGCCATCGCGCCCGCCCTGCACAAAAATTACATTTTCTTCGCCCCACCCGCTGGCGGCATCCAGCTTCCAGTATTTTTCAACTGCTGCTTTGCGGAACTCTTTGGTGCCCCACGGCTGGTCATACCCCGTGCCTTTGGCAGCCTGCAATTCCGCTGCACGCATCAGAATCTCTTTTGGCACGCCCGGCAGGCTTGCGCCACCGTCACCCTGCGAGCCATCATATGTGGGGGCATCCTTGCCCGCATGCGCGCGATATTTGTCCAGTGCTTCTTTGATCAGAAACATGCGCGACGGTGGAATCTTCATCATGTGCGCCGGGTAATCGTTCACCGGGATCAGATGGTTGTCCGGCACAGCATAAACGGGTGTTTCGACATTAATTTGTGTCACCAAGTGTCTTTCCTCCAGTGGGTACAGACGTAGGTCATCTACAAACAAAAACACCCCGCGAGGGGGTGTTGGGTACACGAGCCAGAACTTCAGCCAGCCGCAAACACACCCCGCGTCACCGTCGGGCAGTGGTGCTATTCACGTCGGTAGTCGTGGGCTGCATGATCATCGTACGACCATCCCAAATGCTGTGCTGAACCAATGTTTACGGATTGTGACATGCTGGCGGATGACTGTCAATTGTACAGGCGTGTCTAATCTACGCTACACAGGGTTTGTGTAAACCGCCCTAACCCCTGCACACAACCTTTCGGCAGGATCCGCAGTGATCAATAGCGCGGCATCTACACGCCGCAGCCTGAGGACTCATTGCCGAGTGTGTTTATGCTACAATAGCGCGCACAGGTGCGTACACACACGCACATTTGAAGTGAGGTTCATGAAAGCCGATGAAAGAACGTTTGCAGAAGCTGATGGCACAGGCAGGAATTGCCAGTCGTCGTGCCAGCGAAGAATTGATCGAACAGGGACGTGTGCGGGTCAACGGGCAGGTGGCGAAGCTGGGCGACAAGGCTGACCTGCTGACCGACACGGTAGAAGTGGATGGACAGAAACTGGCTGCCGCGCCCACCGAAAAACTGTATGTCGCGTTGAACAAGCCGGTAAATGTGGTGTCCAACACAGAAACGCACAGGGATGATACCCGCCAGACCGCGCGCGAACTGATCCCGTTTAAGGAACATCTGTTTGCTATCGGGCGGTTGGATGCGGACAGCTCCGGGCTGATGGTGTTTACCAATGACGGCGAATTGACTAATCGGCTGACCCACCCGCGCTATCGCCACAGCAAGACCTATCGTGTTGTGGTGGAATCGCTGCCCCCGCTGGAGATTATCAAGCAGTGGGAAATGGGTGTGGTCATCACCGATGAGGATAGCGGTGCAGAGTATAAGACTGCGCCGTGCAGCGTGCGCATTGCCAGAGGCGGCAAAGATACGGTACTGGAAGTGGTGATGACGGAAGGCAAAAAGCGCCAGATTCGGCGTGTGGCGGCGGCACTGGGGTATCCGGTTAAGCGGCTGACGCGGACGCACATCGGCGCGTTGCCGCTGGGTAAGCTGCGCCCCGGCGAATGGCGTGTGCTGGATGCAGAGGAGATTGCCCTGCTGAAACAGCCCGGCATGCGGATTTCGCGCCCGAAAATCCAGCGTGGTCCCTGGCAGGGCAGCGAGAGCAGCAGCAGCGGACACAGCAGGCGCGGGCAGGGCGGCCGGCAGCCCAACGCGGGTGAACGCAGCAGCCAACCGGGCGAACGCGATTCCAGTGAACGCGATTCCAGGGGGCGGCGAACACCACTGAAACCGGCAGCACTGCCGCGCAGGAAGGGCGAACGCGCTCGCGGTGTGCAGGATAGTCCTGTTGACCGGCAGAAAAGGAAACGTTCGTGAGTGCTGCGCTGTCCGTTGAAGAATATGTCGCGCGGCAGCCGCGTTATGCCTGGCGGCGGCATCTTCTGCGCGATGGGCTGATTCGCCCGCTCGGTTTTGGGGTGTTCTGGAAGATGCACATCACCGGGCGCGAGCATATCCCCGCAGCAGGACCGACCATCATCATGATGAACCATATTTCGTTTATTGACCCGGTGCTCGTCATGGGCGCGGTCAATAAACGTTTTGTGATTCCGATGAGCAAGATTGAGAATGGGCGCCACCCGATTATTGGCACATTGGAGCGCATCTACGGCGCGTTCAACATTGACCGGGACAGCGTGGATCGCAAGGCGCTGGAGAGTGCCATCGAACTGCTCAGAAGTGGGCAGATAGTGCTGGTTGCGCCGGAAGGAACTCGCCAGCGCAATGGGTTGGTGGTTCCTAAGGATGGTATGGCGTTTATCGCCACGAAGGCGAACGCCGCGATTGTGCCGACAGCGCTTGCCGGGGCGACACCCTGGGGCGCGAATGCCAAACAGTTCCGGCGCACCCCGATTCAGATTAATTTCGGGCGCCCTTTCCGGTTCAAGACTGATGGGCGCAAGCGTATTCCGCGTGAAGAACTGGCGCTGATGATGCAGGAGGCGATGTATCAACTGGCGCTGGCATTGCCTGATCCTGCGCTGCGTGGGCAGTATCGCGATGTTGAACGGGCGACAATGCGCACGCTTGAGTATCTGTAACGGAATTCACAAAATTTTACGTTCCAGGTGTTGTCACCGCGATGGTCATCCGCTATAGTGAAATTTATGTCACCGGCTAAATCAGGAGGTGTGCCGCGAAGCGATCCGGGGGGTATGATAGCGCATGGGCTTATGCGCAGCAAACTGCGCTAAGCTGACGAGGTGGCGGTTTCCCACAGCAGTGTGGGATTAAGGCAGCCAGCCAGCAGGGCTGGAAGACCGGAAATCGAGAGATCAGCGGATGCCGCCAGGGCGTACCACCGTCCTCCGTCTTTCCCCTCCGTAAAACGAAAGCAACCCGCGAAAAGTACAGGGCAACCTGTTCGACAGGCGGCGCGCATGTGGACTGTAGCAATCTGCCGTGCCCTGGTCGGGGCAGGTATAGATTGCGTTGTGTGACTGCGCCTCCGCAGCCCTGTTGCACAGCATCCCATTGTCTAATCCCCAATAACATACGGAGGTCAGTACGCATGTGCGGTATTGTCGGTTATATTGGCTCACGCGGCGCAACACAGATTATCCTTGACGGGCTTCAGCGCCTGGAATACCGGGGGTATGACTCGGCAGGGGTTGCGGTGATGCAGGATGGCGGGATTGCCATTCGACGCGATGTGGGCAAGCTCTCCAACCTGCGCGGCAAAGTACAGCTCGATCCGGTTGACGGTCAGATTGGTATTGGACACACGCGCTGGGCGACGCACGGTGCCCCCGCCGAACACAACGCGCACCCACACATCAGCATGAACGGCGATTTTGTGCTGGTGCATAACGGCATCGTAGAAAACTACCTCGAACTGAAAGAAGAACTGGTTGCAGAAGGTGTCGAATTTAAGTCCGATACCGATACTGAAGTGATTGTCCAGTTAATCGAACGCTTTGCCCACAACGGCGCGAATTTCGATGTTTTTGAGGCGACGCGCAAGGCCGTGCAGCTGCTGCGCGGGGCCCATGCCATCGTCGTGCTGAGCAAGCGCCAGCCGGATAAGCTGATCGCTGTGCGTATCGGCAACGCGGGCGGCGTGGCGATTGGGCTGGGCGAGGGCGAGAACTTCATCGCCTCGGATATCCCGGCGATCCTCGAACACACACGCAATATGGTCTTTCTGGAAAGTCGCCAGATGGCACTGGTTACTGCCGAGCAGTATCAGGTGTTTGATCTGGACGGAAAAGTGCTCAAGGCAGAGATTCACAGCATCGCGTGGGATCCGGTGAGTGCCGCCAAAGGCGAATTCAAACATTTCATGCAGAAGGAAATCTTTGAGCAGGCACGCAGTGTGACCGACACGATTGGCGGGCGCATTGACTGGGATCATATGCTGGTGCAGATGCCTGACCTGAACATGACGGCAGAGCGCGCTGCCGCACTTCAGCGTCTGGTTACGGTTGCCTGCGGGACGAGCTATTACAGCGGACTGGTGGGCAAGTTTTACATCGAAAAGCTGGCGCGGCTGGTTGCCGAAGTGGATTATGGCAGTGAGTACCGCTACCGTGACCCGATCATTGACGAGCGCACGGCGGTGCTGGCGATCACCCAGAGTGGCGAAACGGTTGATACGCTGGCGGCGATGGAAGAAGCACGGGATAAAAAGGCGACGGTCTGGAGCATTGTCAATGCCGTTGGCAGTCAGGCGATGCGGGTGGCAGACGGCTATATTACGATGAATGCCGGACCGGAAATTGGGGTAGCATCGACAAAGGCATTCACCGCCAGCATTGTTGACCAGTATTTGCTGGCGCTGTATCTGGGGCAGCTGCGCGGCACGCTGACACGCGAACAGCGGATTGGCGGTGTGCAGGATCTCGCTAAACTGCCGGATCTGATCGGGCGGGCGCTGGAAAGTGAGGCAGTCGTCGAGACGCTGGCAAAGCAGCTCTACCACTACACGAATTTCCTCTATCTGGGGCGCGGCATCAATTACCCGATTGCGCTCGAAGGCGCCTTGAAGCTCAAGGAAATCAGCTATATTCATGCCGAGGGTTACCCTGCGGGGGAAATGAAGCACGGTCCGATTGCGCTGATTGACGAGCAAATGCCGGTGCTGGCAATTGCGCTGAAGGATGATGTCTACGAGAAGATGATCAGCCAGATTGAACAGGCGAAGGCGCGCGGGGGCGTGGTGATCGCGCTGGCGACCGAGGGCGATACGTTCATCGCCAGCAAAGCGGATCATGTCATCTATATCCCCGAAACCCCGGCGCTGCTCAGCCCGGTGGTGTCTGTGATTCCGCTGCAACTGCTGGCGTACCACATTGCGGTGTGGCGCGGCGCGGATGTGGATCAGCCGCGCAACCTCGCCAAGAGCGTCACAGTTGAGTAAGCTGCTGGCTTGAGATGTCCTGCGCAGGGGTGCCCGTTGTGGCGCTCCTGCGTGCTGCTCGCGTTGGATACCATAATCGCAGGAAATGCAGTGTGGTATGGCTATTTAGTGTCGCATGACCCCGGCGCACGCTGGCGACGGAACTGCTGGCGCTGAACGCGCGCGGCTCTCCGGTGAAGGCGATTCTTACGAGTTAGTCACAGACCTTATAATCCATTGAGGTAAGCGCCGGTTCAGTTGCTATGTCCAGAATCACTGCTGCGGTTACCAGCGGATAGCGTCACGACTGGAAATATTGGGGACTACAACACCCCCTGCCAACTAGTAGTCCAACAAGATGAGCATGACACCCGCTGCCCTTGTCTAGCCCTCACCCCCAACCCCGCTCCCGACCGTGCCTTCGGCACCAGGAGAGGGGAGCAACCCAATCGCCGGGGATTTTCCCTCCCCCTCGCTCAGCCGCGCAGCGGCGTTAGGGAGAGGGGGACTGAGGGGGTGAGGGCTGTATCTGCGTAGTCAACTTAATCTTGTCAGTGTACTAGCAGGAAACTTTTGGGGTTCACGACAATCTTCAGAAGCACATGCCAGAAGCCCACGCGAAAATATTTAACCTGGATTTAACAAAAATGCGTTATTTTCAGATGCTGTTTGGCATTTTGCCTTGCGATGTTTACCCTTTACAAGGCTGATTGATTGAACTAAGGAGTTGGTTGTATGCGAATCAAGTTTAGTATTGTTGCGCTTCTGGTTGTCCTTCTCTGTGGTCTGGCGCTTCCCGCAGCCATGGCGCAGGATGCTTTGGGCAGTGAAGCGAATCCTATTCAGGTATTTTTCGTTCCTTCCGTCGAAGCACAGGTGATCGTCAGCGGTGGCGAAATCATGGCGCAGGCACTGCAAGAGGCAACCGGACTGTACTTTGAAGTTTCGGTCCCCACGTCTTATGCTGCAACCGTTGAAGCCATGTGCGCGGCGCCGGATCGTTCCATGGGCTTCATCCCGGCAGCCGGTTATGTGATTGCCAACAACCGCTGCGGTGTGCAGGTTGAAGCAGCGGCTGTGCGTCGTGGTTGGAATGTCTACTGGGCAGCGTATATTGTGCGTCGTGACAGTGACATCTACACCTATGGCGACCTTGCCGGGCGCAGCTGGGCATATCCCGATGCTGGTTCGACCTCCGGTTTTATCGTCCCCTCGGTTGAACTTCAGGCAGCAGGTATTGAACCCGGCGAGCGTGTGGAAGCCGGTGGTCACAACCAGGTTGTGCAGGCAGTTTACAGCGGTGAAGTGGACTTCGGCACGACGTTCTTCAGCCCGCCGGTGGTTCCCGGTGCAGCGTGGAACATTGGCGACCTGCCCGAACCCTATGACCTGACCGTTGATGAATCGCGCATCGGCGAAGATGGCGCACTATATGTCGGTGATGTCCAGATTCTGGACGCGCGCGCCAACATTCGCGAAACCGCGCCCGATGTTGTCGACCAGGTGCGCATCCTGCGCCTGAGCGCCCCGATCCCCAACGACACCCTCAGCTTCGGTCCCGATTTCCCGGAGGAACTGAAGACGCAGATTATGGATGCGCTGTACGCCTTCGCCGAAACCGAAACATGGGCACAATCCATTGGCAGCGAAGACTTCTACGGCTGGAGTGGGCTGGCTCCGATCAGCGATGCCACCTATGATGTCGTGCGCTTGCAGTTCGAAATTCTTGGTCTGACTGAAGAAGACATCTTCAACTAATCGCCGAGCGCACTATCGTGATTGACGGCGGGTGGAGGGCATTCCTCTGCCCGCTGTTCTTATCAGCAGGACGCATGATGCTCATTATCGAAAATCTCACCAAAATTTATGACAACGGCTTTGTCGCGCTAAAGAATATCAGCCTTGAAATTCCTGATGGGCAGTTTGTCTCGATTATCGGCTTGAGTGGTTCCGGCAAATCCACGCTGCTGCGCTGTATCAACCGGCTCGTTGACCCCACCAAAGGGCGCATCATCTGGAACGGCATTGACATCACTGCCGCCACAGACGACGAACTGCGCCAGATCCGCCGCCGGATTGGGATGATCTTCCAGCAGTTCAACCTTGTCAGACGTTCCAGCGTGCTGACCAACGTCATGTCGGGGCGACTGGGCTACATTAACCCAATTTACAGCCTGCTCAACTATTTCCCCTCGCAGGAAAAAACACGCGCATTAGCAGCGCTAAAACGAGTAGGCATTCCAGAAAAAGCATATAACCGCGCCAGCGCCCTCAGTGGCGGGCAGCAGCAGCGGGTGGGCATCGCCCGCACCCTGATGCAGGAACCGGAAATGCTGCTGGCAGACGAGCCGGTTGCCAGCCTCGATCCTGCCACCTCGCATTCTGTAATGAAATATCTGGAACTGCTCAATAAAGAAGATGGTCTGACCATCCTGTGCAGCCTGCATTTCCTCAGTCTGGCACGTGCCTATTCCCAGCGGGTCATCGCGCTGAAAGATGGCGTGCTGGAATTTGATGGGCTGCCTAAAGATATTGATAATGACCGCTTCAAGCAAATTTACGGCGAGGATGCCGTCGAAGTTGAGATTCATTAGGATAGTTACAGATGCAGACGAATAACACGGTTCCTCGCTCCAAAGCAGTACTACGACGTTTGCTGCTGATCTTGCTGTTTACTGCCGGGCTGGTCATCTTTTCGTATGGCTGGTCGGTGACCGACATTGACCTGACAGTCCCGCAGGAACCCCAGCGCCAGCAGAATGTCGGCAACGCGCTGCGCGAACTGCTCTCCCCCAACGTTTTTTCGCAGGAATACGAAGTTCTGACAGCAACCAGCAGTTTCCGTATGACCTGTGCAGATGACTTTGCTCCCCCGGCGGCAGCACCGGGAGACCAGCAGTATATTGAAATTGAACCCGCCTGCGGCAACGCCGGTGATCTGGTGACGGTGCGCGGCTATAACTTTGCGCCCAACGGACTGGCGCGCATGAACTGGCTGGCAACCGATGGCGAACGCCGCATCCGGCGTGTGGTCGGCGCAGAACAGGATAACTTCATCACTGACGGTCAGGGCAGTTTCACAGTGCAAATTGAAGTTCCCCGGATTCGTGGCACCGCTGGCGAAACCCACACCATTGAAGCGCAGGGACGTTTCCCATCCGGGCTGCCGACAATCAGTGACACCACCGTGCTGGTGCTGGAAAAGATGGTCGAAACTATCTTTTTGGCGCTGATCGCCACTGCCGTTTCCATTTTGCCTTCCGCCGTGCTGAGCTTTTTTGCTGCGCACAACCTGATGCGCCCCATTCGCTCGCAGCTTGGCGGGCTGCTGGTTAGTTTTACCCTGCTGCCTGTGGGCTGGGTTCTGGGTACACTGCTGCTCAGCCATCTGGGCAGCGCTGTGCTGCAAATTGCCAGCGGCAGCGGATTAGCGGCGGCGGGGTCGGTCACGCTGTTTCTGGGCACCGCTTTTTCCGCACAGCGACTGCCAGAGATTGAGCGCAAGCTGCCCAGTCTGCACCTGCGTGCCGCGCTCAACGCGCTGTTGTTTGGCGTCGGTGCAATGCTGTTCGTCGGGCTGCTTGGTGGGCTGGGCTTGTTGTTCCGCAGCACGTTTCAAGACA
>DAOTWP010000019.1:0-15467 GCA_034435675.1 Anaerolineae bacterium
ACAGGCTTGTACGAACGCTTTTCTGACGGGCAGCCGCATTATGACGCCAACACCGGGCAGCAGGTGACCGCGGCGAATGTGGTCATCCTCTACGCCAGCCACGAACTGAGCGATATTGTCGAAAGCGAATGGCAGGGCAATGTCAGTTACGGTTGGCGCATCTACCTGTGGACAGCCGGCAATCTGGTGCTGTTCCGCGATGGGCTGGTGTATCAGGGCTTGTGGGCGCGCAGCGAACGTGACGACATGCTGACGCTGCACACAATGGACAACAGCGCGTGGCTGCCGCTGAAGCCGGGGAACACATTCCTGCAGGTGGTCAAACTGCCGGAACAGATGCATCCGGATGAGGAATGGGCACGCTGGGAATAGCCGTCTGCTGTCCCTTTTGGCGTGCATCCCCTATAATAAAAATAAAGGAAACCCGTTTGCACCCCGATACGCCGGGATGCCGCGCAGGATAGCAGTGCAGGGAAGCTTATGCCATATCAGACCATGCAGCAGGGCATTGACGCCATCAGCGCCGGGAACAGAGCCGAAGGTGCACGTCTGCTGCGTATTGCGCTCCGCAATGAGGCACTTCAGGGCAATTTGCGCGCCATCGCCCTGATGTGGCTGGCAGAAACCACCGATGACCGCCAGCAAAAGGTGCAGCTTTATCAGGAAGCAGTTGCCGCCGACCCAACCAGCAGCGATGCCCGTCAGCGGCTGGCACTGCTGCTCACGCCCCCCGCGCCACTCGCCCCGCCGCCCCCTGTGACAGGCGATTCGGGCGTCTTTCGACCCATTCAGCCGGGGGATACCGGGCAGTATCCGGCAGTACAGCCACCTTACCAGCAGCCAGCTTACGGGCAGCCGGGCTACACCCAGCCGCAGCAGCCCTACCAGCAGCCGGGTTACGCTCAGCCGCAGCAGCCAGCTTACGGGCAGCCGGGCTACGCGCAGTCGCCGGTGGTTGGTGGGGGTGGGCAGCCGCCCTATGCCCAACAGCCGACGCCCTATGCCCAGATTCCCGGAGGGCTGCACCGCACAGTGGGCATTCAGGGTGGATCCAACGGCGCGGGCACAGGCTTTTTTGTCACCCGCGACGGGCTGGTTGCCACTACGCGCTTTGTGGTCGGCGGCGCGCAGAACGTGACAGTGTTGTTCTTGCAGGGGCAGCAGCTTCCCGGTCAGGTGATCCGCAGTTTCCCCGACCTCGACCTCGCATTGATCCATGTTAACCTGCAGGTCAGCGAACTGCTGCCGGTTTCTGCGCTGCCCACCGTGCCGGACAACACGCCGCTGAATGCCGTCGCGCACAATCAGCGCGCTGTCACGGGCATTCGGCGCGGCACCCAGCGCCAACTGCGCCCCGAATGGATTCCGACAACGATTGACCGCCCGCCGGACGCCGGGGGCAACCCGACCTTCGACAATCACAATCAGCTTGTGGGTATGCTGACGCGCAACAGCAGCCGCACCTCGGCATACATCTTTGCGCTGCATATCAGCGCCATCTACAAGGCGGTGCAGCAAACGCTGAACGAAATGCAGAGCGACAGCCGCCGCGTCTACTGCCCGTCCTGCGGCAGCGCGAGCCGTGCGCCAGGCGTGAGCAACTTCTACTGCGAAACCTGCGGCGGCGTGCTGCCCTTCGCGCTGGAAATGACGCGCTTCCCGATCATGCAGGCGGCGATGCTCTACGGCGAAGGCACTCACATGCCCTGCCCGAATCCTGCCTGCAATTCACGGGTGGGTTTTTATAATGGCAAGTGCCTGCGCTGCGGGCAGGCGTTGAACACGAAAGGACGATAAGGGCACGCCAGCGCGGTGCCCCGGCAGCCTATGTTTGGACGCAGAAAACCTCTCGAAAACACCAATACGATTCAGGCACATGTCGCCACAGTGGAGCGCATTCTGGAAAGCCTGAAGGTCAACCCGAAGGACGCGCGGCGGCAGATGGACAACGGCGGCTTTGGCTGGAGCTTCCGGCAGGGGTCGGCAACCATCGAAATCTACATCAACCAGACGGAGCAGGAAGGCTATTTGCAGGTGCTCTCGCCGATTATGTACCTGCCGGCAAGCGGGCTGCTGCCGCTGTACCGTCGCCTGCTGGAACTGAACATGTCACTGACAACGGCGGCATTTGGCGTCTATCTGGATACGGTGTATGTCTTCAACGAGCGCCCGCTGACCGGGCTGGACGTGCTGGAGGCAAAACACATCATTGAGATGATCGCCGGGTATGCCGACGAACTGGACAACCAGCTCGTGGCGGAATTTGGCGGCAGACTCTACGGGCAGGTGTAGCGGCAGGAAAGATTTAAGGTCTGTAGGTTAACCCGGACAAGGGGGGTGTGCAGGTTAACCAATCCATACGGAGTATACGGGCGGGCACGGCGACCCGCCCCTGCGAGACAAACCGTGCAGGGGCGACCGCAGCAAAACCGTACTCCGTCTTATTGTGTTAAATCACATCTTCCCCTGTTCAGAAAATTGCGGGCGACAGGTTCAGCGATCAGGCATCAGCCCGCCGCACAATCCTGCCCTCACTCACTTTTTCACGACGGTTACATTGGTCGCCATCATGTCGATGTCTTCGGGGATTTCCGGCACGACCGGCGGCGCGGGCGGCGGTGCGGGCGGCAGGGTTTCTGCCGGGGGCGCAGCCTCCTGCGACACCGTAGACGGCGCGGCAGGCAGCGCCAGATCGCGCAGTACCCAGTAACCCAATAACAGCGTACCGCCCGTGACCAGCAGCGCCACGATGTTGGCGAGCAGAATCTCGTTCAGCCGCGCGTGCCCTGTGGCAGGCAGCACCCCCGGCAGCACCGCATACACCGCCAGCAGACTCAACAGCGTAATCAGCCGGTAGAGGGCAAAAATCAGCGCGCAGGCAAGCATGCCGATAGCGCCCCAGCGTTTCCAGCGCCACGCCGCCAGCGCAAAGACAAACGCCGCGCTGCTCCACGCCAGCCCGCTGACGCCAAACCAGCCCGCAGGCAGCAGCGTGAACAGATAAAAGACCCACAGCACACCCGCGCCGATCAGCATATACAGCAGGAAGGTCGTCAGCAGCGCCGGGCGCTCCCGCTGGACAGATGGCGCGCCGATCCAGCCGAGCAGGTTGGCGAACAGTGCCCCGGCGTGCCCACCCAGCGCGATCACAATCGCCATCGGCAGTCCCACCGTGAATAATTCGGCGTGCTGGTTGAATGCCAGCAGCACGACATCGTTTGCCAGCGCGCGCTCGCTCAGCAGCGCGATTGGCTGCACCCAGGTGGGCGTGGCAACGCCTGACACACTGTAAATGAGCATTGACGGCAGCCAGGTCGCCAGCGTCACGACGCCGAACGTAAACAGATTGGACAGCTTGAAGCTGACCGCCAGCGCAAAGCCCATCGCGCCGCCCGCCCCGGCAATCAACAACCCTTCGGGCATGGGCGCACGCTCCATGAAGAACCACTCATAACCACCCCAGACCAGCGCCCCCCACAGCAGCCCGACCAGCCCGCCGTAGATCACCGCCCGCCCACGATTAAGCATCCCGCGCAGGCGAATCGGGAACTCTCCGGCGATCAGCGCCATGAACCCGGCAAACAGCAGGTAGGTGATGGCAACCGGCGGCGCGATGGGTGGGATTTCGCCAAACCACACAGCACGATAGGACAGGAAAATCGGCGCGTAGGCAGCAAGCACTGTCACGAGGAATGCCGCCCAGCCGGGCAGATTGAGCGCCGCGGCGAGGATGAAACCCAGCGCCAGCCCCACACCGCCCAGTTTCATCAGATTCCAGTTGGGCAGGTCATTCAGATAGAACCAGGTAAAAGAAGACCACGCCAGCACGCCGAAGAACGTTCCCAGAATTGCGCTCGCCACCAGCCGCACACGCCCCAGCCAGAAGCCGCGCAATCGTCGTGAGAAGCCGTCAGCAAACAGCACCATAAAGCCGATGATGACGCCGAAGACCAGCCCAATCGCAATCGTGTTACCCCAGCGCGCCGGGGTGAAAATCAGGTTGGAACGGAACGAGATATAGACCCACGCGCCCATGCCCAGCGCGCCACCCAGCAGCGCCAGCACAAAGCGCCAGACCAGTTCGATTTGCCCTTCGGTCATGCGCCGCCAACTGTTTGCCAGCCAGGCATACGCCCGCGCCCGGAAGGTCACCGGCGGCGGCAGCGTGGGCGATTCATCGCGCACGAGCGCCAGCGCACGCAGTGCCCCGCGTTTGCCCGCCCGCTGCGCTTCGGCAATGACGCGCACAGCAGATGTGGAGCGCATCTGCCCAATCATGCGCGCCGCAAAATCCGCCACGAGCGGGTCGCTGCGATCCAGCGCGATGCTGGCAACAAACGTATCAATTTCCGGTGTATACACGACCTCACGCCAGCCGGACTGCGGCACCAGTTCGAGGTTGATGCGCAGCATGGTCGTCAGCAGCGTGCCGCGCCCCTGTGCGGGCAGTTCATAGGTCGGCACACGCTTTTGATTCGCCGCGCGTTTGCCCAGCACCCGCAGCGCCGCCAGCTTCGCCACCTGATAGGTTTCAATTTGCAGCGCCTGCGCGACCAGCCGGGGAATCTGCGGCGCGCGTTCATCGTCCGGCAGGATTTCAAGACGATCAAACGCCCGGATACGTGCCGGCGCGTTTTCGCTGCGCACAGCATGCAGACAGACCCAGCGGCGGTCACTGTCGTTCAGCTTGCCCCACCAGAAGTCCACATCGTGGTCATATTCCAGCGCGCCGCGCAGCAGCAGTTGATAACCCGCTGTATCTACCCGCAGCCCGTGCCGTTCGGCATCGCGGTAATAGCTGCTCATCAGCATATAATGCGACACGCCCAGCAGAAAACGCCCCTGCCCGCCTGCCCACGCGCTGTGCGCCCGGCTGTAGATGTCCACTGCTTCCAGCAGCATCAGGTCGTCCATTTCGCGGTACTGCTCGGTCAGCATGTTGGCGGCATCTGCCGGGGAGAGTACCAGATCTTCGCCGTCCCACTTGACCCAATCCTCATCATCCACATGCACGCTGGCAGCGCCGCCCAACCCCAGCGCGCGCTCCAGTTCGTCGATCAGTTCCAGCACGCTCTGCGGGCGCTGGTCGGGGTCAACGGCTGTGCCGCGCCGCAGCGCATCGTTCACTGCCGGCGAAACACTGCCCGCCGCGCGCCCGATGTCCGGCAGCGATTCCTGATACTGCAACTGCTTGAGCGCCAGCGAGGTGGTCGCATCAAACGGCAGCGCACCGGTCAGCATGTGGAACAGCATAATCGCAAAACTGTAGATGTCGGCGCGCCTGTCAATCACATCCGAGGTAAGTTGTTCAGGTGCCATGTACAGCAGCGTGCCGCTGCCGGGGTTGCGCGCGCGCCCCTGTGGGTCGAGAATCGTCGCCAGCCCGAAGTCCGCCAGGTAGGGCGACTGCTGGCTGCCCAGCAGGATATTGGGCGGTTTTAGGTCGAGGTGAATGATGTTGCTGGTGTGGGCGAAATCGAGCGCGTTCGCCATCGCCTTGCCCATCCGCAGCACTTCCGGCACGGGCATCGGTCCTTTTTCCAGCAGCCCTTCCAGCGAGCCGCCGGTCACAAAGCGCATGACGATATACAGCTTGCCGCCGAACTCGCCGAAGTCATAGATCGGTAGGATATTGGGGTGTTCCAGCTTGGCAATGGTCTGCGCCTCGCGCCGGAACAGTTCCACCGGGTCAACATCAGCCGACAGCCCGTGCGCGATGGTCTTGATTGCCACCACACGGCTGAGCGCGGTGTCCTGCGCGGACCACACATCTGCCATGCCGCCGCGCCCAATGTGTTCTACCACGCGGTATTGATTCTTGATTATCGTCCCGACATCCATCGCCAACCCGCCGTTCGCCGCTGTGACATTTTGCATCTGGAAAGGGGCAAGCCTGCGCTCACCCATACGTCCATTATAGGGGGCGCAGCGAACACGAACAAGCAACGAACGGTTTGCAAGCGTTAGAGGTGTGTTTGGGTGTGGTACGGACTGGCAGCGTGCGGCTGCAACTTGCCCATCACGAAAAAAGCGTAATCCTGCGGGAAGGTGCGCGCGCCAGGCGCATACAGCGGCGCCAGCGTCTGCGCGCGGTGGTCAGCAGCGTGGTTCAGCACGTGGAACAGCACCTCCCACACGTCCATAGGTCTCTTCGTCCCGATGCGCCTCCAGCATTGTCACTTCCAGCACATCCAGCTTGATGATTTCCACCGCTCTCGCCCGCAGCCGAAAAAAGACACGCACACGCCCAAACTTGTAACGATATCAGCCTGGCGCATGATGGGGCAGCGGCGTCACGTTGGGGTGATCGTCGGGTCTGGCGAGGTCGAGTTGTGCATAAGCTTCAATGCGTTCGCGGGCACGCTCTACGACCTTGCCGAGTCCCTGTTTGCGCAGCAATGCAATAGCGTCTTGAACAAGTGGATGCTCAACAACGCGAAAACTCATGAATTCTCAATTTCAACGCTTGTCTTGACCCAGGCGGGGCTTGCCCAGAGAATATCCTCGAAGCGCACCGGGAATTCGTCGTCTGCCGCCTCGTTGATGGGGCGCATCTCAAAATCGTAATCGTAAATCATGGCGCGTTCCTCATCATCGGCATCTTCCGGCACGCTGCAAATTCCCGTGATTGCGCCAAAGCAGCCATTCTTGAGTATGACAAACGTGCCCACACCGATTGCCTCACGGGTCTTTGGCGTATCATCGCGTTCAGTGACACAAACTGCAAATTGTTTCCGCTGCAATTCCATGAGCACTCCTTCCAATTCAGGTCAACGCATTCTCACCCGCCTGCACACGCGCCCTTACCGACTGCGGAAGTAGGCATAGATAAACCGGTACAGTTCCAGCGTGCTTTTGGGGCGCTGCTTGCCTGTGTCAATTTTGCGCCCCGCCGGGCTGTCCGGCTCAACCACCTTCGGGTCGCCTTTCTCGGCAATCAGGTTGACCATCTGCGGGATGCGCTGCAAGTCTGCCGCCAGCGTACGCACCAGTTCGCGCTGCTGGATCAGCGACAGTTCACCCCACAGGCTTTCCATCTCGCCGCGAATCGCATTGGCGCTCAACGACACAGGGGCGGTCACGGGCAGCGCACGGGTTACGGCGCGCAGCAGTTCGTTGGCGATGGTGGCATGATCCTTGAGCAGCGGCGCGGAACGATCTCCCAGCGGGTGAATTGAATCCTCTTCCAGTTTGGCGATAAAGCGTTTGCCTTTGGCAAAGTAGCCCGCCATCACATAATAAACTTCCAGCCCGCTAACCGGGTCTTCTCTGCCGTTGAGCAGTTGGTCAATGTGCCGTTCCGGGTCGCGCGGGCGGTGCAGGCGATACTGGTCGCCGAGGGCAACAATGGCGCGCCCCAGACCGAGCATCTCGTCACAGATCATCTTGCGGTCATCGCTGCTCAAGCCGCCGGGCATGCTGTCCAGATCGTTTTGCAACCCGCCGATACTGGGGGTGTTTTTGCCCTCATACGCCTGCGCGGTGCTTTGCAGAAATTCGGCAGTCGTGTGAACAAACCCGGCGTAGTCAATCAAATCCACCGCACCCATCAGGCGGCGCATGACCAGCGTGGTCTCCAGCGCCGCGCGCACCCCTTCGCCCAGTTCCTTGCCAAAATAAACCGCCGCCTTGCGCGCCGAGTCATCGCTCGCCTCACGGATGAAGCGCCGCAGCAGTTCCAGCGAAGCAACCTTGACGCGGTCTTCCCAGCGCATCAGCTTATACATGCGTGCCATAATGCCGATGCCCGCCGTGCCCTTCTGCGCTGCCATATAAGGCACAAGACTGGCAACCCGTACCGCGTTGGTGACATCCTGATGCGTGCTGTGGAAGTTGAGCAGCGAGATCAGCGCATCCGGTGGCAGCACATCCAGCATCCCGCGATTGTCGAGCAGCATCTGCGTGACCCGATTGGCGATGTCATTCAGCCCCGCTGCCCAATTACTGCCTTCCAGCGCGCCGACATAGGCGAGGGTCAGCGGCAGCAGCTTGATGCCGCCGTTTTCGATTGCCTGTAACGCGCGCGGCACGTCTTCCAGCGGCAGGCGGGTTTCGGCAAAGAGCCGCTGCACCATGACGGCGTAATCCGCCTGAAGGTCGCCGGGGAACAGCAGTCGCGACTGGCGAATCATCTCCTGCGACAATTCGTAATACGCGCCGGTTGCCAGCAGAATTTGTAGCAGATAGCGCGGTCCGGGCGCCTCCAGCCGCAGCAGCGCGTCATCGGTTTTGGCGACATTCTGCGCAATCCAGCGCAGCGTCTGGTTGTAACGCGCCGCTTCGGGGGTCTGGGCGGCAGCAGCAAGCCCCGCCAGCGCGGAGGTGTCGAACACGCTGCTGTGCTGCCCTTCCAGCGCGATTTCCGCCAGTCGCAGCAGTGCCAGCAGGCGCAGGTCGCCTTCAAACCCGGCAACCGCGCTGCCCAGCAGCCCGCGCGGCGCGGAGTCGCTGAAATCGCCGGTCACATAGGGGATGGCACGCGCCAGATCACGCGGCAGCCGCGCCACAAAGCCGCGTGTCCGCAGCAGCCGGGACAGCACGGCGGTATCCAGATGCGCGCAGGACAGCGCAAAAATCTGTGTGGCAAGCTGGTCATCGCGCCCGGTCAGCGGCAGCACCAGTTCAATGATACGCGGGACGGCTTTGCCAGTGTCTGCGCCAGGGGTGGCACGCTGCACACCCTGCAAATACGCCCGCACTGCTTCAAGATTGCCCGCCTTGACCAGCGCCTCAAGATGCAGCAGCCCGGCATGCTGCGCCAGCCCGGTCCACACCTCGCTGTGCGGACCCAGTGGGTTGGCGACCCAGCGCGCAACGGTCTCGTAGACGAGCGCGGCTTTGCCATCCTTGAGCGCATCGTTAAGCTGTGCCAGTGTGGACGTTGCCAGTTCGGGGTAGTTGGGCAGCATGATGGCGATGGGATCGGTCTTTTCGACAGCATTCATCGCCAGCGCAAATTGCAGCACATGGCGGGCATAAGCAGCGCGCAGTTCGTCGCTCAGCGTGGGGTCGCTTGCCAGCACGTCGGACACATCGTCCAGGTTGACCGGCTGCCCGTTCAGCAGCGCGTCGTCCACCTTCAGCCGGTATGAAGCATAGCCCAGCGCATCCGCCAGCCGGTCGCCGCGTTTTATGCGCCACGCCGCAATCGCCGTGAGGGCGCGTGTGCGCTGGATCACCTGTTCGGCGTCCAGCCGCAGCACGCTGACGATATAGCGGGCGTAATCGTCCTGCGGTGCCGCGCCGTAGAGTTTGGCCCTGTCCCATTCGTAGACCAGTGTCCCCCCCGGCGGCGTGTCACCTTCATAGAAACGAATCTGCGCGTCAATGGCGCTGGAGGTAACGGTATGCGTGGCAAAGGTGACGCCAAAGCGGGTGGACGACGGCAGCAGTGTCAGCAGCCCACTGACGAAGCCAACGCGCGTTTCCAGATCACGCGGCGCTTTGAGCACGACAATCTGCACGCCCTGCACAATTGCCGCCAGCAGCGTTTCGAGCGTGTCCAGTTTGTTGCGCGTGTAGGTCATCAGGTCGAGGATCAGGTCAATCTGGTCCTCGCCGCCGGGTGGCACGGGATGCGGCAGTTGCAACGGGGACAGCGGATCGCCCAGCATTTCAAACTGGGGCATTTGTTCCTCAATCAGCACCATCAGCGCTTTGAGGTTGCCCGCTGCCGCGCGCAGCACGTCGGCAGGTAAAAAGACACAATGCAGCATGGTTTGCCCGGCGCTGCCCAACTGCGCCTGCACCATGACAAAGCCATTGGGCGCGCGCACGATGGACCAGGCGCCATTAGAGGACCCCACCAGCGGCGGCAGCAGCGCGTGTTTGACTACCGGCACGATGTCCTCATGTTTGACGCCGCGCGAGGCAGTGAGGACGCGCATCGTGCTTTCCGGTTTACCGTCGCGCACCAGCTGCCCGTAATAAAAATGCTCAAGGAGATAGGTTGCAGTCGCCACTGTGGTCTGCTTTCTGGTGTAACCGGAATCAACGTGTGCAAAAGACGCCACACCCGGCACGAGTACCCCGACAAGCCAGGTTGAACAAGGAAGTTAACTCCCTTGCCCACCAGACACTTAGCTTGGCGGGTATACCAGTCACCGTGGGGCGTCCGGTATTGCTATGATCTGCAATTAAGTATACAGGGTTTGGCGGCGTTGCGCAGTGAACCGAGGTCATAGGGTGCATTCGGATTTCGGGCAAATGCCCACAGTGCCAGCAAAGCGAACCGCAAAGTCGCCAAGAACGCAAAGGCAGTGAACCACAAAAGACACGGAGGGCACGGAGAAGTTTGCATCTATCCCTCTGTATGCTCTGTGACTCTGTGGTTTTGAATGCCGTGCGACGCTGCCCGCGTTGCCGAATACACTCAGGTCATAGTGTTCGCACTTGTTCAGCCGCACTCGTTCAGTCGCAAGTGTTTCGCCGCGCACAGGGCGTCACCCGCCCCAACCGCCGCCGCCCGGCGTTTCGAGGATCAGCCGGTCACCGGGCTGCACCTGTGTGCTGAATTTCGCCGCCATGGGCAGAGCTGTGTCCGGCGTTTGCCCGCGCAGCAGCCGCGCCACGCCGGGCTGCCCCGCGCCCCCGCCCGCCAAACCATACGGCGCGAGTTTGCGGCGTTCGCTGTTCAGCGTGACGGCTGCCGTGGTGAGGAACTCGTATTCGCGCACGATGCCATCGCCACCGCGCCAATGCCCCGCGCCCCCGCTGCCTTCGCGCAGGGCATAGCGCCAGACACGCAGCGGGTAGGCATGTTCCAGCGCTTCGACCGGCGTGTTGCGCGTGTTGGTCATGTGGCTGTGCCGCCCGCTGAGTCCGTCGCCCTGCGGGGCAGCACCGTGCCCCCCGGCGATGGTTTCATAATAGACAAACTGTGCGCCATCGTGGACACCGCCCACCGTGAGGTTGTTCATCGTGCCCTGGCTGGCGGCGGGAATCCTGCCCGGCAGCGCCAACGCCAGCGCGCCCAGCACTGCGTCCACCACCCGCTGCCCGGTTTCCGTGTTGCCCACCGCCACCGCTGCCGGAAAACGCGGGTTCAGCACGCTGCCCGATGCCGTGATGACGCTGACCGGCACAAAACAGCCATCGTTGACCGGCACGTCGTCCTGCGCCAGCAGCCGCACGCAGTACCAGGTCGCGCTGCGCACAATCGCCTCAACGGCGTTGACATTGCCTGTCACCTGCGGCGCGCTGCCGCTGAAATCCACCGTCATCTGCGCGGCAGGTAAGTCACTATTGGCGTTGTGCTGCACACGGACGGTCACTTTGATGGGGATGCGCAGTTCTGCCTGCCCGTCGCCTTCGAGCGCGTCCTCAAACATATACTCGCCGGCGGGGATTTCACGAATCACCGCCTCGGTCAGCCGCCGCGAATAATCCAGCAGGGCAGCGGCATGCTCACCGACTTTTTCAACGCTGTGCGCCGCCAGCAGTTCCATCATGCGCCGTTCGCCGACCCGCTGTGCGGCAAGCTGCGCTTCAATGTCGCCCACCCGTTCCTGCGGGGCGCGGCTGTTGGCAGTAATCAGCGTCAGCACGCCCTCGTTAATCCACCCGCTGAGCATCAGCTTGACCGGCGGAATGATGATGCCTTCCTGATAGAGTTCGGTACTCAGCGGCAGCGACCCCGGCGACATGCCGCCCACATCCGCGTGGTGGGCGCGGCTGGCGACAAAATAGGCGACTTCTCCGAAAGCGAACACCGGTGACACCATCGTAATGTCCGGCAGGTGCGTGCCGCCGCGATAGGGATCATTGAGCACGACGACATCGCCGGGCTGAAAGCCTTCTTCGGCAAAATGCTGCACCGCCGCCGCCACCGAAGCGGGCATGCTGCCCAGATGCACGGGGATATGTGCTGCCTGCGCGACCATGCGCGCCTGTGCGTCGAACACGGCGCAGCTAAAGTCCAGCCGTTCGCGGATGTTGGGGCTGAAGCTGGCGCGCTGCAAGGTGACGCCCATTTCCTCCGCAGCAGAGGCAAACAGGTTTCTAAACACTTCGAGTGAAATCGCGTCTACGGACATGGGCTAAACCATTACTCCTCAATAGGGCTGCTGCGCCAGCGCTCCCAGCAGCGGTGTCATGTGCTTCAGGTTGCGCGTATACAGCGGCAGGTTGAGCCGCTGCGCAGGCGCGGCGATCAGGCAGTCCAGAATGCCGACATTCTGGCTGAGAAAATATTGGTGGAAATGCCGCATCGCCCATTCCTGATCGGCATCCGTCAGATACACCAAATCAAACTGCGTTAAAAACCTTGCAGCACGACTGCGTGCCAGTTTATTGGTTGTTCCCTTTAAGACTTCCATCCAGGCGATTGTGACAATGCCGAACTGCGAGGAACCCTGCATTTTGATCCACGCAGCAGATGGCGGATACTGGCGCAGCAAATCGACCAGAATGTCGGTGTCCAGCAGTGCCGAAATGGTCACAGTCTGCCCTGCTCTTCTTCGCGCCGCATTCGGGCGACCCATTCGGCACTGTCTTCAGTTCCGAAGTCAAGGTCTTCCCAGCCACCGATCTGCAACTGATCAGCAGGAACAGCGTGAAAGGTAAACAGTTCTAAAGGGAGTGCTTCCGTCGATTGTTCGGACGGCGCAAGCGTCACCTGCACCCTGCCCGGCGCAATGTCCGGCGGCAGTTGCACGCGCAGTTCGCCGTCTTCGGTGATATAGCCTTCCAGTGTAAGCGTTGTCAACAGGCGCATGATTTCCTCCCTGTACAATCAATAGGGCTGCTGCGCCAGCGCTCCCAGCAGCGGTGTCATGTGCTTCAGGTTGCGCCTATACAGCGGCAGGTTGAGCCGCTGCGCAGGCGCGGCGATCAGGCAGTCAAAAGCATCCACGCTATAGCGCAGTCCAAACCGGGCTAACTGGCGAACCGCCCATTCCATGTCCTCGTTGGTCGTGGGCAGCAGTTCAAAATCCTTAAGCAGCCTGATTGCCCGCTGCTGCGCGTGGCTATCGTTCACCCCTTCCAGGATTTCCAGCCAGACCGCGCGGGTTACAGCAAGTGCCTGCTGTGTGCTCAGCCAGCTTTCGGCAGGCGCATACTTGCGCAGCAAATCCACAATGATGTTAGTGTCAATGAGGGCGGCTATCATCCCTGATGCGCTTTCCTTTTACGACGCTGTTCCTCTTCCCACGCCACACCGTCCGCAATGTCCAGATGTTCCCATCCACCCGTGTGCCCTAGCGCGACAATCTCTGCGCCGGATTTTGGTTCCGGCTGCATCAGTGCCGCCAGTTCCTCGTCCGTCCAATCAGCTTCAGGCACAGGCGCAAGCGTCACCTGCACCCTGCCCGGCGCAATGTCCGGCGGCAGTTGGACGCGCAGTTCGCCGTCCTCGGTGATATAGCCTTCCAGCGTAAGCGGATGCATGGACCTCTCTCCACAACTGTTTACACTGCCGGGCGGGTGGCATTCGACATTCCGCCCGCCCCGGCGCTGTGCCGCATTAGCTCGGATTCGTGCGGCGCATATGCTCGACAGAGCGCTGCACCATCTCTCGCAGCACACCCAGATCAACATCTTGCAGCGATTTGAGGTACAGGCACGCCTTGCCGGTCTTGTGCTTCCCCAGTTTGCCCAGCAGCTCCTCATACTCATCAAACCCCGCCAGAATATACAGGGTCAGGTTCTGCTTGCGCGGCGAAAATCCCACCAGTGGTGAATCGCCCTCACGCCCGCTGGCATATTTATAATGATACTTGCCAAAGCCAACAATTGTATCGCCCCACATGGTCGGCGCTTCGCCCGTAACCTCCTGCATAAGCTGCACCAGCGTCAGACAGTCCTCGCGCCTGCGGGGGTCTTCCACCGCTTCCAGAAACGCCTGTGCACTTTGTACGTTCTGTTTGGTCTTGTTCTCCGCCATGCCGTAGCCCTCCGGCAGCACTCTATACGATACCCAAAGTATCGCACAGATGTTCCCTTCAGGGCAAGCGGGTCAGGCGTCGCGCTGTTCAGCCACCGCATAACGCCGAATATCCACCGCGTCTGTCAGCACTGCCGCGCGCTGGCGGCGGAACTCCGCCATATGCGGCGACCAGCCGTGCGCCCGCAGCGCTGCTTCGTCCGCCCAGCGCTCAAACACAAAAAAGCGGCTGGTATCCTGCAAATCGGCAAAAAAGTCATACGCCAGGCAGCCTGCCTCGGCACGGCTCTGTTCCGCCATCGTCTGAAACAGTGCCAGCGCCTGTTCGCGCTGGTCAGGCTGCACATGCAGGGTTCCGGCAACAATTATCATCGGCGCGACTCCTTAAACTGTGCTCATTTACGATACCCTGCCTACGGATGCCAGCAGCAGATGGTTCAATGTTATGGTGCCCATACCGGCACACTGAATGCGTTGTCCGCCACCGCGACACGCTGACGGCGCAGGTCATCGCCGGCGGGCAGCAGCCGCCCTGTCACCGGCTCATAAGCCATTAACCCGCGCGAACCGCTGCGATCCGAAAGGAAGGTAAGCAGGTGTCCATCTGTTGACCACTGCGGGAAGTAATCCCGCGCCGGGTGCTGGCTGATGTTGTGCACCTGCATGCTGTGCAGGTCGAGCAGATAGACCTCGGCATTGTTGTCGCGGTTGCTGCCAAAGGCGATGCAGCAGCCATCCGGCGACCAGACCGGGTTCTGGTCATTGGCGCTGCTGCCGCCGGGATTGGTCAGCGTCCACGTGCGCAGATCAAGCAGATAGAACTGGCGGTTGCCGTTGCGCCAGCTCTCGAAAATCAGCCGGGTGGCGTCCGGCGACCACTGCGGGTTGAAGTCGTCGCTGGGGTGCTGGCTGACATTCACGCCGATACCGTGAGCCGTATCATATACGAGAATTTCCGTGTTTGCCGCGCGCGTCCCCAGCGCCAGCCACGCCCCGCGCGGCAGCACACGCCCACCCAGCAGCGCCCCCAGCGCCAGCACAGCCCACAGCAGCGCGAGGGCAGCGGCGAGCCTCAGCCACAGGCGCAGCATCGCCACCTGCCTACGGTGCCCAGGCGGGCGCATAATCACGGTGGGTATGTCGGCTGATGTTCCACTGTGCGCCGCTGCTCAGGTCGAGCACATAAACCTCCATGTTGCCATCGCGGTGCGAAACAAAGGCAAGCCATGCGCCATCAGGCGACCAGACCGGCAGATCGTCATAACCGGCGTGGCGGGTGACATTGACTGCGGCGCGGGTGTTCGGCACGATCATCCGGTCAATATCGGGACTAGTTTCCAGCGTGGGCGCAAAGCGGGCGAAGTTAAGCGGCAGCGGCGGGCAGGACGGCGCAACGGTGGGAGCCGGAAAATCAAGCAGGCTGGCAACAAAAATATCGGCTTCATCCTGTTCGCGTGCCACAAACGCAACCCGACTGCCGTCCGGCGCTAAAGCAGCATTGTGGCTGTCACCGACGCTGACGCTGACATTCACCAGTTGGTCGCAGGTCACGCGCACCAGCACGTCGCGGTGGGGAGCGCCA
>DAOTWP010000020.1:0-2301 GCA_034435675.1 Anaerolineae bacterium
CGAGGGCCTGCTGGAAGCCATCGTGATTGGCAAGGATTACGCCAAACGCCTGAGCGCCGACGGGCTGACTCTGCCGCAGGCCGCGCGCGGTTTTTTCTACTTCAGCGACTTTGTGATTAACTCCGTCCTCACCTGGTCAGAACTCACCCCCCCGCACAGCACATCCGAATGGAGTACCATGCTGCGGCAGGTGAACACCTTCATCAACGCCATGCTGCTGTCGATCATCGAGTATTACCAGGAAGACTAGCGCGTGCCCGATCTGTCGTTATGGGTGGCCCTCAGCCTGACCGAACACCTGGGCACAAAAACACTGAACGCGCTGCTGCAACACTTCGGCGATGACCCTGAAACGATTCTGAACGCAGATGTCCGCGCCTTGCAGCGGGTTCCCGGCGTCGGCCCAAAAATCGCGCAGAGTATCAAATCAATTGATCTGCCGCAGGTCCAGCAGGCCATAGCGGATTGGAACGCTGTTCAGATTCAGATCGCCACGCCGGTCACTTCCGGGGTTGATTATCCGCCGCGTTTGCTGCTGACTGATGACGCGCCGGCTGCCCTGTTTTTGCGCGGCGCATGGCAGCCGGCGGATGACCGGGCGGCGGCGGTGGTTGACACGCGCGAACCTTCCCGGCTGGCAGCGAAAGCGGCCTACCGGTTGGGAAGCACGCTGGCCGAAGCGGGTTACACGGTGGTCAGCGGGCTGGCGTTTGGCGTGGACCGGCAGGCGCATGAAGGCGCGCTGTCCATTCCTGAAGGGCGGTCCATTGCAGTATTAGGCTGTGGTGTGTTAAACATTTACCCGCCGGAGCATTATGCGCTGGCGCTGGAATGCGCCGGCCGGGGCGCGATCATGAGCGAGGTTCACCCGAATGCCGCGCCCAGCAGCCCGCGTCTGGTGGCCCGCAACCGCATTATCAGCGGGCTGGCAAAGGCGCTGGTGGTCGTCGAAACCGATGCGGATGGCGGGGCCATGCACGCGGCGCGCTTTGCCCACAGGCAGCAGCGCTCGGTCTTTACGTTCGACCTGAAAGCCAGCGGCAACCGCGCGCTGATCGCCGAGGGCGCGCAGGCCCTTGCGCCGGATTGCAGCGATCTGGATTGTTTACTGGAAGCACTCGCGAAGGACTAACCATGCACTCGGATATGCTCGTCAAATTATACGCGCTGCCTGATCTCGCGCCGTCCATGCAGCGTCAGGCGCAGGCCGGGGTGATAATCCGCCGCGCCATCCCGCCGGAAAAACACATCGTGGTGGACTGGGTGCGGGAAACATTTGCGAAAGCCTGGGGCAGCGAAACCGAAGTCGCCTTCAGCCGCCACCCGGTTTCCTGTTTCATCGCGGTTGATGATGAGAACCTGATCGGCTTTGCCTGTTACGACGCGACTTATAAGGGTTTCTTCGGCCCGACGGGAGTGGATGAAACCAAACGCGGGCGCGGCACAGCCGAGGCGCTGCTGCTGGCCTGTCTGCACGCTATGCACGCCGAAGGTTATGGCTACGCGATTATCGGCGCGGCAGGGCCAACCGACTTTTACGCTAAAACTGTCGGCGCGGTTGCTATCGAGGGGTCATGGCCGGGCATTTACCGGGGAATGCTGCGGGAGAAAAACTAGCCGCAACCAATCGGCTGGAAGGTGGTTATACAAAGACAGTCTTTATTCTTTAATCATCATTTTCTAAACCTTAAGGGTTAAAATGATGATTAGCGCTAAGTTCAGCATGGTTTACGCAGGGAGTCTGGTGTGGCTATGGATTGGATGATTATCGTCGTTATTGTGACGATCAGTTATGTATTGGGGGCGATCCCTACCGCGTATGTCATTGCGCGCATCAAGTCCGTGAACATCTTTGAAGTGGGCAGCGGCAATATGGGCGCGACCAATGTGTCACGGGCACTCGGCCTGGGCTGGGGCGTGCTGGTCTGGATTCTGGACATGGCGAAGGGCATTATCGCCATCGGGATCGCGCGGCAGATCGCGCCGGACGACTCGGCCACAGCCACTGTGCTGGCGGCGCTGGTCAGCATCATCGGGCACAACTGGTCGGTGTTCGCCGCCCTGCTGACAGGCAAGCTGCGCGGCGGCAAAGGCGCGTCGATCTGGCTGGGCACGCTGATCGTCATGGCCCCGCACATTGTCCTGGGCGTGAGTGTGGTCGGCAGCCTCATTCTGCTGATTACGCGCTATGTCTCGCTGACGGTGCTGGTGATGTTCGGCATCGCCACTCTGTGGATGCTGGTGCTGGTGGGCCAGCAGATGATGCCGCTGGAATACAACTATTATTCGATCCTCGTTACC
>DAOTWP010000021.1:0-8091 GCA_034435675.1 Anaerolineae bacterium
TATGCCATAGTGGAGCCTGAGTATGCTGAGTCCAGTGGAGAAATACCTCATGCCACACTTCATCTGCCGCACGTGCGGCACCCAGTTCCCCGCCAGCGACACCCCCCCACCAGCCTGCCCAATCTGTGAAGACGACCGTCAGTATATTGGCTGGGGTGGGCAGCAGTGGACGACGCTTGAGAATCTGCGCCGCGACCATCGCAACGAGTTCAGACCACAGGAAACCAACCTGATCGGCATTGGCACCACGCCGAGTTTCGCTATCGGGCAGCGCGCGCTGCTGATACAGCACCCCGAAGGTAATCTCCTGTGGGACTGCATTACGCTGCTGGATGACGAAACTGTGCGACAGGTAAACGCGCTGGGCGGAATCAAGGCGATTGCTATCTCGCACCCCCATTTCTATTCGTGCATGGTCGAATGGAGCCATGCCTTCCATGCGCCGGTCTACCTGCATGCTGCCAACCGTGACTATGTCATGCGCCCCGATTCCGCACTGGAATTCTGGGAAGGCGAAATTCTGTCGCTGGGTGCTGGGCTGACGCTGATCCGCTGCGGTGGGCACTTTCCCGGCAGCACGGCGCTGCACTGGGCAGGTGGCGCGGACGGACGCGGTGCCCTGCTGACCGGCGACACGCTCTATGTTGTGCAGGACCGCCGCTATGTCAGCTTCATGTACAGCTTCCCCAACCTGCTGCCACTGCCTGCGCGTGAGGTACGCCGTATCGCACAAGCTGTCGAGCCTTATGCATTTGACCGCGTTTATGCTGCGTGGTGGGATCGCGTTTTGACTGGCGACGGCAGCGCCGCCGTCCAGCGTTCTGCACGACGCTATATCGCCCATCTGGAAGGTTAAGCACCTATTCACAAGCCCTGGCTGTCAATGCCGATTGGATTACAGGCAGCCACGCTCAAAACACCTGTTGGATACTTGTTCGTAAGGAGGCAACGCATGGTCACCGCCCCGCCCCAAACTCGCTTCGCCCGTGCAGCAGCGCTGGCGGAACTTGCAAAAACGAATACACTCGCCGTTCAGGTTGAAGGGCATAGTCTGGTGCTGTTCAAATACGGCGAACGGGTCTATGCAGTGGACAACCGCTGCCCACATATGGGCTTTCCGCTGAGCAAGGGCACTGTGCAGGATGGCATTCTCACCTGCCACTGGCATTATGCCCGCTTTGATCTGGCAAGCGGCGGCACATTTGACCAGTGGGCGGACGATGTGCGCAGTTTCCCCGTAGAAGTGCACGATGGCGACATCTGGGTGGACGTCGCACCACCGCAGGATGCACTGGCACACCAGCGTGACCGCCTGCAAGTAGGCTTGGAACGGAATATCCCGCTGGTGCTGGCAAAAGCGGCAATTGCCCTGATGAACGGTGGTGTTGATCCGGTAGAAGCCTTCCGGGTAGGGCTGGACTATGGCGTGCGCTACCGGCGCAGCGGCTGGGGTTCCGGGCTGACCATCCTCACCTGCCTGTACAAGCTGCTGCCACAGCTAAGACCGGAAGATCGCCCGCGCGCGCTGTATCACGGATTATCCGCAGTGGCAAACGACACCGACGGCAATGCGCCGCGCTTTGTTGTGCGCCCGCTGCCCAGCCTTGGCGCCGATATTCCCACGTTAAAACGCTGGTTCCGCCAGTTTATCGAAGTGCGCGATGACGAGGGCGCGGAACGCTGCATCGTGTCCGCTGTGCGCGCTGGGGCAAGCATGCAGCAGATGGCAGACATGCTCTTTGCCGCCGCCACAGACCACCGTTACATTGACATTGGGCATCCGCTCGATTTCACCAACAAGGCATTCGAAGCGCTGGCGGCAGTTGGCTGGCAGCATGCTGAAACCGTGTTGACCAGTCTGGTCAGCGGATACGCCAGCGCCGCCCGCATGGAAGAGTCGAACAGTTGGCGTTACCCGGTGGATTTGATCGCCATCCTGGACCAGGCATTTGACGCCGTGCCGGAAACGCTGCGTACAGGCAGCGCTCAACGCGGCACGTGGAACGGGCAGGCGGCGCTCGTGCCGGTGCTGCTGGGCGATGATGCAGCCGCAGCGGCAGCGGCGCTGCTGGATGCCCTGCGCGCGGGCTGTACCGAGGTGCAGCTTGCCAGCGCCGTGACGTATGCGGCAGCGCTGCGTGTTGCGCGCTTCCACACCAGTAACGAATTTGGTGATTGGGACACCGCGCTGCACACCTTCACCTTTGCCAACGCCGTGCAGCATGGACTGCTGCGCATTGGCACGCCGCAGGATGCCGATGCGTATATCCCACTGCTGCGGGGGGTGTTCGACGCCGCCATGAGTGTCTATCTGGATCGCTTCCTGAATATCCCCGCGGCGCGTCTGCCGCAGACGAACGGCACAGCAGACTCGCAGGAACACCTGCTGGATGCGCTGGCAGACGTGCTCAACCGCCAGCAGCAGGTCAATGAGGCGGGTGCATTGATCGCGCAGGCGGCGGGCAAGGACACTGCGCCGCTGCTGGCAGCGTTGGGCGGGCTGCTGCTGCGCGAAGATCGTGATTTCCACACGATTCAGATGGTCGAAGCGGCAGTCGAACAGCACCTGCTGCTGCACGGCACGGGCGAAGGTGTGCAGGTGCTTGTCGCGGGGGGACGCTACCTGGCGGCACATGCGCCAACCCTGCGCAGCGAAGGGCAAACGTACAACATTGCGGCACGGTTGGCACGCGGAGAAGCGCTCTTCGCGGACGACTAAAGCGCGTGCCAACACCGGCAGATAAACCCCGGCGGGGTATCTTGCCCCGCCCTGCCGCCCCTGCGTAGGGCAATTGTCGGTTTCGCTTGCTTTCAATCCCCCTGCCCCTCTGCTACAATCCTCTCGCAGCGTGTCTGCCCCACCTGCCGCCTTCCGGTGAAGGTTGCGTGCTGCGCGGCTGCACGCTCAACGTGCGCGTTCAACGCGCGGTTGCAGGCTGCGTGCTGCGGCATTAGGTTTTGCGGCGCAACGCATTGAACAATCAATCAGGAGTACCCTATGAAGAAACGACTATTCGCGCTGTTTATCACCCTGCTGTTGGTCGCTGCCGCATGCCAGGGTCCACCAGCGACACAGGTGGTGCTGGTCGTCACGGCAACACCAGACCCAGAGTCTTCGCCCGAAGTGACCGTTCTGGTTGTGACAGCAACACCGGAAGCAGGCACAAGCAGCGCAGCAGTGGCAACGGGCAGCGGCACAACAACCAGCGCACAGGCGGCAGCCAACGCCACCTCAACAGCCACCGCGACAATCGCAGCGACAATGCCGCGCCCCAGCGCCACGCCCACGATGGCATTCTTCCCCACCCCGACGATCACACAAATTCAGGTCGCCGAGCAGGTCTTTGAACGCGGGCGCATGTTCTGGATTCAGCCGCGCAGCCAGATTTGGGTGATGATTGCCGAACCGGACGTAGCAGGCAGAGGCGAATGGCAGGTCTATGCCGATAGCTGGCAGGAAGGCGACCCGGCGCTGGACCCCGCGCTGACCCCACCCGAAGACTTGTTCCAACCGGAGCGCGGATTTGGTAAACTATGGAGAGAGAACAGTGAACTTCAGGAAGCGCTGGGGTGGGCAGTGACGCCTGAATTCGGTTTTGTCACCCGTTATGAGTATTATCCGAATGTACAGGTTGAGAATGGACAGGTTGTGCTGACTAACGGCACCCCCACCCCGCTGCCCGGCTATCATGTGCTGGTCAGCCTGTACAACGAAGCGTTCCGGTTTAATGAGCTTGACTCGACGTGGCAGCTCAACAATTGAGCAGGTGCGGCGCAGGACCTGGCGCTGTGCAAAACCAGGTGGATGGCAACCGGGCTTGAAGCACGAACAGCTTCGTGGAGGCATAATCCAGCACATCAAATGATCGGGACGGCTGCGTGGTGACAGCCGCCCACGCAGACAGCAAAGCAAAAGATGAGGCACTTCGATGAAAAACTTGCGCCAGTGGCAGTTGCGCCCGGAGCAGCCGTTTCACTCGCAGTTGGCGGCGGACGCGCGCATGGGCAGCACCGACTACGTCAATGACCAGATCTGGGAGTTGAGTCTGGGCGTGCAGGACGCCCCGGCGCTGGCGCTGAAAACCACCTATGGCGGGCGTGCCGGGCAGGTAAGTCTGGTGCCCATGTGGCAGACAGGCGGGCGCATCGTTTATCAGGCACAGGGGTATGCCGAACCATTCACGCTGACCAGCTTCATGCCGAATTACCTGCAAGCGCGGGCAAAACTGACGCCAACCCTGGGTGTCCGTGCGGAATGCTGGGTAATGGACTCGCACAGTGTCGGCGGGCGCTTTACGGTGCTCAACACCACCCAGGTCGCAGAACAAGTAAGCCTGACACTGTTCGGGCATGTCGGCATACAATCCGTTGAGCAGAAGCCGGGCATTGGCGCGCTGCGCACGGGCGGCAATGCGCTGCTGCTGGGCAGCATTGGCAACCTTCAGCCAGTGGTCGTGCTGGAAGGGGCAGTCGCAGAAACCGATCCTGCTGGCATCAGCAGCCCCAAAATCAGCGTGGAAATGCTCGTCCCGGCGCGCTCACAGATCATCGTGCGCTGGGTACACGCCGGAATGCCGACGATGCAGGAATCGGCAGAACTGGCAATTCAATGGCTCAACCGTGACTGGGGGCAGTATCTGCGTGCCGTTGTACAGGCAGCGCAGGCAATCCCTGAAATTGTTACCGGGGATGACGCGCTGGATGTGACCATCGCCAGCAGCTACCAGCAGTTGATGCAGGCATTTGTTGGTCCCAGCGGCAGCCTGCCCTGTGCTTCGCTGGTCGCCCGGCGCGATCTGCGGCAGGGTTACAGCAGGCGCGGCGATGGCAGCGATTATCCGCGCGCCTGGAGCGGTCAGCCGGTGCAGTTAGCTTACCCGGCGGCGCTGGCAGCGGCAACGATTGACCCGGCACTGGCACAGGGCATCGTTCGTAATTATCTGGCGGTGCAGGGTGCTGATGGCTGGATTGATATGAAACCCGGTCTGGGTGGGCAGCGCGGCGACCTGTTGTGCGCGCCGCTGCTGGCGCGGCTGGCGTGGGGCATCTACCAGCAAACGCACGACAGCGCGTTTTTGCAGGAAGTCTTTGTCCCGCTGCGCAAGTTCTTCGCGCGCTGGTTCAAGCCCGACCACGATGCCGACGCTGATGGCGTGCCGGAATGGCAGCACGAACGGCAAACCGGCTATGTTTACCTGCCCACATTTGGCGTGGGGCAGCATTGGGCGCAGAACGCCGACATCAACAAAATGGAAGCGCCTGATTTGCTGGCGCTGCTGCTGTCCGAGGCAAGCAGCCTGCACCACATGGCGCAAACACTTGGCGATCAGGCTGCGGCGAAGGCGCTGGCGGGCAACATTAAGGCGCTGGAACCACTGCTGGATGACCTGTGGACGGGCGAGGTTTACGGCTATCGAGATCGTGACCAGCACACCCGCACCCCGCGACAGATGGTGCTGGACGATGGGCGTGGCGACGAAGAACACCTGCCCGCGCTCAAGCTGAACATGCCCGCACGACTGATCGTGCGCGTTAAAGGCAGCATGCGCAGTGCGCCGAACATGACACTGCTTGTGACCGGGCTGGATACTGCCGGGCGCGAAATCCGCGAACAGGTGGACTACAAAGCCTTTACCTGGAACGAGGGCTATGGCGTTTATACGACGCAGCAGGTCTTTGCACAGGTGGATCGCGTCCGCTGCGAGGGACTCAGCCGTGTATTTCGTGTGCAGGCGGCGGCGCTGGATACAACCCGGTTAGACATCAACGCGCTGCTGCCCTTGTGTTCGCAGGAACTGAGCAAGAAACGCGCGAAAGAAGTTATCCGACTGCTGAAGGACGAGCAGCATTTCTGGCGTCCCAACGGCATCAGCATGACCTCCGCCCAGGATCCGCAGTTCGATCCCTCCAACGCCAATGGCGGCGGCGGAGTCTGGCTGTTCTGGCAAACGCTGCTCGGCGAGGCGCTGCTCGATCAAGGTGAACTGAAACTGGCGACGGCTCTTGTACAGCGGCTGCTGGCGGTGCAGCATCAGGTATTCCGTGTGCAGCGTGCATTCAGCGAGTTTTATCACAGTGACCAACCGGAGGGTTCCGGCGAGACCGGCAGCCTCGCCGGGATTGTGCCGCTGTACCTGCTGCTGCGCGTGCTGGGCGTGCAGATACCGGATCACACGCAGGTGATTACCGGCGGTGAATTTGCCTGGGCAGGTGAGGTTACAGTGCGGCAGCACGGCATTGCCGTCCATCGCACAGCGCAGTATACGGTGATTAAGTTCGTCTCTGGTCACGAAGTCACGCTGACCAATGGTGACAAGGCGCAGCGCGTGGTTGATCCTAATCCACCGCGCCCGTCCAGAATCGCTGTGCCCCCTGCCGCGCCCGCTGGCACCACACCGCAGCCAAAGCAGTCACCCACGCAGAAAACGCCACCGGCACGGATTCAGATTCCGATTGATTTCGAGGATGATTGAGTGGGTGCTGCGGCACAGCCTGAAGAATCGGCAAACGGTAATGCATGACCTTACGCAGCAGGCGAAAAATGGTCAGCCAAAAAACGACACATCCGTATCAGTTTATCTTTCGCAGTACCGCAGATGGCATTCTACTTGCCACCAGGCAGGGCGTGCTGGAACAAGTCAACCCGGCTGCCGCCGCAATGCTGGCGATTTCGCCTGAAGAAGTCATCGGCAAGACACCGGAGCAGTGTTTTAGCAAAAATCCTACACTGATTAACCTCTTTCAGCGTCCGGGAGATCAAACGCTGGATATCCGCCTGCCCCGGCGGCGGCTGGCGGCGGGTATGGCAACCACACTGGAAGATGGCGCACGGCTGGTGCTGCTGCAAGATGTCACCGAAAAGCGCGAACTGGAATCGCGGCGCGAATCGTTGATCAGCACGATGACCCACGATCTGCGCAATCCGCTGTCTGCCCTCAGCGGTTTTGCCGAACTGGTCAGCAAATTTGGCGACCTGAACCCGCAGCAGGAGAAGTTTCTGACGCGCATCCGGCAGACGGCAACCAAGTTGTATGATGTCGTCGGCACACTGGTTGATCTGGCATGGATTGAAGCCGGTATGCCGATGGCGCATGTGCCGATCCACATGGAACTGCTCATTAACGCGGCGGTGAACCAGCTTACGTCGCTGGCAAAGGAGCGCAAAATCGTCATCGCAGTGTCTGTGCAGAAACCGATGCCGATAGTCATGGGCGACCCCATGCGCATACAACTGGCGATTTATCACCTGCTGCATAACGCGGTGCTATATTCCGAACCGGAACGCAGTGTCGCCATTCATGCCTGGGGCGACGATCAGGAAGCCTATTGCAGCGTGGCGGATCGCGGCATTGGTATTGCTGACGATGAGCAGGAACAGATTTTTGACCGCATGTTTCGCTCGCGTGATGAACGGGTGCGCAACCTGCCCGGCGGCGGGCTGGGGCTGACAATTGTGCGTACAATCGTTCAACGACATGGCGGCGACATCTGGGTCGCCAGCAATCTGGGACAGGGCAGCACGTTCACGCTTGTGCTGCCGTCCGTGCGACAGTCAGGGTGAGGTTGCCGGTATGCAAAAAATCAAAGTTACGCTCCCCGCCGCTGTCACGAACCTCGGACCCGGTTTGCACAGTCTGGGGTTGGCGCTGCAACTGCATGCCACGGTTGAGTTTCGCCCACGTGACGACACCCGGCTGGTGATTGAAGTGCAGGGCGAAGGCGCTGGGCGCTATACCAGCGCGGTGGAAAACAGCTTGCGGCATCAGGCGCTGCTGGCAATGATGCGCGTCTTTCAGGCTTACGAACGCGCGCCCTCCGGCATTCACCTGCGCATCAACAGCAGCATTCCGCCGGACAGTGGACTGGGCGCAAACGCAGCGTTTGCGGTTGCCGGGGTCATCGGCGCGGCAAATCTGCTCGGCATGTCGCTCAACCGTGACCAAATTCTCCAGCGCGCAGCAGAGGTTGCCGGGCGTGCGGATGGTGTGGTCACAGCAATGCTGGGCGGTTTGACTGCCAGCCGCCTTCACGAAGACCGGCTGATTTATCGCACGCTGCCGCTGGCGGCATTCGAAGTGGTGTTGGTGCTGC
>DAOTWP010000022.1:0-18328 GCA_034435675.1 Anaerolineae bacterium
CAGCTGTGCTTATAGCCTGTGCTATTTTAGCCTGTGCTATTTGAAAGAGACTTCTTTGCTCAAAGGAACAACCGCATGACTCTGCAACATATCGTAACCGCTGAATTCACTGCACGCTTTGGCGCAGCGCCTGCTTTCGTGGTGCGTGCGCCGGGGCGCGTGAATCTGATTGGCGAACACACCGATTACAACGACGGTTTTGTGCTGCCGATGGCAATTGACCGCGCTGCATGGATTGCCCTGCGCCCGCGCAGCGATGGACAGGTGGTCGTCCATTCGCTTGAGTTCAACCAGACCGGGCGCTTTGAACTGGCACAGATCAGCAAAACCGAGCTGGGCTGGCTGGAATATCTCAAGGGGATCGCCTGGGCGCTGCAAACAGCGGGCTTCGCGCTGGTTGGTTGGGAAGGGATCGTGGCAGGCGATGTGCCGATTGGCGCGGGACTGTCTTCTTCGGCAGCGCTGGAAATGGCGACGGCGCGGGCATTTGCCGCTGTCAGCGCGCTGGCGTGGAATCCGGCGCAAATGGCAAAGCTGGGGCAAAAGGTGGAAAACCAGTGGATCGGGGTGAAGTCGGGGATTATGGATCAGATGATTTCGGCATCTGGCAAAGCCGACACCGCCCTGTTGATTGACTGCCGTTCGCTGGAAACCGAGAACGCGCCGCTGCCCCCCGATACGGTGGTGGTGGTGCTGGACACATCTACACGGCGCGGGCTGGTGGGTTCGGCATATAACGAACGGCGCGAACAGTGTGAAGCGGCAGCGCAGCATTTTGGCGTTCCGGCGCTGCGCGATGTGACTGTCGAGCAGTTTGAGGCGCGGGCGAGCGAACTGGATGACATTACCCGCAGGCGGGCGCGGCATGTCATCACCGAAAATGCCCGCACCCTGCAAGCCGCAGAAGCGATGCGGCAGGGTGATGCGCAGCGCCTGGGCGCGCTGATGGACGCCAGCCATGTCAGCATGCGCGACGATTTCGAGATTTCCAGTGCCGCGCTGAACGCGATGGTCGAATGTGCGCGAGAGCAAAACGGCTGTTACGGGGCGCGCATGACCGGCGGCGGTTTTGCCGGGTGCGCGGTGGCGCTGATTGACGCGGCGGTAGCAGCGCGCTTTGTGGATCGTGTTGTTTCGTGCTACATGGCGCGCACAGCGCTAAACCCGACGCTGTATGTCTGCTCCGCTACCAACGGCGCGGAACTGGTTGTTGGGGGTTGATGCCGGATAGGGGGCAGTCCAACGCGGCTGCCCCTGCAATGCGGTTTAGCCTTCAGGGACGCTGCATCAACGCCATCAGTTCGATTTCGTCCAGCACTGGCGGGCGAATACCCCAGTCCCCGGCAGTGCCCCCACCAAGATGTGTTACCACAAAGCCCGCCAATTGCAGCATCAGCCGTAGTTCTGTTGGCACATAGCCGCGTTCGCGTGTGGGCACGCTGCGTTTGCCCTGCGGCGTGGTAATCTCCATCGTGCCGTGTTCGACCATGGTCATGGGATCAAAGCGCCCTGCCTGCACATCAGCCTCCCCGTAGATTTTGAGGAAACGCATACCGTTAAGCACCGTCACCAGCGCACAACCGCCCGGTTTGAGCGCGGCAAAGATGTTGCGCAGCACAAGCAGATCACGGTCGAAGGCATCATCCTGTCCCAGCAGCGACAGCCCGCCTTCACAGACTGAATAAACGGCATCAAACGGCTGTGGGGCTTGGTAATCCTGCGCCGCGCGATGGACCCATTCGGCATGCACTCCGGCGGCATCGGCAACTTTTTGCGCTTCCGCCAGCATGCCGCTGCTGAGATCAACGCCCGTCACCGCATAACCGCGTTTTGCCAGCTCTACCGCATGCCGCCCCGTACCGCAGCCCACATCGAGTACGCGCATCCCCGGCACAAGCTGCAAGTGCTGCACCAGAAAGTCCACTTCGGTGTGTGTGGCACGGACAAACGGTTCGTCCATGTACAGGTGAGCATGGTGGTCAAAAAAAGTCTGCCAGTTGTTGGTTGTCATCGGGCTGCTCCTGTATGGGGATAAGCATGGAAATGCGGGATAGGGAGCGTCGCGTTGAGAAAATAGCAGCGGAGGCGTGCCATAACCCGCCTCGGCGCTGCTGATGAAACCGTGTTATTCGGCAGCGGTTTCTTCTGCTGTGGCGGTGGCAGGTCGGCTGCCGCGCAGGCGTGCGCGCAGTTTCCAGACGACGAAAACAATCAGAACGATAACCAGCCCGATAATGATAATGTCTTCATAGCGATCAATCACATCGAGTATCTGCTGCCAGTTTTCGCCCAGCACGACACCGGCAATCGTCAGGAAGGCGATCCATGCACCGGTTCCCAGCGCGGTAAAGAGCAGGAAACGCGGCAGCGGCATGCGGTTCATGCCCGCGGGGATCGAAATCAGGCTGCGGATAATCGGCATCATGCGCCCAAAGAAAATCACCGCTTCGCCATAACGTCCAAAGACCTTCAGCGCCCGGTCAATATCATCTTCGCTGAGCAGGAACCAGCGCCCATAGCGCCGCACAAAGCTGCGAATGATGCGCTCATCCGCCCACGCGCCGATGTAATACAGCACCAGCGCGCCCAGTGTTGAGCCAAGCGTCCCGGCAAGCAGTACGCCGATCAGGTTAAGCTGCCCTGCGGCGACTTCGAACCCGGCAAAGGGCATCACCAGTTCCGACGGAATGGGCGGAAAAACGGTCTCGATGAAGGTGATGCCAAAGATGCCAGGGTAATTGAAGGTCAGGATGATATTCTGAATGAGTTCGGCAAGTTGTTCGAGCAGTTGTGCCACGTGTAAAAACTCCGTTGCTGTCCGTTGGTTGTTGCCCTGCCTGTGCAGCGCATAGCCTTGCAATCATCCCTTATACAACCGTGTGGCGTCAACCCCGTAAAGTTGCAGCGTCACTGCGGCGCAGTTGCCTCGCAATGGCGCTGCGTGGTTGCAAGTGGTCCCGGTGCGCGTGTTATAATCTGCGTATGCACAGCACAAGCCATGCAGGATAATCCCATGCCGCTTTTGACCACAGCTCGTGTACCTATCTGGTACAGTGAACACAACCCTGCCCCGCCCGCGCAGCAGCCCCCGCTGCTGCTGGTACACGGCGCAGGGGGCACGCATGAAGACTGGTCTGCTGCCCTGCGCACACTACCCAACACCCGCGTGATCGCGCCTGATTTGCCGGGGCACGGCAGCAGCCCAGAACCGGGGCGAGCATCCGTTGCAGACTACGCGGCGGATATGGTCGCGCTGCTGGATGCGCTGGGGATCGACCGCGCAGTGATTGGCGGGCACAGTATGGGCGGTGCGGTGGCGCTGACGCTGGCACTGGAACACACGGCGCGGGCTGCCGGTCTGGTGCTGGTGGGCACGGGTGCAAAACTCGGCGTGCATCCGGACATCCTCAACAAGGTCTATACTGACCTGCCCGGAGTTGCCCGCACGATTACGGCGTGGGCATGGGCAGAGGGGCTGGAAGCGCAGGTCTATGCAAACAGTTACGCGGGGATTCTTGCGAATAATCCTGACGTGCTTTATCACGATTATGCCGCCTGCAATGCTTTCGATGTGCGTGCCCGGTTGGGCGAAATCCGCGTGCCTGTGCTGGTGGTGGGTGGCACGGCAGACCGCATGGCGGCGTACAAATACAGCGAATATCTGCGCGACCAGATCGCCGATGCAACCCTGTTCACGGTGCAAGGCGGCGGGCATATGCTGGCGTTGGAGCAACCGCAGGTGGTGGCAGATGCTGTGCGTGACTGGCTAAAACAGTGCGATCCTCGGTGAACTGATGGAAAATCTCTCGAACCTGTGGCAGTTGGTTAACACAGCGTCCGCGCTAACCGAAGTCGCCCGAAAGGCGCAGACGTTCACATTCATGGTTGGCGCAGACATCACCTTCTATCTGCAACTGGAATATGCAACTGTGCGCATTACCCGCTGGATGCAGCCAAAAGTGGAACTGGCGCTGCAACTGCGCGCGCCGTTTGGCTGGCGTGTGGCGACGGATCAGGATGATGCCGGCGTGTATGTCGTAGCGCGGCGGCGGGCGGCACTGCGTTCGCTGGCGGCGGCGACGCTGCATGCGCATGTGCCCTATGACACGCATCTGCTGCTGCGACTTGAAGCCTGTGATCTGCGGCTGGATGGCATGAGCGGCACACTGGAAATTGCTGCCCCGCCGACCCGAACGGTGATTCTTGATCCTAACCGGATGCTGAAAGGGTAGGCGCTTGCACCGGGCGCTCATGCGCATTGATGCTGACTCTCGCTTAAAGGATGATACAAGTCATGAACCTGATTGATTTGCGCAGTGATACTGTTACCCACCCCACTCCCGCCATGCGCGAGGCGATGGCAAATGCTGTCGTTGGCGATGATGTGTACGGCGAAGACCCGACGGTTAACCAGCTTGAAGCCGAATCTGCCGAAATCCTGGGCAAAGAAGCCGGGTTGTTCGTCAGCAGTGGTACGCAGGGCAACCTGATTGCTATCCTGACCCACTGCGGCGGGCGTGGTGATGAGGTTATCCTGGGTCGCGAGGCGCACACTTTCAAGTACGAGGTGGGCGGTATGTCCGCCCTGGGCGGGGTGCAGCCCAACCTGCTCAACGTGGAAGAGGATGGCACGTTCGATTTAGACGCGGTGCGCCATGCAGTGCGCGGCGATAACATCCACTTTCCGCACACGAAACTGATTTGCCTTGAAAACACGCACGGCGGCAGATATGGCATTCCGGTCAGCGCGGCGTACACAGCGCAGGTGGGCAGTATTGCGCAGGAATATGGCGTGAAGCTGCATATTGACGGCGCGCGCATCTTCAACGCGGCTGCCGCGCTGGATGCAGACCCGGCGGCGCTGGTGGCAGCAGCGGACAGTGTGACATTTTGCCTGTCGAAAGGTTTGTGCGCGCCAGTGGGGTCGGTGCTGGTGGGCGACCGGATATTCATCAATGAAGCGCGGCGAATGCGCAAAATGCTCGGCGGGGGCATGCGGCAGGGTGGGGTGCTGGCGGCGGCAGGCTTGATCGGCATCCGCGAGATGCGCCACCGGCTGCACGAAGACCACGCCAATGCCTGCCTGCTGGCGGAAGGGCTGGCGCAGATCCCCGGACTGAAGGTGGATCTGGCGCGGGTGTACACCAATTTTGTGATGTTTGAGATCACCGAACAGGCAAAGCTGACGCCGGAAGAACTCAGCCAGCGCCTGCAGCAGGGATACAACATCATGATGCGCCCCTACCCGGCATACCGCCGCCTGTTCCGTGCCGTAACGCACTACTGGATTACGCGCGAACGGGTGCAGACGGTTGTGGATGCAATGGGTGCGCTGCTGGCATGAATCCGTCCTACCCGCCTGACGACTCGCGCAGTTCCGATGCATTCTCCGACCCGTATCGCGTGCCGCAGGGACCGCGAGAACCGCAGTCGCCGCTGTTCACACCGCCAGATTTGCCGCAGTCGCCCCAGCCAATCACTGTGCCGGAGGAGCCACGTGCTGCCGGGCTGCGCACGACAAAACGCCAGTCTGCACGCCGTCAACCGCCGCGCACGCAGGGGAACGACACAGCGCCCGAAGCGCGTGTCCTCTACCGGGGGGCGAACAACGATCAGGCTTTTGGCTTTCTGATCGCGATTGCCGTCAGTATTGGGCTGACACCCTGGGTGCCCGACTCGGCGGATATGCGCTACACAGTCGTATGGGGGGTGCTGGCGCTGTTCGGCGTGCTGGCGTGGCTGCTGGGCGGCGGCGCGCGCATTGGGCAGGAGGCGCTGGATAATCTCGTCTGGGGTGTGGTGTTCGGCATGATAATCAGCATTCCGCTGCTGCTGGTGGGCGGTGGCACGCTGAATGCCACCGTGCAGCGGTTGTTCCCCAACATGGGCGACGGCACGCTGCTGGCGTATGTCATCTTCGTCATGCCGCTGGGTGAAACACTGTTTTTTCGCGGGGTATTACAGCAGAACTATGCCTTTTGGGTGGTGGGGCTGCTGGCAAGTGTCTGGTCAGTGCTGCTGTTTTTCCCGATGCTCGATCTGGTCAACTATCCGGCAGTAGCGCTGGTGATCGGCGTGGCGCTGGTGATGGTTAACACGATGTACAGCTATGTACGCCAGCGCAGCGGACTGGCAGCGGCATGGCTGTGCCAGATTGTCGCCAGCATCATCCTGTTCTTCCTGCCGTTTGTGGGTGCAATCTAAACCAGAGCGCGAAATTCGCCCACGCAGCAGTGGAACTATACGAGCGCGCTTTCGGGCAGCCACACGAACAAGTTTGGCGCAGTTACTTCGGCTGGCGGCTGGCGGCACTACCGGGCGCAGGGCTATTCCGCGTCTTCGGTGACGTTGACCTCAAAATCATAGCCGGGCCAGTCGTCATCCTGGTCATCGAAACCGATCAGATCGCTCATCAGCACAGCGCCCTCGTTCGCCTGCGGCAGGCGGCTGAGGTAGCGCTCGGTGACGGCGACGTTGCTGTGGCGCAGCAGCTTGCTGATTTTTTCGATGGGCGTACCTGCCTCTTGCAGGGCACCCGCCACCGAACGGCGCAGGTCATGCGGGGCGACCTCGCCTAACCCGGCATGTCGCGCCGCCGCGCCGATCATCCACCAGATGCCGTCCGGTGTTAGACCGGTCTTGCTGACCCGCCCGCCTTTCCAGATGCGTCGTGCCAGCGGGGTATGCGGCTGCGGCGGGCCGTACTCGCTGTGGATGGACTGCCGCCAACGTTCAATGATGCGAATCACCGGGCGCGGCACATCAATGCTGGCAACCTTGCGTCCCTTGCCATGTACTTGCAGCACCACGCGGTTGTTTTGCAGACTCAGGTCGCCCCAGCGTGCGGCGGCAAGCTCTTCGCGGCGCAGCGCCATTGTGCAGAGGATGGTCGCCACCAGTTCGTTGCGCAACGCCTGATTCTCTGATGTGCCGATTGCCTTTGCCGACCCCATCAGCAGCTTAACCTGATCAATTGACAGCCAGCGCCCTGGACGCTGCCCTTCTTCCGCTTTTGGGGGGCGCACATTGCCCATGCCCGCGCTGGTGTAGTCGTCCAGCCAGCCGGCTTCTGCCAGCAGGCTCGCCAGCGTGACGATAGATGCCCGCGCTTGCCCGATGCCCTGTTTGCCGTGCCCATCGCGCGCCAGCATGCCCAGCCACGCCCGAAGCTGCGGCGCGCTAAGCGCCTCGTGCAGCACATCCAGCGGCAGCGCCTGCATGCGCACGTAACGCCCCTGCCCGCTGGTCGGGTTGAGTTCGGCAACATCTACCAGGTAGCGATCCACCCAGCGGAAGTAGGCGCGCTGGGTATGGCGGCTGCTGGCACGCCCCGGCAGCGCCAGCGCAAAGTTAAATGTCAGCGCGGCATTGTTGTCAGGCAGCATCAGGTCGGTACGTTCACTCGGTTTGAGTTGTGCGGCGCTGCGGCGCTGGGGTGCGCGTTTCATAGGTTAGCTCGTCCAACGAAATCCAGATCAAACAGCTTATTGCGCAGTATAGCACAGGTGAACACCGGCATACATGCGCGGGGTTACCGCTCAGCCAGAGAATGCGGCTTACGCGAGGGGCAGGCGCAGCGTGGCAGTGGTGCCTTTGCCTTCGGCGCTTTGCAGCGTAATTGATCCGCCGTGTGCCTCGGCAACATGCTTGACGATGACCAGCCCCAGCCCGGTGCCCTTGATAGACCCTACATTGCTGGCACGATGAAAGGGCGCAAACAACAGGCGCAATTCTGCTTCAGGAATACCCTGCCCGTGATCCTCCACCTGGATTTGCAGGTACTGCGCATCAAAGACCAACCGGCAGTATACCGGATGCGGTGCGCAGGAGTACTTGAGCGCATTGGTCAGCAGATTGGTGACCGCCTGTTGAAGCATCGCCGGATCAAGCAGCACGGGCACGGTAGTGCCATGTATGTCAAACTCAATGATGCGCTGCGGGCTGTCTGCTTGCAGGGTGGCACAAAGCTGCCGCACCAGCGCAATGACATCGGTGACGACCCGTTTTGGTTGCAGCCCGGCGGTCTCGGCACGGCTGACGGTAAGCGCATTGTCAACAATCGCTGACAGATAGAGGACCTGTTCCTGAATGCGCTGCACGTGTGCCGTACGCCGCTCCGGTTCAAGGCGCCCCGCGTAACGATCAAGTATATCTGCCGAGTTCATAATCACCGTGAGGGGCGTGCGGAACTCATGCGAAACCATTGAAACAAGGTGTGCCTTCAGCGCGCTGATTTGCCGCTGTTCTGCCAGCGCTGCCCGCAGTTCCTCTGTGCGGGCTTCTACCCGCGCTTCCAGCTCACTGTTGGCGCGGGCAAGCTCGTCATTCAGTGCCTGCAAACGATTGTGCAGGCGACCATTCTGTAAGGCAATGGCTACCTGTGGGGCGAGCGCTTCCAGAAAACGCAGCTGATCGAGATTGAAAACGCCAAGCGTGAAGCTCATCACCTGCACAATGCCTGTGACCTGCTGATCCAGTTTCAGCGGCACAATCAGCGCGGCGCGCGTGGTTTCGATCTCTGGCGGCGTGCGTTCGAAGTCGCGCTCGTAGATCTTGCCATCCTCATAATAATAGCCGGGCACATTCTCAAGATATGCCTCTAAATCGTTGAGCAGCAGCGATTTGCCGGTGCGGATAGCGCGTCCCTGTGTGCCGCTGCGGTCCTCTGTAACTTCATCGGGATTGAAGGGCAGCGGAGGGAATTCAGCAGGATCAACTTCTTCGCCATCATGATAGACATAAATCGCCCCAATGAGCCGGTCTTCGCGCGAGAAACTGCTGACCACAAAGCTGTCGCAACTCATCACCCGCGCAATCAAGGTATGCAGGGTGTGGCAGATCGCTGGCAAGCTCAGTTCACGGGTCAGGCGCACCCCGGCTTCGTGAATGAGGGCAATCTCGTAGGTGCGCCGGGCAAGCAGCGTCTGGGCATCATCGGGCAATTCAACACAGGGAAAGTCGACGCCCGAAAAATCCGGCGCAAGGTCGAGTTTGGGATGAATGGATGCAAATTGTGGTTCGTTGATAAAGTTTGTCATCACAGTTTATCAGGCATAGCCTGCAAAACCTAACCCGAAGAAAACGGAACAGAACGCTAAACTATTGCATTAAGAATACCGCATTTCACCCGATTCAAGTGTATAGTCTTGCCTCGCTGCGCTGTATCCGGACGATCATCCGCGCCAGGCTGAGCAGCAACTGCTGCTGATTCTGGACAGCACCGCCAGCGGTATGCCCACGTGGACGCGACCCCGTGGTGTCGTAAAACTGAAAACCTGTTGTTGAAGCTGAAGCGCTGCCCTCATAGCGCGCGCAGCGCTGCCTCCAGCCGTTCGATTTCCTCCGGCGTGTTGTAATGCGCCAGTCCCACACGCACCATGCCGTCTTCGCTGTGTCCCAGTGCTGCCATGATCTCCACCGCGTAATAATTGCCATCCCAGACGTAAATGTGCTGGCGGGCAAGCGCTTCAGCAACGGCACGCGGGGTGTGCCGCGCATGGGTGAATACAACGGTCGGTACACGCTGGTCAAAACGCGCCGGGTCGGTAATGCCGTAAATGCGCACATCGGGGATGGTTTGCAGCATGGCGATGAGCTGCGCTGCCAGCGAGCGTTCATACTCGCGCAGTGCCGCCATGCCGGTCTTCAAGTGCAGCCGTCGTCCGCTGAAACCGGAAAATGATGCAGCATGAGGTGTGCCGTGGGTTTCGCCAATTGACGCCAGATAATCCAGCGCGGCGGCTGTCGCGTGGATGGTTTCAAAGCTGGGCGTCCCGGTTTCCCAGCGGTAGGGCGGCTTGTCTTTGGACGGACGTACTTTGTAGGCGGGCAGGCTTTCCAGCAGTTCGTATCGTCCCCACAGCACACCGACATGCGGACCGAAAAATTTGTATGCCGAGCAGAGGAGAAAGTCGCAGCCGAGCGCCTGCACATCCAGCGGGACGTGCGGTGCGCTCTGGACGGCATCCAGCACAAACAGCGCTCCGGCAGCATGCGCCATCGCCGCAATCTGCTGCACGGGATTGATTGTGCCGACCGCGTTCGAGGCGTGGACGGCGGCAACGATACGGGTGCGTTCGGTCAGGGCGGCTTCAAGGCTGTCCATGTCCAGTGTGCAGTCTGCGGCGACGATGTCTGCCCAGCGCACCGCCAGCCCGTAGTCTGCGGCAATACGCAGCCAGGGGGCGACATTGGCATCGTGATCCATACGGGTCAGGACGATTTCATCGCCGGGTTGCAACGTGCGGGCAAGCGCGCGGCTCAACTGGAAATTGAGCGAGGTCATATTAGGTCCAAAAACGATCTCGTCGGCACGGGGGGCATTAAGAAAATCCGCCACACGCTCACGCGCTGCCTGTACTGCGAGATCACTACGCTGGCTGGTGGCAAACGCGCCGCCGGAATTGGCGTTCATCGTCGTATAATATTCTGCCACGGCGTCAATCACGCGCTGGGGCACCTGCGTTCCGGCAGGATTATCCAGAAATACCGGTGGCGTTCCATTGGCGCTAAGTAGCTGAAGCGCCGGAAACTGCGTTCGTAAAGCGTAGGCATCAAAACTCATAGCAGTAGTTTCCTTTGTGGTACAATAACCAGCAATTGGCAAGCAAATCGGGGGAATTCTGGCATGACCCGATGACACTTGCGTGAGGCGTTATTGTAGCTGGCAAACGGACTGGTGGGCGAGTGCCGTGTACGATACACAGACTTTAATTGTCCAGAATAGACTACTTTCGGAAGAACTGAAGCGCCGCATTGACCAGATGGCGGCGATTAACACTGTTGCTGCCACTGTCGGACAGTCGCTTGATCTGGATCGGACGCTGGAAACAGCGCTGCGCGCAGTGGTGGACGTTGTTGGCGCAGAAGCAGGCGGAATCAGCCTGATTGACGGCGAAACCGAAGAAGTCGTGCTGCGGGCCCAGCTTGGCTGGATTCACGATTTTGTGGTCAGCAAGCCGATGCGCGTGCCCAAAGGCAAGGGCATGTCCGGGCAAGTGATCGCCACCAATGATGTGGTTGTGTATAACAACCTGGATGGTACGGAAGAATACGCGGTGCGCGGTTTCTTCGATCAGGAGCCGTTCCGTTCGATTGCGATGGCACCGATGCATGCGCGCAACACCATTATTGGTATCCTCAGCATTATGAGCACCAGGCCAAACAGCTTCAATGATGATGTCGTCAATGTATTGCGCGCCGTTGCTGACACAGTGGGTGTGGCGCTGGATAACGCCAAACTGTACGAAGAAAGTGTCGAACAGGAAAAACGGCTCAGCGCTATCCTGCATTCCACCGCAGATGGCATCATCGCTACAGACCAGAACGGGCGTATCCGGTTGGTGAACCAGACCTCCGAGCAACTGCTGGGCATCAAGGCAGGGCGGTTAATTGGTATTCCACTGCGCGAAGTGCCTATCCCGGACACCCTGCGCGACTCGCTGCTGTTGGCGCTGTCGAATCCTGAGCGCGAAGCCGCGAAAACGTTTCAGGTGGAAACACAGAACGGGCGCACACTGGCAGTGTTGGTGTCGCCGGTGATGGTCGAAAGCCAGCTTGATCAGGAAGCAAAGACGGATGGCTGGGTGATTGTGCTGCAAGATATTACCCTTCAGCGGCAGGCGGAACTAGCACGCGCGGAGTTTATCCAGGCGGCGGCGCACGATATGCGCAACCCGCTGAGCGTGACGTATAATTCGCTGGATCTGCTCAAGACCATGACTGCTGGCGGTGAAGCGACACAGCGCGAAGTGATAGACATTGCCCTGACCGGCGTACACCGCCTGCGCGCGTTGATTGATGACCTGCTGCATCTGGAACAGATTGAAAGCGGCTTCGGTTTCAACCGTTCTGAATTCGACCTGCGCGAGATGGTACGCGAGGTCACTGCGGAGATTAGACCGCTGATGGAGCGCAAGCAGCTGCTGATGTCAGTAGTTATTGCCACTGACGTGCCGCTGATGTTCCTGGATCGCCGCTGGATTTCCCGCGCGCTGCACAATTATCTGGAAAATGCCGCTAAATACACACAGGAAGGCGGCAGCGTGATCGTGCGCCTGTATATCAAAGAAGAGTCCATGTACCTCGAAGTCAGCGATAACGGGCCCGGCATTGCCCTTAAGGAGCAAACGCGCGTTTTCGAGCGCTTTTACCGCACGGAAGAAAGCCGTAAGATTTCCGGTACGGGGTTGGGGCTGGCAATCGTCAAATCAGTGGCAGAAGCACACGGCGGCAGTGTCTACCTGCAAAGCAAGGAACACGAAGGCAGTACGTTTGGCATCAAAATCCCACTTGCAGTGAATCAACTGCAATCCGCTTGAACGCGCAGCGCACACCGGCAGGGAAAGCATCGGCGCTGAATTGACTCAACCCAACGAGCAGGACGTAAAGACGGTATGACCACTGTTTATAGCACGCACTCGCGCTACATCGAACATGATTTACCGCGCCACCCCGAACGAGCGGATCGTGTACGAGCGGCGTGGCAGCACTTGGAGGACGCCGGGTTGAGTGCGCGCATGCTCCAGATGGAACCACAGTTAGTGGAAGAAAGCCTGCTGCTGAGCGTGCATACCAGAGCGCATCTGGACTTGCTTCGGCGACTGGGTGAGCAGCAGCGCACCGTAATGATTGACAACGACACTTACTTCAACCCGAAGTCATACACGATTGCGCGCCTGTCTGCCGGGGGCGTGGTGTGTGCTACCAGCATGGTGCTGAATGGCAAGGCGCATAACGGACTGGCGGTGGTGCGCCCTCCGGGACATCATGCCATGCCGACCCACGCCATGGGCTTCTGCCTGCTGGGCAATATTGCCATCGCCGCGCGTTATGCGCAGCAGGTGCATGGTATTCAGCGGGTGATGATTGTTGATTTTGACGTGCATCATGGCAACGGTACCGAAGCGATGTTTTATGATGATCCCGGTGTGCTGGTCCTTTCCATCCACCAGTACGGCGGTTTTTTCTATCCTGGCACTGGCGCGCTGCACGATACCGGCAGCGACAGGGGTGCTGGATATACGATCAATGTGCCGCTGGTGGCAGGGCACGGGGACGAGAGCTATGCCCGCATCTTCGAGCAGGTGGTGCTGCCCGCAGCCGAACGCTTTCAGCCGGAACTGCTGCTGGTGTCTGCCGGGTTCGACGCGCACTGGAGCGACCCGCTGGCGGGCATGCGCCTGAGCCTGACGGGATATGCACAGATGACCCGGACGCTGATCGAAATTGCGCAGCAGTTCTGCGCGGGAAGGATTATCTTTGTTATTGAAGGGGGGTATGACCTGGAGGTGCTGGGCAGTGGCATTGTCAACATTGCTCACGCGCTGCTGGGTGATGATACTGTGGTGGACCCGCTGGGGATAGACACACGCCATAATTCACCGATGATCCAGCCGCTGCTCGACCAGATTCGCGCGATTCACCGGCTATAAGGGTGGTTTGTCCTCAACTTTGCGCAGCACCGCGAGGATAAACCAGATCAGCAGTGTCGCCGCCAGCGCCAACAGCCACGCGCCAGTGCCGGTTGTCATACCTACCGCAGCCGTCGCCCAGATATCGGCGGCAGTAGTTACGTCACGCGGTTCTCCCCCGCGCAGGACGATCACCCCGGCGCCCAGAAAGCCGATGCCGACCACCACCTGCGCGGCAACGCGCCCGCTGTCCGAGCCGGGAAAAGCGTGCAGCGACAGTATGGTGAACAGACAGGCACCAAGACAGACGAGCATATGCGTACGCAGCCCGGCAGGCCGCCGCCGCCGTTCCCGGTCAAAGCCGATAATCATTCCACAGAACGCTGCAAGCAGCAGGTTAAACACCACCTGCGCCTGAAGCTCCAGGGTCATGGTCATTTCAGCGCTTCAATTCCTTTGCGCAGTGTTGATACCTGTTCCTGAAATCCATCGAGATGCTTCTGCTGGTCGGCGTAACGTTTTGCCAGTGCCTCCAGCCGGCTAAAAATGGGCGTCAGCACGCGGTTGCCATATTCCACCAACCGCTGGCGCTCTTTTTGTGTCAGGTCATCCAGCGTGCTGTGGAACGAGGTTTGCAGCGCTGTGACGCGCCCGTTGAATGCGTTTTTGGCATCGTTGCTGATGCGGCGATACGCCCGCAGTGCGGCGTAGCCCCCGGCAACGGCAATCGGCGCGCCGATGACAAAAGCAAGTGTCGCGGTGGCAATCGCCCCAGCACCAATGATTGGTCCGGGCGCTGCCGCTGCCAGCACTAAAGTGACCAGTCCGCCGACTGCCGCCAGTGCCCCGCGTGTAAACGTGCCTAGATTAGTTTCGAACTGCTGCTCAATGTCGTTGAGCACCCGCCCGCTGGAATAGGTTTTGAGTTCGCCTTCTGCGATGGCAATCGCCTGTTCCAGACTGGTGCGCTGTTCGGCATAAACATTGGCATCCAGCCCGGCGACTTCCTGATTCAACAGTTCACGGAGCTGATTCAGCCGGTCAATCACGCCGCGCCAGTAGACCCGGCTGTTATCAATTACCGCGTTGACATAGCCAGTTGTCGCATCATTGATGTCGCGCAGCGCCCGCCCGATGACCACATCCTGAAACTCGGTTTGCAGCGCCTGACGATTAAGCTGCCGCCCGATGTTGCGCACAGACAAATGCATGTCAATGAAGTTGATCCCGCGCTGGCGAATGCCGTCGAATACCCGGTTGATGTCTTCGCGCGCCTGCTGCAACTGGCGCTCAATGCCCAGTGACTGCTGCTGCAATTCGGTCTGCACTTCGCGCACGCGGGCGGTATCGCTGGTCACGAGTTCAGTCTTTTTCTGAAGTTCGATCTGATAACGTTTGAGCACAGTCTGTGCCATGTCCAACTGTGCCAGCAGCTTCTGCTGTGCGGGAGGCGCCTGATTAAACACGCCGCGCAGGTGCGCCCTGACCCCGTCCATGCCGCCGGGCAATGGCGCGCCGGGGGGCAGCCCGGCTTTTTGTGCTTCGAGCGCTTCTTTGGCACTGGTCATAAAAATCAGCGGTTGTAAATCCAGCAGTTCTTTTGCCTGCCGTTCGATAAAACGACGCACTTCATTCTGTTCATTGACGCCGAGCAGATCAACCTGATTCACAACGAGAATGATCTTTTTGCCATAGCTTTTCGCCAGTTCAAGATACAGGCGTTCCGTCTGGGCGAAAGCGCGTTTCGCTGAAATAACAAAGATGACCAGATCGCTGCGATGCAGGAATGATTTGGCAATTGTTTCGTGCCGTTCGAACACCGACCCCGTGCCCGGTGTATCCACAATTGCCACGCCGGGCGCGCCGGTGTTGGGGTGCGCCCACTCGCGCAGCCCATCTTCGCGGCGGTTGGGCTGGCGATTAGGCAAATCCGCATAACGAATCAGTTCGATCACCTCGGTAGTTGGGGTAATGCCGGTGGGCAGCAGGGCATCGCCCAGCAGCGCATTGATGAACGACGACTTCCCCGCGTTGAATTCCCCGATGATGACGACCAGAAAAAACAAGGTGCGCAAATCAGCAGCGACATCGTTCAGGCGTTTGCGGTCATCGGCGGCGACATCCCCCAGTTCCGCCAGCGCCGCCGCGATATCGTTCAGCAGTTTGATCTCGGACTCGCGCAGCGCAGCTAACGGTCCGCTCAGGGTGTAAACGGCTGTAGCATCCACTCGGATTAACCTCTCAATCCAAACAAGCCTCGTTTGCCAAGCGTATTGAGATCCGCCTCAATGCGCGTCATTTCCTGCTCGGCGTTTTGCAGCGCGGCGAGCTGATCTTTCTGAATTTGTGTCTGCGCTTCGATCATGCGCGTCAATGGGGCGATGCTGTCAGCGCGCAGCCGCATGCCATATTCGATCTGCTTGTCGGCGGCGGCGGTGACAACCGTTGTGTACTCCGCCTGCAACTTGAGCAACCGGTTGGTATAGCGGGTTTCCTGAATGCGCCCGAACAGCGGCAGCATCAAGAAGCCCATCAAACCGAACGCCAGCAGCAGCACAAACAGAACCACTGGCACCAGCGGCTGCTCCGCACCGAGACTACCCGATGCCGCCAGCAGCGCTGCACCGAGGATTATTACCAGCACTTCCCACAATGCCAGATAAACTACTGCGCTGCGGCGGGTATTCGCCAGCCGTTCGACCTCAACACTGCGCGCCCGGTCTTCCAGCGTTCCCAGTTCATCGCGGATGCCCTGCAAAGCACGACGGTCATACTGCACGGGTGCCTGCACCGTGCCGATAACTTTTTCGCTGATGCCCGCGGGCAGCGCCCGCAGTTCGCGCTGGGCATATTTGACCAAATCGTCAATATCCTGAATATCGCGCCCTTCTAAGCGTGGTCCCAGCTTGTTGACCACTTCCGGCAGTTCGTTGATTGGCTCAAAGCTGCGGTACTTTTCAAAGGTCGTGCGAATATACTGGGTTTTGTTTTCGGCGCTGCGTCCCAGCAGTCGCCCGATGCCGATCAATTCCGTCACACCAACACGCAGCGAACCAAACGCGCGTGAGAGGTGGAAAATGTCACGGATTGCCTCGCTGCCGCGCATTGCCGCTGTGCCGAACTGGTCGCTGATTTCGCCAACACTCTCACGAACGATTTTGTCCTGCTCGCGTTTGCAGGCGGCAAGCTGCTGTTCGATATTGGTCGAAATGCTCTGGTAACGATCCAGCACAGCCTGGTTGCCGCGCACGACGACCAGCGCCGCTTTATTGGCATTCTGCAATATTTGCAGCGGCGTTTGCAGCTTCTGCCGCAGGCGTGCCACATCGCTTAGCTCGCGATCAATGTACTCTTCGATGCGGTACAAGCCGCTGGCGCGCCATTCCTGCTGATCCAGTTCCGTGCCTGCGCGAGCGACAAAGCCCTGCTGCGCAGAAATCAGCCAGATGTCCGGCTTGAAACCCAACCGTGTCTGGCTCTGTTCCAGCACGTAGTCGCGCACGGTGTCAGCTTCTTCAGTGGTTAGCAGGTCCGCCTGGCTGATCACCAGGATAATTTTTTTGCCATAGTTCTTGAGTGTTTGCAGATATTCGAGGTTGCGTGCGGTCATTGCCTGGGTCGCCAGCATAACCATCAGCACAACATCGCTGCGGTGTAGAAACCTGCGGGTTGTCTCTTCATGCTGTTGGAAGACGCTTTCGAGTCCGGGTGTATCTACAAAGCTGACTTTGCGTAGCAGCGGTGAGGGATAAAAGACAGTATCCACATCGCCACCGCTGTTCATGCGCTGGGCATCTTCGCCCCAGCGCAGAATCGTGATGCGGTCTGTTGTCGGGGTGACGCCCACACTCAGCAGGTCACGCTCTCCCAGCAGCGCGTTGATGATGCTTGATTTGCCGGAACTGAATGGACCGACAAAGACCAGCAAAAAGGGATGATCGGCGTGAAACAGGGCATCCCGGACTTGACCGACGATTTCGGGGTTAAGGTTGTCAATCTGCGGCAGCATGTCGAGCAGTGTGGTAATCAGTTCGTATTCCCGCCGCCGAATTGCCTCATAATCCAGCACCAGTTTATTATCCTGTTCGAGTACTTCCGCGGTCAACCGTCACCTGCCTTTATGAGACTTCACCGATTTTGGCGCGCGTTCAGCATAGCGCAGCTTGCCATACAAAACAATACGTTCTCCATGCCGGAACGGTGCGCCCGGTCGATTTTCTATTTTGCCGAATGCCGTTAGAATTAAACTCTGGATAGGGCATTGCGCTTCGATGCTCTTGTACCTTTGACACAGGTAGGAGCAATTGCATGACTGATGCACTGCGGCTGGCGTTCGCCCAAAAAGAACGCGAAATGGCGCTGCTGCTTGCGCTGGATCATGTACGGGATTCGCTGGATGACGGCGACGACCCCCAGACGATGTTTAAAGCGTTGGTAGACACGCTGAAACAGCATTTTGCGGCTGATGCCTGCGCACTGCTGCTGCTGGAAGAAACCAGCGATGATGTCGAGGCATTGGCGGCGGCAGGTGTGCCTGACGATCTGGCGCTGACGCTGTGCAGGCTGGCGATGGACTGCCCAGCACCGTGTGTGCTGGACAGCGGTGTGTGGGAGCAGGCGATTGGCGTGCGGATTATCCTGGATCGTGAACTGCATCCGCTGGGCGGCTTTTTCCTCGCGCGCAAGTCACGCTCGTTCGATGATGCGGATCTGGTGCTGCTGCGCATGGCGGAAAGCCAGATTGACTCTGCCGTTGTTCAGGCACGCATCGTCTGGAAACTGGCGCAGCGCAACCGCGAATTGGAAGCGATTTACCGGATTGACCGTCTGCGCGATGACGCGCCCGATGAGCGCACCCTGATTGACGGTTTCACGGCGGTGCTGAAGGAACACTTCAAAGCCACGTTCAGTATGCT